>CALULY010000008.1 GCA_944321635.1 uncultured Bacteroidaceae bacterium | reverse complement strand
TCTACTCGATGGCACGCCCCGTCTACTACTGGTACGGGCTGTCGCTCCAGCGCAAATTCCTGAAGGATGACCGCCTCTCGTTGCAGGTCAGCGCGTCGACCTTCGCACCCAAGTATGACGAATACCGCCACTCGTCGCGCGCCACCGACTGCATCAGCACCAACATCCAGCGGATGAGGGTGATGCAATACGCCGTGTCGCTCAGCTACTCATTCGGCGAACTCAAGGCCAAGGTCAAGAAAACCAGCAAGTCCATCGAGAACACCGATGTCGTTGGCGGCAAGCCGTCGTGACAGCAACCCTGCCCCAGTCATGCATGGGCTGGGGCAAGACGCGATGCCGCCAGACATAAAGCCCAATCTGGTCAGGCACAAACTTCACCCATTCGCCGGGCAAAGTCCGTTTGCCCGGCGAATAAAGTTCATTAGGTCCTAACCTAAAGTATATTCAGAAGTTTTGTTTATATATTCAGAACTTTTGTTTTTACTTTATGTCAGGGGGAAATGAACTTTTCCCGGCGAGCAAGTTAAGTTCAGGTCTGACCTGATGGGACTTTACGTCCGGCGGCACCGGGTTTTACTCCCCTTGGCACCATGCGGGACTGCCGCCCCGGAGCGCGGGACGCCGGAGTGCCTCCCCACGCGATTGCCATCGACCGTTGGCGACGGATGAGCCGTATGACGAGGGACGGCGAGGACCGCCCGCCTCCGCGTCTGGCGTGGCTGGGGAGCGGATTGAAACATTTTTGTAACATCAGTGCAATTTGCTTATAACATGGCGGGGGTACTTTTGCGGCCGTAAACGTGGATTATCACAACACAATCATATCGTATGGAAACAATCTACTTGGGTTTCGTCATTTTCCTTTTCATGCTGGCCGTCTTTGACCTGATGGTCGGTGTGAGCAATGACGCTGTTAATTTCTTGAACTCGGCGGTGGGGGCCAAGGCGGCCTCGTTCCGCACGATCATCATTGTCGCCGCCGTGGGCGTGTTCCTCGGTGCATCGATGAGCAACGGCATGATGGACATCGCGCGGCATGGGATCGTGCTGCCGGAGCACTACTACTTTGATGAGATAATGTGCATCTTCCTCGCCGTGATGATCACCGATGTCATCCTGCTGGACGTGTTCAACTCGCTCGGGCTGCCGACCTCGACGACGGTGTCGATGGTGTTCGAGCTTCTGGGTTCGGCCTTCGCGATGTCGATGGTCAAGATTGCCAACGACACGACTGGTGAGCTGTCGTTGCTCAACCTGCTCAACACGGACAAGGCGTTGTCGGTGATCATCGCGATATTCGTTTCGGTGGCCATTGCGTTTGTTTTCGGTACGTTGATACAGTTCCTCGCCCGCCTTTTCTTCTCGTTCAATTACAAGAAGGGGCTGACGTGGAAGATCGGTTTGTTCGGCGGTCTGGCTGCCACGGCGATTGTCTACTTCATGCTCATCAAGGGTGTCAAGGACTTGACATTCATGACCCCTGAGAACAAGCAGTGGGTGGCCGACAACACGTTGCTCATCGTTGGTGGGTGTTTCGTGGTCTTCACCGTCATCATGCAGTTGTTGCACTTCCTCAAGGTGAATGTCTTCAAGGTCATTGTGCTGCTCGGCACGTTTGCCTTGGCGATGGCGTTTGCGGGCAACGACCTTGTGAACTTCATCGGTGTGCCTTTGGCGGGCTATGACAGCTACGTGCACTATGTCGCGGCAGGTGGCGGCGACCCGTCATCGTTCTCTGTGGAGTTCCTCAATTCGTCTGCCAAGACCCCGACCCTGTTCCTTGTGATCGCCGGGGCGATAATGGTCTATGCCTTGGCCACATCCAAGAAGGCGCGCAACGTGATCAAGACTTCGGTGGACCTGTCAAAGCAGGACGGGGGTGACGAGATGTTTGGTTCGTCACGCGTTGCCCGCAGCCTGGTGAGAAACACTGTCAACGTCTTCAACGCGGTGATGAAGGTCACTCCCCGTTGTGTCAAGGACTGGGCAAACAAGCGTCTGAACAGTGACGAGGTGATCCTTGAGAACGGGGCTGCCTTTGACCTCGTGCGTGCCTCGGTGGGGCTGGTGCTTGCCGGCTTGCTCATCGCGCTGGGCACGTCGATGAAGCTGCCATTGTCAACGACATACGTGACATTCATGGTAGCCATGGGTACGTCGCTCGCCGACAAGGCTTGGGGACGTGAGACTGCTGTGTTCAGGATCACGGGTGTCATCTCGGTCATCGGCGGATGGTTCATCACGGCCGGCGCGGCATTCATCGCTGCTGCACTCGTGGTGCTTGCCCTCTACTACGGCGGTGTCGTCGTGTGTGTGATAATGGTGGCGTTGGTGATATTCATGCTCATCCGCAGCGGCAAGATGCTCAGGAAGAAAAACCAGAAGACTGCCGACGACGACCTCTTTGACCAGATTGTCACAGCAAAGAGCAAGGACGAGGTCTGGCCGTTGCTCCAGAAGCACGTGCAACTGACCGAGGAGAGCAACCTCCAGTTTGTCGCCGACACATACAACAGGATAACCAACGGCTTCATCAAGGAAGACCTCAGGAGCTTGCGCCACGCCAGCCTGCTCATCAGGGAGGCAAAGAAGATGCTCAAGAGGTCGCGCCGCAAGGAACTCATCGGGCTGCGCAAGACGCAGGACGAGGTGGCGATAGAAAAGAACACTTGGCTGCATCTCGGCATAAACAGCTGCCAGCAGTTGAATTATTGCCTGCGCCGCCTTTGCGAGCCGTGCGAAGAGCACGTTGACAACAACTTTGAGCGTCTGCCGCAGGAGTGCGTCAAGGAGTTTGTCCCGTTGCGCGACAACGTGGTCTATATGGTCGATCGTGCCAGGGAGATAATCACAACTCACGACTATGCGAGCATCAATGACTTCCGTGTCGAGTGCAGCAAGCTCAAGGAAGCGTTCTCGGAGTTGAGGGAAAAACAACTGGCAAGGCTCAGAAACGATGACACAAACATTGCAGTCTCCTATGTCTACCTCAACATGATACAGGAATCCGAAGAGATGATTTCACAATTGAGGCATCTGCTCCGTGCCGTCGATAAGTTCAACAACCGCGACTGACGTTCCGGCAACTTGACACAATCCCCCATCACGCTCCGCTCATCAAATGGCGGGACAGCGGTGGGGGATTTTTGCAAGAGTGATGCCAGCGGGACGGTCACTGACTATACCTATTAATATATATATTTGCAAGACAACAAACCTATTGACTTATGAACGAATACAGGATACTCGTGGTGGACGATGAGGAAGATCTGTGTGAGATCCTCAAGTTCAACCTTGAAAACGAGAATTACATAGTTGATGTCGCCTATTCGGCCGAGGAGGCGTTAGCAATGGATCTGAGCGTTTACAACCTGATATTGTTAGACGTGATGATGGGGGAGATTTCCGGGTTCAAAATGGCCAATATCATGAAGAAGAACAAGGCGACTGCATCCATCCCCATAATCTTCGTCACAGCCAAGGACACAGAAAACGATGTCTGCACGGGTCTGAACATAGGAGCCGATGATTACATCTCAAAACCCTACTCCATCAGGGAAGTCATCCTACGCATCAAGGCGGTGCTGCGGCGGGCAAGCATACCCTCGGCCGCAGTGGCCAGCGGGAAACTCGTGTTTGAGACGTTGGTGATGGACCTTGACAGCAAGAAAGTCGAGATCGATGGCGAAGCAGTCCCGCTCACCAAGAAGGAATTTGAAATCCTGTTCACCTTGTTGAAAGGCAAAGGCAAGGTCTTCTCACGCGAGGATATCCTTGCCCGTGTCTGGAAGGATGAAGTCTACGTCCTCGACCGCACGGTGGATGTCAACATCACAAGGCTCAGGAAAAAGATAGGCCGCTATGGCAGGCACATCACCACAAGGATGGGCTACGGCTATTGCTTTGACGACAAGGTGGATTGATGCCCGCTTAGCAAGATGAAGAATTTGTCTTTCAGTTCGCGTCTGTTCTTGACGGTGCTGCTGCTGTTCCTGGCATTCGTCTCGTGCTTTGTGTTCTTCCAATACAATCGTGAGAAGATGTACAAGACAGAGCTGCTCAACACCAAACTCCAGAACATGAATCTCGCCCTCTACGAGCTGACGAAGTACTACGGTATGTCAGACAGCCTCATCGTGGAGTTCATTGGCCGCACAGAGAAGGTCGAGGGCATCGACAAACCACGTTTCACCCTCATCGAGGAAGACGGGCTTGTCGTCTATGACAGCGAGAACAAGAAACTGATGGACAATCACAGCTCGCGCCCTGAAATAAGGCAGGCCATGCGTGACGGCTCTGCATACGTCGTGGCAAGACGCTCGGACACGATGCAGCGCGACTACTTCTATTCGGCCACCTATTTTAAAGAGGAAGGGCTCATCATCCGTTCATCCCTGCCCTACGACGTGAGCCTGAGCAAGATGCTGGCGGTGGACATCGAGTACCTCCTTGTGACGCTGGCCGTGTCGTTTGTCCTGCTCATCATCCTCTACAAGTACACCAAGAACATTGGCAAGGTCTTCCACCAGCTCAATCAGTTCTTCACCCGCGCCAAGAGCGGGGAGGACATCTCGGCACTCGATGTCAAGTTCCCCGACAACGGGCTTGGCGACCTGGCACGTCACATCGTGCAGCTCTATGCGGAGATACGCGAGAGCGAGGAGGACAAGGCCCGCCTCAAACGCCAACTGACACAAAACATCTCGCATGAGTTGAAAACGCCGGTGAGCAGCATCAAAGGGTTCATCGAGACCATACTCGACAACCCCGACATGCCACCAGCCACGCGCAATCAATTCCTCTCTCGCTGCAATGACCAGGCCAACCGCCTGACAAGCCTGCTGCACGACATCATGACATTGGCACGCATGGATGAGGAGGACAGCCGCCAGTATGAGAAAAACCGCATCAACATCCTCACGATGCTTGACACGATAGAAGCCGAGACCAACCTCCAGCTGAAGGAAAGACGGATGCAGTTCCTCAAACTGGTCAGCCCGCAAGTCGTCGTCGAGGCCGATTACTCGCTTGTCTACTCCATCTTCCGCAACCTGACGGACAATGCCATCGCCTATGCCGGGGTGGGGACAACCATAACCATCAGGCACATCGCCGAGGATGATGCCATGCACACATTCCAGTTCTCGGACAACGGCGTCGGTGTTGACCCACGTCATCTGCCACATCTCTTCGAGCGTTTCTATCGTGTCGATAAGGGACGGTCGCGCAAGCTTGGTGGTACTGGCCTGGGGCTTGCCATAGTCAAAAACGCTGTCCTTTTCCATGGCGGCACCATCCAAGTGCGGACTGCCGAAAGCGGAGGGCTGGAGTTTATGTTCACATTGCCTAAGCCGCCTGCATCCTGACCTGTCTGCGTGCCTCGCAGCCTTAAAGTCTTGTCATCCTTTGTTTTTATGGTCAGAAGGCATATATTTGCCCTAAGACAATAAACACTGACAACAATGTATAAGATACAGGCCAACGCTTCGGGCAGCAAACACATCGGCATCACCGATGCCCATCTCGCGACAATCCGTGACTATTCCCTCTTCCAGTTCCTTGCAGACAGCCATGGCATAGTGGATGAAGCCGTGCTCGACCGTCTGAGGCTCAACATCAGATCGCTCATAGTCTCTGAAAACGTCAATGCCAAGCCGCTGCTGGACTTGTGCATCGACGTGGTTTATAACAAAGAAATGAAAGCCTACGGGCTGCGCAACCTCCTCGCCCTTTATGACGAATGGCTCAAGACGCACCCCGCTGAGGCCGTGGAGGGTGAGTGATGGACATCCTGCTGTACATCCTCGGATTCCTTTGCATCGTACTCGGCCTGGCCGGCTCGGTGCTTCCCGCCCTGCCTGGTCCACCGTTGTCCTATGTGGGGATGCTGCTCATCCATTTCACGGACAAGGTTGACTTCACCGTCACCCAACTTGTAGTGTGGGGAGTCCTGATAGCGGTGGTGCAAGTGCTTGACTTCATCATCCCGTCCATTGGAACGAAGAAGTTTGGTGGCAGCAAATACGGGGTGTGGGGATGCAACATAGGTGTCATCGTGGGAATGTTTGCCGGTCCTCCGGGCATAGTGCTCGGCCCGTTTGTCGGCGCGATCATCGGCGAAATGCTCAAGACCCACGACTTCTCCATCTCGTTGAAGGCGGGTTTCGGAGCATTCCTCGGCTTCCTGGCAGGCACTCTCATCAAGGTCGTCCTGGTGATATATTTGCTTATAGTTGCCATAAGCTCGCTCTTCTAATCCGTTGCCGCCAGTCCAGTGGCGGCATATCTTTGAACCTAATCCACCCGACCATGCGCCCGATCACCGTCATCCTGTTGTTAGCCTTTGCAGCAGCCGTCTCATGCAACCGTCCCGGCGGCAAAGGTCAACCGTCGGATTCGTCCGCCGCACAGCAAGACACGCAAGTGGCGGTTGTCCCAAAAATCGATTCGGTCAAGCCGTCGGACATCGTGCTCACCAAGCAAATAGCCTTCGAGGACTACACACTCGAAGATGTATACCCATGGCGTGACACCGTGCGCAGCTTCAAGTGGGAAGTGATAAGCGACCGTCTCGCCGCCATCGAGAATGCCCAGCTCACTGGCAAGCGGTGGGGCGTGTTGCAGAATTACAAGAACGGCAACGGCACAGCCTCACTCGTCAGGACTTACACACGCAACGACTACGGGAACATCACAGACACGCTCGGGGTGGAACGCTACCAATCCGTCCCACTCTACGCACCTGGCGACACGCTCTGCCCTACCCTTTATGGGCGGGACGGCACACTCGTCGAGATCATTGACGACGACAGCACACGGATGACCGTCAATGACGTATTCCGAGGCGGCACGTGGTCGGTGCCAAGCCGTTATGTGGAGATTCTTGGCGACACCGTTTCGTTCCACCATGTCATAGCTGTTGACCGCCGCGACCAGAACATCGCGACACTTGCCCGCACTGACCGCGCCAGATGGTCGGTGCTGAGCATGAACCCTGCCACGACCGGGATGCGCAATCCTCCATACGCCAAGGCCACCCCGCTGGGATACTTCGTCCTGCAACAAAAGAAGGAAAAGATGATCTATCTCGCCGACGGCTCCGATGCCTACGGAGGATTCGCCCCCTACGCCAGCCGCTTCACCAACGGGGCATATATCCACGGCGTGCCAGTAAACGCCCCTGGCACAAAAATCATCGAGTGGAGCTGGTCGCTCGGCACGACGCCCCGATCCCACATGTGCGTCCGCAACGCAACGTCACACGCAAAATTCATCTACGACACCATGCCTTTGCTCGCCACGCTCATCGTGGTCATCGAGTGAGTGCCGCCCGCAACCGGGATGCACATCCGGCATCTGACACAACCCATTTGACCGTGTGGCGGCGTGCAATGCACTCCCATTATGGCGGATGCTGCCATAGGCACAAACGGTGCTTAGAGGCGTTGGAGAATGCCTTATTGCAAACGTGACGCGGTGAGTATCAGAGTAGCACGCAGTGTGGTGTCTTGGTAACACGGTTGCATATTTTTACAATAAAAGTGTATTAATGTTGCGTTCAGGTGAGATGATTCTGTTTTTTACTACTACATTTGCGCTCTCTTTTAACAAACATCGTATCATTTAAAAACATTATCTATTATGAACTTTAAAAACTACGCGCTAACATTGATGATGGCACTGGCGTGCGGAGGGGCGGCTAACGCGGCCCAAGCCACATGGAGTGCATTCTCTGCTCCGGCAACGCAAGCTGACGAATGGGAGACTGTTTACAGCAACACATTGTCTGACACCTCAAAGGAAGCTGCTGCGACCAAGATCAAGACAGATCCTATTTACTCCACCGACAACTGAGGTGCAGAGCAGGCCAGCGCAAGTGTTGAAGCTGGCAACAACGCATGGAGCCCATACGTTAGCTCCCCTGACGAAGGAGAATACTTGGCAGTCAAGTACCACTGCGAGCCTGGCACCTACAAATTCTCATTCCTACACAAGAAAGGTGAAAGCGGATTGGTTTATGCCGGTCTTGTCTATGCCACGAGCATCGAGAACCTTGAAAGCGGGAACTATGAGCTGGCTAAAATGTTCGGCGACAATGTTCCGCAAAAGAAAGGTACAGAAGCAGGTGACCTGTTTGAGAGCAACGAGATAGAGATAACCGAGGCAGGTGATTACTACTTCGCTTACTATGTCTCTTATTCTGTTGAAAAAACAAAAGTGCGCATCGCGGACTTCAATCTGCTCACAGAGGCGGCAGCATCTACCGAAACATGGCCAGAGCCGGCAGGCACGACCAAAGAAGATCGTTATGTGACATCCGCAAGCACGACTGGCGCAGTCAAGGAGTTGTCCTACTCGGCAGAGGCAGCTCCAAGCGGGCTCTATGTCAACACCCAGAGTGGCATGACCGTGGAACAAGGGCAGTCATTTGACCTGTCGATGCAGACCACTGAAGACACGAAGTTCACACACGCAATCGTCTATGTGGACTGGAACCACAATTACAGCTTCGATGACGAGGGTGAGCAACTCTTCAAGGTTGGTATGGATGTATACGAGGAGACCGAGCTCCCTTATCTTGACAACCAAGGCAATCCTTCAGCAGGAGGTAATATCCAAAACCCGGCACATATCTCAGTCAAGGGCAATCCGGACGTGTTGGACTTCACAAAGACTATCGAAGTTCCTGCCGGTGCAACACTCGGCACGACCCGTATGCGTGTCATTTACACCGATGCATGGCATGGTACGGCTGATGATCCCAAGCATCTCTCAACTGACGCAGTTGACAAAGGACGCGTCTATGACTTTGACGTGACCATTACCGAGCACGTTGCCCAGGATGGTCTCCTCACGGTCGATGCGGAGAACTGCACTGTCACGGTCAAGAACTGGGAAGGCACTGAGGTTGTCACCTACGAGGACGGCGATAGGATACCACTCAACACGAGGTTGCTCATCCAGGCTACTGCTAATGAGGGTTACACCGATGCTACGTTCAAAGTCAACGACCAGAACTGGGACTCCTACGCCCCATGGGATGTCGATGGCGATGTACACATCGTCGCAACGGCTGTGAAAGAGGAAGTCTGCACGGTCAACTACACATTCGAGGGCGAGGGCCTCGGCTCGATGGCAGTCTATGATGTGTCAGGCTACTCCATGGTTGAGATAGAGGACGGCGGAACAGTTGCCATAGGCGGCGCGGTCAATGTCTCTGTCGCGATGAATGAAGAGACAGTCAAAGGCACGATAGTCATCAACGACGGCGAGCCCGAGGAATTTGACTACGCATCCGGGGATGGTGGCACATACTCAAAGCGCATCAATATCGAGGAAGGCATGGAGAGCATCGACATCGCCGTCAAGCTTGAGCAAGGCGAGGCGCCGGTGGCTTACAAAGTCGACTTCTCGATAACCAACCCGGAACTGGCCGATGAGTATTGGTTCATGGGTGACAATGGCAGCGAGCTTGTAGTCGGTACTAACGAAGTTGCCGAGGGCGCGCAACTCGGCCTGATGGTGCTCTTTGAGAGCAACGAGGACGTGAGCGGTGTCGTCAAGGTCGATGGCGCGGTCGTTGACAAGTTCGACTTCGAGTCTTGCCAAGGTGTATACCGCGGCACAGTCGTCGAGAGCGTTGACCGTGATCTCAAGGTCGAGGTCGAGTTGACAGACGGCAACGGTCTTGGCAGCAACACGGTTGACGGCGTGGCAGTCTATCCGACCGTCTTCACCGACAATGTGACAGTCGCAGTGCCTGCCGACGGCAGAGTCACCGTCTATGACATGAGTGGCGCGGCCGTCTACACCGCCGAAGTGGTTGCCGGCAGCAACGTGCTCGGTCTGGGCAACCTGGGCGACGGCCTCTATGTCGTCAAGGTCGAGAGCGACGGCGCAAGCACGACGGTGCAGGTGCTCAAGAAATGATCAGACCGCGCTGAGGCGCGCACACTAACCTGGGCGGGGTGGGATTGCTTCCCACTCCGCCTTTTTTGTGTCGCCTCCCTGCCACCATGCACCAGTGCTAAAGGGAACGGGTCGGATGCATAGTCTGGTTGTGTCTGGCATAAAGCGCCATCAGGTCAGACCTGAACTTCACTTATGTCAGACATAAACCTCGATTGCCCGGTGCTTAAAGTAAAAACAAAAGTTCTGTTTATATATTCGGAACTTTTGTTTATATAAACAGAACTTTTGAATATATAAACAAAACTTCTGAATATACTTTAGGTTAGGACGTGATGAACTTTTCCCGGCGAGCAAGTGAAGTTTGCGCCCGGCCTCACCGGGCTTTGCGCCTGACCTCAGGCCACTTTTCCCCTGCACCGTCAAGCGGTTTGTGCCTTGCCGCCGGCCAGGCGGGCAATAAAAGGCGTGTTTCCCGCGTTTGTAGATAAAACGATGACCGGGTGAAGAAGGTTTTGCTGACATTGACGTTGCTGCTGTGTCTGTTGCCGTCGCTGGCACAGGTGCAGAAGGTGCAGATACGTCCCTACATCGACCAGCGTAGGTTCCATTATGGCTTTTTCATCGGGGTGCACTTGCAGGACATGGAGTTTGTCAACAACGGCTTTGTCACCGAGGACGGGCAGGCGTGGTTCATGGATGTCAATGAGTACCTGCCTGGATTCCAGGTCGGCGTGCTGGGCGAGATGTACCTTCACAAGCACATCGCGGCGCGTTTGCTGCCGTCCCTCTACTTCGGCGACCGCAAGGTGGTATTCAAGGAGGCGGTGACGGGCGAGCGGCGTTACATGCAGATGCGGTCATGTTACGTCAGCGTGCCGGTCAACTTCAAGTTCGCAGCCGAGAGGGTCAACAACTTCCGCCCGTACGTAGTGGCTGGGGCCGCCCCGATATTCAACCTCACGACACCGAAGCAGAAGGAGTTGCGCGTCAACACCTTTGATATGCAGGTCGAGATAGGGCTTGGGTGCGACATCTACCTGCCGTTTTTCAAGTTGATTCCCGAGCTGAAGTTTTGTTTCGGCGTGGTGGACATCATCAACAAGAACAGGAATGACTTGACGGACAAATATATGTACCGCTTCACCCAGTCCGTGGACCGTGCCACTTCGAGGTCGATCGCGTTGACGTTCTACTTCGAGTGAGGCGCGCCGCCGCCCCAAAAGCGCGGGCAGGGGTGGCGGGAATGGTCAAATTGATTATTTTTGCCCGCCGAACAGAGTGACAAACATTAGACAAACAGACAGATATGAAAAGACTTTTATCCTTGGCATTCCCCTTGGCTGTGGCTTTGGCCGCAAACGCCCAGGGCCAGACAGACCCGGTGCTCATGGAAATCGGGGGGAAGCAAATAAAACGTTCGGAGTTTGAGTACATATACAACAAGAACAACTCGGCTTCGACGGTCGAGAAGAAGGATTTGGACGAATATGTCGATATGTTCATCAACTTCAAGCTCAAGGTGCTTGAGGCCGAGAATGCGGGCATCGACACGACGCAGGCGTTCCGCAAGGAGTTTGCCGGCTACCGCGCACAGTTGGCCAAGGGCTATCTGACGGACAAGGAGGTTGACGAGGACTATGTGCGTTGCGTGTACGAGAGGCTCAAGGAGAATGTCCGCGCCTCGCACATCCTGATCGATTGTCCCGAGGGCGCACTCCCCGCCGACACGTTGCGGGCTTATGAGAGGGCGATGGAGGTCTACCGGCTGCTTGAGTCGGGGGCGGACTTTGAGGAAACCGCGAGGCGGATGTCCGACGACAAGTCCGTCAAGTACAATGGTGGCGACCTGGGCTACTTCACGGCGTTGCAGATGGTGCCGACATTTGAGGCGGCCGTCTATGCCTTGCAGCCTGGGGAGGTGAGCCTGCCGGTGAGGTCGCGTTTCGGCTACCACGTCATCAAGATGACAGACCGCCGTCCCGACCGTGGCAAGGTGCACGTGGCACACATCTTCAAGCATATCCCGCAGGACGCCGGGCAGGACAAGGTTGACAAGGCGATGGCGCAGATGGATTCGCTCTATGCAGCCATCATGGCAGGCGCGGATTTTGCCGAACTGGCCAAGACTTACTCGGATGACAAGGTTTCCGCACAGCGCGGCGGTGAGCTCGGATGGATTGGGATGCGGCAGACGATCCCGGAATTTGAGGACAAGATCTTCGCCATGTCCGATGGCGAGGTCAGCAAGCCGTTTGCAACACCCGTCGGCATACACATAGTCAAGCGTTTTGAACACAGGCTCATCGAACCGTACGACGTGAAACACGACCAGATAGTGATGATGCTCAACCGCATGGGTGAGAACGACAAGGGGCAAAAAGCGTTGATCGCGCGCCTCAAAAAAGAATATGCGATGAGCGACACCGACCAAGACACCTACGGGATGCTGCTCGGGCTCGCGCCGGATGCGCAGCTGGGCGACTCAGCCTACGTCGCCGCGCTTGGGGGAAGGGACGATGTGCTGTTCACCCTCGATGGCAAGAGCTATGGAGTCCAGGGGTTCATCGACTTTGTTAACGGCAATTCGCGCTTCAACAAGGGCAGCCGCGCCGTCGTGCTCAGCCGCTTGATGGACATGTACCGTGACCGGGTGGTGCTCGACTACGAGGATTCGAGGCTTGAGGACAAATATCCCGAGTTTGCCTTGCTGGTCAACGAGTACCGCGACGGCATCTTGCTGTTTGACATAAGCAACCGCGAGGTCTGGGACAAGGCTTCGTCGGACGAGGAGGGGCTGGAGGCCTACTTCAAGAAGCACCGCCGCGACTACCGTTGGGACGAACCCCACTTCAAAGGCATCGTGGTGCATTGCGTGAGAGATTCGTTGGAACAACCTGTCAAGCGGTTGCTCAAGGACAAGGACTATGCCGCCTGGATGACGGAGCTCCGCAAGGCCTATATGTCAGATTCGGTGAAGCTGGTAAGGGCGGAAAAGGGTCTCTATGTCAAGGGGGATAACAAGTATGTCGATTACTTCAAGTTCAAGGGCGAGGCGTTTGACCAGCCGGAAGGTTTCCCCTATACATTTATATATGGCAAGCTGCTCAAGCGCAAACCAGAGGACTTCCGCGACGTGCGGGGCCAGGTCTCTGCCGACTACCAAAACTATCTTGAGAAGGAATGGGTGGCAAGCCTGAGAAAGAAGTATGCAGACCAAATCATCATACACAAAGATGTCCTTGAGACGGTCAACAAACATTGACGGCACGAGGGAGCAGGGCAAACCTGCTCCCGTCGTTTCATGGCTCGTGCCGCTCGTGATGTCGTTGCCGCTCGTGCTGGCATCATGCCGCCAGGGAACGGTGATTGACGGTGCCACACCTCTTGCCGTCGTCGATGGCAACGTCCTCTACTGGGATGACGTCGAGGGTCTTGTGCCTGAGACGGCAAGCAGCGCGGACAGCGCACGGTTTGTCGATGCTTACGTGAAGTCGTGGGTCGAGGAGGTCTTGTTCTACGAAAAAGCCAAATCCAATGTCTCAGATGCCGAGTTGATTGACAGGCTTGTTGAGGACTACCGCAAGAATCTGATCATAAACTACTACCAGAACAATCTGATAGAGGAAAACGCCGACATGCTCATCCCCGATGATTCGGTCAAGGCACGCTACTATGGCAACCGAGAGTCTTTCCGCCTGGAATCCCCTGCGGCGAAAGGTGTATTCATGAAGCTGCGCAAAGGCACACCCGACGTGGCGACGGCCAAGAGACTGATTGGCAACGACGCACGCCGTGACGAATTGGAACGCCTGTCGTTGAAACAGGCGGCAGGCTACCTCTACTTCCGCAATCAATGGATGGGACTAGGCGCGGTCGGCGAGAGGTCGCCATTCGGTGAACGGATGGAGGCAGCCAAGGATCTCAATGGGTTGGTGCAGCAGGAGGATTCATCCTACGTCTACCTTTTATATGTGGACAGCTTTCTGCCAAAAGGGAGCGTGATGCCATACGAGCTGGCCGAGAACGGGATAAGGGAATCCATACGGAATGAGAGGAAGGTTGCTTTCATACGTTCTGTCAAAGAAGACCTTTACAACTCAGCCCTCAAACGTGGACGTGTCAAGTTCCCGGACAAAGGTGAGTGAATGGAGGCATTGGCGCCTGATGCCTAAATTATCTAAAAGCAAAGGCGCGGTGAAGAAAAAATGATTATTTTCGCTGACTGTTAAACGAATAGGCAGGAACACATTGACGCAGTGCATTGCCATCCTGCCCGTGCATTAATGATAAGTTAAAACGAATGCGTACAAGTCTTATAGCAAGGACAGCCTTTTTCCTGCTGTCCGCCATCTTGCCTGCCGTGTCGTTTTCGCAGGACAACATCATTGACCAGGTAGTGTGGGTCGTCGGCGACGAAGCAATCCTCAAATCAGAAGTGGAGGAAGAACGTCTTGTCGCCCTGTCGGAACGACGTGACATAGATGGAGACCCCTATTGCGTGATACCAGAGCAACTGGCCATCCAAAAACTCTTCCTCAACCAAGCGGAGATAGACAGTATAGAGGTTGGGGACTCGGAGATAATCTCACGAGTCGATGCGCAAATCAATTTTTATATCCAACAAATCGGGTCAGAGGAGAAAGTCGAGGAATACTTCAATAAGACGATGACCCAGATCCGTGAGAAGCTCCGCCAGAACATCCGCGACGGATTGACCGCCCAGCGCGTACAACAAGAGATCGTAGGTGAGATCAAAGTGACACCATCGGAGGTGCGAAACTACTTTAACGACTTGCCTTACGACAGCATCCCTTATATCCCGACAAACGTAGAGGTGCAACTCATCACCAAAGAGCCGACAGTCCCGCAGGTGGAAATTGATGCCGTCAAGGCCAAGTTGCGCGAATTCACCGAGCGCGTCAATTCCGGCGAAACATCATTTTCGACACTTGCGCTCCTCTATTCGGAAGACCCCGGTTCGAGGGTACGGGGCGGTGAACTCGGCTTCATGGGACGCGGACAGTTGCTCCCTGAGTTTGCCAATGTCGCGTTTAACCTCCAAGACCCTAACAAGGTTTCCAAAATCGTTGAGACGGAGTACGGCTATCACATAATCCAGTTGATTGAGAAGCGGGGCGACCGCATCAATTGCCGCCACATCCTGCTGCGCCCCCACGTCCCAGCCGAGGCAATCGACAGTTCGCTCATTGCCCTCGACTCGATAGCGGACAACATCCGCAACGGCAAATACACTTTTGAGCAAGCCGCCCTTTATATCTCCGATGACAAAGACACAAGGCTTAACAATGGCCTGATGCCAAATCCGTATGACAACACATCCAAGTTCCAAATGCAGCAACTGCCGCAAGAGATAGCCAAGGTCGTTGACGGATTGAACGTAGGCGAGATTTCCGACCCTTTCACCATGCTTGACGACAATGGCAAAGAAGTCTGCGCCATCGTCAAACTGAAGACCAAGATTGACGGGCACAAGGCGACGATCAGCGAAGACTATCAACGTCTTAAGGACTTGGTAATGGAAAAATTGGGTGAAGAAAAGCTCAAGGAATGGATAAAGGAAAAGTTGAAGACCACCTACGTCCGCATCGATCCCGAGTGGCGTAACTGCGACTTCAAATATGATGGATGGGTGAAAGACTAATCTTAGCCGGATGAACAGCAAGTCAAAGTCTTTTTCGACGCGCCGACGCGTTGCTCTGATGACAGTCATTGGTTTGGCTGTCATCGCATTTTCTTCAGCCAGACCAGCTGAGGAAGGGGCGGAAGGCGAGCAGAAAGTCACCAAGGTCTACCTTCTCCACGCTGACATCGCAAAAGCGGATGACAAGAAACTTCCCGGGGTGCAAATCCTTGTGGGCAATGTCAAGTTCCGCCACGACAGCATGTATATGTATTGCGACAGTGCCCATGTCTACGAATCCACCAACTCTTTCGAGGCTTTCAACCATGTACACATGGAACAGGGCGACACTCTTTTCATCGACGGCGACCATCTTTACTATGACGGTCAGTCGATGATAGCCATGATGCGCAACAACGTGGTGATGATAAACCGCAACACCACGCTTGAGACCGACAGTTTCAACTTTGACCGCGTGGCCAACCTCGGTTACTATTTTGACGGCGGGACTTTGTTTGACGAGAAAAACACGCTCACGTCGGTTTGGGGCGAATACAGCCCGGAGACAAAAATCGCCCGCTTCAATCACAACGTCGAGTTGGATAACGAGCAAATGACAATGTTGTCGGACACTTTGGTCTACTCTACCATCACCAAGGTGGCGACAATCCTTGGTCCATCCAATATATATAGTGACGAGAACCACATCTACTCGGAGCTGGGCTATTACAACACCGACACGGAGCAGGCAGAATTGATGAACCGCTCTGTTTTGACGAGTGAAAACAAGACGCTCGTCGGTGACAGTATCTTCTATGACCGCAAGAAAGGCTACGGAGAAGCGTTCTTTGATGTCGTGATGAACGACACTGTTGACAGGCACCTCCTGCTCGGCGACTATTGCTTTTACAACGAACTGACAGATTATGCATACGCCACGGACAATGCGGTCGCTGTCGATTACTCGCAGGGCGACAGTCTTTTCATGCACGCTGACACACTAAAGTTGATCACATACAACCATGACACGGACACCATGTACCGTGATATGCTCGCCTACCGCAAGGTGCGGATATTCCGTCCAGACGTGCAGGCCATTTGTGACTCGCTTTCGTTCTCGACAAAGGATTCTTGCTTGCAGATGTTCTACGAGCCAGTGCTGTGGCATGGCAAGCAACAGATACTGGGTGAGAAGATCGACATCTACATGAACGACTCAACGCTTGACTGGGCGCACATCTACAACCAGTCGCTTTCGGTCGAGCACGTGGACAGCAGCTACTTCAACCAGGTTTCAGGCAAAGAGATGTTCGCCTATTTCAATGGAGAGGGCGATGTCTACAAGATTGACGTTGTTGGCAACGTGTTGTCTGTCTACTACCCACAGGAAGAGGACAGCACGGTCATGCTCATGAACGTGGCGGAAACGAGCCTACTCAATGTTTATGTCGCAGACCGCCGCATAGAACGCATGGTGATGAGCCCCGCTTCAAACGGGGTAGCCTATCCGCTCGACCAGATTCCTGCCGGCGAAGACTTCCTCAAGAGTTTCGTTTGGCTTGAGGACTTGCGCCCAAAGGACAAGACCGACATCTTCGTGTGGAAAGGCAAAAAGGAAGAAGACAAACTCAAGGAACAAGAAACAAGGGAAATCAAACTGCCCACCCGCGTCCTTGTCGAAGGAGAATGACTGGCACGCCGCCAGCCTTGTCAAATGGCGACCGCGCCGTATGCGTCCCCAACGACCACACGACCAAACGCCGGGTGTGTGACCAATTAATAACATTTTAGCTTATGAGTGATGTGATTAGGCTTTTGCCTGATTCTGTTGCCAACCAGATAGCGGCCGGCGAAGTCATCCAACGCCCCTCGTCTGTCGTCAAGGAGCTTGTCGAGAATGCCATCGACGCTGGTGCCACGACCATCAACGTGGTCATCACCGATGCCGGCAAGACCTGCATCCAAGTGATAGACAATGGCAAGGGGATGTCATTGACTGATGCCCGCATGGCATTTGAGCGTCATGCCACGTCCAAGATTAGACAGGCCGCCGACCTTTTTGATTTGCACACCATGGGATTCCGTGGAGAGGCGTTGGCATCTATTGCCGCCGTCGCGCAGGTCGAACTCCGGACAAGGAGGGAAGATGACGAGGTTGGCACGTCCCTGCTCATCGAGGGCTCGCAAGTGAAGTCGCAAGAGCCCGTCTCCTGCCCCAAGGGCGCGAACTTCATTGTCAGGAACCTATTCTTCAATGTCCCGGCGCGGCGCAAGTTCCTCAAGTCCGACAACACCGAGCTGAGCAACATCCTTGCCGAGATGGAACGCATAATGTTGGTCAACCCGTCAGTCTCCTTCACGTTGCGGCACAACGGGAATGACCTTTACTCCTACCTGCCATCGACGATGAAAAAGCGCGTCGTAGACATCTTCGGGCGCAAGATGGGGCAGCAACTCCTGCCGCTGTCCGTTGACACGCAGCTCGTGCGCCTGGAGGGATTTGTCGGCACACCGGAATCTTCGCGCAAGAAGGCCCAACAATACTTCTTCGTCAACAACCGCTACATGAGACACCCCTACTTCAACAAAGCGGTCATGGAGGCCTACACCAAGCTGATCCCCGTTGGCGAGCAAGTGCCATATTTCATCTACTTCACCGTCAACCCTGCCGACATAGATGTCAACATACATCCCACGAAGACGGAAATCAAATTCGAGAACGAGCATCCTATCTGGCAAATACTCCTCTCCGCCGTGCGTGAAGCCCTCTCGCGTTCATCGGCCATCCCGTCGATAGACTTTGACACGGACGGGATGCCCGACATCCCGCCCATGCCCAATGGAGGCAAGCTCGTCATGCCCAAGGTGTCGATCAACAGCGGGTATGACCCATTCAAGCACGCCACCCGGCAACACGGCGGCGACGACTGGCACACACTCTATGACGGGCTGAACGACGGCGCTCTTGACGGCGACTCGTGGGACGAAGACTTGTCCGCCGATGTCGGCGGCACCTTCCCCGCAAACGCTGCTGGCGGCGACGGAGGGATGGACATACTCTCCAGCGCGTCCAATGACGATTCGCTCTTTGGCACGGCGGGCGGCAGCACGTCGCAGTACTACCAGTACAAAGGCCGCTACATCATCACGTCAGTCGCCTCTGGCCTGTTGGTCATCGACCAGCACCGCGCCCATGTCCGCATCCTCTACGACCGTTTCCGCAAGACGATAGAGTCGCACACAGGCAACTCGCAGTGCCTGCTGTTCCCGGAGATGATGACGCTCCCGCCATCCGAAGAGGCATTGCTGCCGATGGTGCAGGATGACTTGCAGGCACTCGGTTTTGAGATAACAAGCCTCGGCGGCGGCAGCTACTCCATCAGTGCCATCCCGCCCGAACTCAAGGGGGCTGACTACGTGAAGGTAGTGACCGGGATGCTGCACACTCTGGCCGAAGGCGGAAAGGGAGCACGTGACGACATCCGCCTCACCGTCGCGCTCGACATGGCCAGGGCATCGGCAATCCCCTACGGGCAAGTGCTTGGCGTTGAGGAGATGGATGACATCGTGGCTCACCTGCTCTCCCTGCCCGGACAAGAGATGTCGCCCGACGGCAAACGCACGATGACGATAATCAAGGATGATGAATTGAACAAAATGTTTTGACCCCGGCCTATGGAACTCAAACCATCGACAACCTACCTCCCGCTTGTGCCCGTCCGCGCCTTCCCGTCGGAACGGGCAGAAATGGTCACACAGATGCTCTTCGGCGAGCTTTGCCGAGTGATCGGCACACACGGCCCTTGGTGCCGCGTCGAACTCGATGCCGACTCCTACTGCGGATGGGTCGATGCCCGCATGATCGAGACCGTCGTCGATGACACACTGTCGTCGATGCGCGGCTACGGCCGGAGCATCGTCGCCGTCCCCGTTGCCGAAGCCCGCAACGTGATGACGGGGCGCACGATCAACCTGACGGCGGGGAGCGTGCTGCCGCACTGCGATGCCACCCATGGCACATTCGCCGTGCACAGCCACATCTACGAGATAAGCCCGCTGTCGATAGGACCTGTGCGTGGACGCATCACGCTGACGGCGGCCCGCTTCCTCGGCATACCCTATCTCTGGGGCGGCAAAAGCGCGTTTGGGATGGACTGCTCAGGCTTCATCCAGACCGTGTTCGCCATCCACGGGATGAGACTGCCCCGCGACGCTTCCCAGCAAGCGCAGTGCGGCACGCAGGTCGCTTTTGAGCGGCGCGCCGCAGGCAACCTCGCGTTTTTCACCGGCGGCGAAGGCAGGATAACCCACGTCGGCATGGTCATGGACGGCGGCGCGATAATCCATGCGTCAGGCTCCGTGCGCCTCGACCGCCTCGACGCCCACGGCATCTATGACGAGACGCGCCAACTCTACACACACCGCCTGCACTCCATCCGCGCCGTGCAGCTTTGACGGGCGACGGCCTGGAGACACCGGACACAGGACGAAGAGGGGGGCACGGCAACACGTGTCCCCCTCTCTCTTACCCCCATGCCGCCCGTTCCTCGGGAGGGAGCGGTGCCGCGCCGCTTCCCAGGACCTCCACGGCACTGCCCTGTGCGGCGCAGGCTGGTGGCAAAGCTGATGATGCCTGGCACAAAATCCCATCAGGTCGGACATAAACTTCACTTGGGTCTGGCATAAACTTCAAATGCCCGGTGGTTAAAGTTCATCATGTCCTAACCTAAAGTATATTCAGAAGTTTTGTTTATATATTCAAAACTTCTGTTTATATAAACAAAAGTTCTGTTTATATATTCAAAAGTTTTGTTTCAACTTTATGTCAGGACATGATGAACTTTAAGCACCGGGCAAGCGGACTTTACGCCAGGCCTCATCCGCTTTGTCCCTTGACCCAGCTGCGCCGAAGTCCTGTTTGCGGGGCGCGAAACGTCGATTTCTGCCCCCACCCCACCCCTATGTCACAAGAATTTCATAGTTTTGAAATGTACAAAAGCAACTGATCGAGACATGGCAGAGAGTACGTTCAGGTTCAAACGGTTTGTCATCAACCAGCACCGCACGGCGATGAAGCTGGGGACTGACGCGGTGCTGCTCGGCGCGGCGGCGGAACTGCCCGACGGCGGCACGGTGCTCGACATCGGCACGGGCACGGGCATAGTGGCCATCATGGCCGCACAAAGGAGCAAGAGCGCACGCATAACAGCCATCGAGCTCAACGAGGATGCCTGCGCGGATGCCGCCGCCAACGCAGCAGCCTCGCCGTGGGGCGACCGCATCGACGTGGTGCAGGGCGACGTGAGGGCATACGACCCGGGGCTGCGGTTTGACTGCATCGTGTCCAATCCCCCCTACTACGAGCGGCAGACCAAGAGCGGCGACGGCGCAAGGGACATGGCACGGCACGACGGCAGCCTGACCTACGCCGCGCTCATGCAATCGGCCGGACGGTTGCTCGCCGACGATGGGACTTGCACGGTCATCATCCCGTCGGATTGCGTGGGGGACATGGTGCGCGAGGCCAACGGCAACGGCCTGTTTGTCGCCAAGGAGACCGCCATCGTGATGCGTGAAGGCAAGGGCGCGAGCCGTGCAATCCTGCAATTGCGCCGCAGGGTCGGCCTCCTGAGGGCTGAGACCATCACGGTCAGGGACAGTGAGGGCAACTACACCAGACAATATGCGGGGCTGACCCGTGACTTTTACCTCTTTTTTGATTGAGACAATGCAAACAGAAGCGATAAAGACAGAGACCCTCGCTTGGCGCGCCGCCGACGTGGCGGTCTATGTCAACTGGGTGTACTTCTTCCACAGCTGGGGGCTGCCCCCGTCGATGTCCTCCATCGGTAAGACAGGCCGCGATGCCGAGTCGCGCCGCCGCTGGCTCGACACCATGCCAGAAGCGGCGAGGGACAAGGCGGTGGAGGCTGCGAAGCTCTATGACGACGCTGTGGCGTGCATCGAGGGGATGGGCGACGGGGTGCGACTGCTGTTCAAGTACGCCCTCTATGCCGCCAATTCCGATGGGGACGACATCATGGCTGGCGGCGTGAGGCTGCCCTTCCTCAGGCAACAGGCAGCCGGCGCAGACGGGATGTGCCTGTGTCTTGCCGACTTCATCGCCCCGGCGGGCTGCGGCCTGGAGGACACGCTGGGAGTCTTTGCCGCGACCATCGAGGGCGGGGACGCGCCGCAAGACGAATACCACCGCCTGCTCGTGCAGACCGTCGCCGAGAGGCTCGTCGAGGCTGCCGTGGAGAGGGGGCACGAGCACGTCAGGAAGGTCGGATGGGGATATGCCCCCGACGAGGATTTGACGGTTGGCGAGATGCTGCTGGAGCGTTTTCGCGGCATAAGGCCGGCTGTGGGCTACCCGTCGATGCCGGACCAGTCGATGAACTTCCTCATTGACCGTCTGCTCGGCTTCGGGAGCATAGGCATCAAGCTGACGGGCAACGGTGCCATGTCACCTTCGGCCTCGGTTGACGGGCTGATGTTTGCAAACCCGCATTCGAGATACTTCGCCATCGGGAGCATAAGCCACGAGCAATTGCTCGACTACTCCCGCCGCCGTGGCATCGGGGTGGAGGAGTTGTCGAGATTCCTGAGCAAGAACATTTTATAGACAGAGCGACATGATCGGGAGGACATTCTACTCACTGTTTTTCAGCATAGCATTTTCGGACATCATCATCTATGCCACCCACATCCACCCAGCCGGGCAGACGTGGGCAAAGGCGTTGTGGTTCGTCCCTTCGCTGCTGCTCATCGCCGGCCTGGTGCTTGTGATGTACGGCAGGAAGCAGTTCTACATGATTGACAAGGCGCACGTGGCATCGTTTTACTTCATGTTCTGCCTGTCGATAACGATTCCCAAGTGCGTCTTCGCCGTGACGTACCTCATGCGATATGTCTTCCAACAGTTCACGACGACAGACCTGCACCTGCTGTTCACCTACATTGCACTTGGGCTGGCGGCGGCTTTTTTCGTCGCCATAACCTATGGCACCGTGTGGGGCTGGCGGTGGGCTGTCGTCAACAACGTGACTGTCAAGTGCGACAGGCTGCCAAAGAGTTTCGACGGGTTCAGGCTGGTGCACATATCAGACATCCACGCATCGACGTGGAGCGCAAGGCCGAGGGATTTCTTCAAGATTGTCGCCAAGGTGAATGCGCAGAAACCGGACGCGATAATGTTCACCGGCGACCTGATAACGCACAAGACTTCGGAACTCTCCTGCATCGAGAAGCCGCTCCGTGCGTTGAATGCCAAGCACGGGATCTACTCTGTGCTGGGCAACCATGACTATTCCCCCTACTACCCTTGGAGGAACACCATGGACAGGAAGAAGAATCTGGACGACCTCATCAGATTGCAACAGGGCATGGGTTGGAAGCTGCTGAACAACACACACGACCAAATCACCATCGGCGACGAGAGCATCACGGTCATCGGCGTGGAGAACTGGGGCGAACCGCCGTTCTCAAAATACGGCAACCTGCCCGCCGCCATGCAGGGGACGGATGACGACAGCTTCAAGATCCTGCTGTCGCACAACCCGTCGCACTGGGAGGCCGAGGTCATATACACCGACATCGACCTGACACTCTCGGGACACACCCACGCGATGCAGCTCAAAGTGTTTGGCCTCTCACCCGCAAGGCTGAAGTACAGGTACTGGAACGGGTTGCACAAGGAGAAAGGAAAATACCTCTACGTGAACGAGGGATTGGGATGCACACTCATCCCGTTCAGATTCGGCACTTGGCCGGAGATAACGGTGATTAAATTGCGCTGCGACAAACGATGAAAACGAAAGGGATGACCGCCAGGCCATCCCTTTTGCTTTGTCACTTCTTGTTGAACACGATCAACGGTTTGTCAAGCTCGAAGAACAATTTCTTGGACATGCTCGGATTGACCATCCTGGAAAACAGGCTGCGCCTGTAACGTGCCATGGCGATGGCATCGACATGATTGTCGGCGATGAAAGTGTTGAGTCCCTTCATCGACTCATCGTAGGGCAGGATGGCATAGTCGAATTTGATGTCAGGGTACTTGGTGGAAAAGAAGTCCTTTAGTCCTGAAATCTTGACTTTCTTCCAGTCGCTGTTGACAGAATCATCCATGTGCAGGAAGACTACCTCCGCCTTGTTGACCTTGACCAATTCATATAACGAATCAAACGAGAGGAGGTCGCGACGGTCAAGGTTGGTCATAAAGACTATCTTGCGCATCGATGCGAGACGGCTCTCTGCTGCTCCTTGGGGGATGGCAACGACGGTGGTGCTGCTGCGCCCTATGATTTCCTCGGTGACACTGCCGATGATTTTGCCTTTGTCGTCATGTCCACGCGTGCCCATCACTATCATCGAAGAATCTTTTTTGTAGGCATAATGGAGAATCTCTTCTTCTGCCACGCCCTCGTATATCTTCCAGTCAAACTTGACGTCGGGCAGCTCCTTGACGGCAATCTTTGATTTGATGGATTCGACCAGGGCCGTCATCTTCTCATTGACGGTGGCGAGGGTCATCTGATACTCCTCTATCGAGTTGACTTCGTTCTCAAATGGGAGCATGGATGAATAGACCGGCGGGAAGAACACATGGAACAGCGTCACCGTTGAATGCGTCGCCGCCGCATAATCAAAGGCGAAGCAGCAAGCACGGGCAGAATTGTCCGAGAAGTCCGTCGGGACAAGGATGCTGCCAGCACCTTCCTTGCCGTCACTCAGCCACTTGCCAGATTCAAGCACCTCCATCGCCTTCTGGATGTCCTTGGCATTGATGCAGACCTTGACACCTGATGAGACAAAAGGCTGGATGATGTTCACATTGTAGAGCTCGGCCATGACACCTTCACTCTCCAGCACACTCTTCAACACTTGCGCTTTGGCGTAGGTAAGAGTTATCAAAGTAACCAACTCATCTTTCATAACCTTTGTACTTTAGTTTGATTGCGTTTCTAAAATGATAAAATCTCCACTCCCACAAACGTGCGAACAGAGATTTTATTTGATGGTCTTTTGCTTGGCTTGCTTCAAGAGCAGCAGTTGCCGCCGTTGACTTCCTCAAGGATGCCAAGTGCTTTGTTGAGGATCTCGTCGTTGTCGAGCATGACCATGCCGCCTTCCGGTCCCGGCTCTATGTGCAAGCCCGCACATTGTCCACTCGTATAGTTGCTGCCTCCGAAGTAGTTCCTGACAGTCTCGACATCAAGCCCGAGTTCATCGGCAATCCTATGCATACTGCCGTCTGGCAATGAATCCTTTATCCTCCTCAACTCGTTGAATGTTATCGTCCTTCCCATAATATCACAATTTAAATTAATAGTAATGGATTAACTTTACGCTCTAAATATATGACTTAATAGCGTGCAAAGCAAGTATTACGGGCGATAATTTTATATTTTTTAAAGATAAACTTCAACCGTAGCTAAAACAAGGAGAAGTGCAACGGTCGCAAGAAAGACTGCATTTATTAAGCCCACCGACTTATAGGCAACTTTGTAACTTTGCTTGAAGAGATGTTTCTCTCCCAACAGGAACAATGTGTAGGTCAATAAGCCCGAAAACACCCCCACCAACGCGCCGCAGACTATGTCCCCAGGGTAATGCACTCCGAGGTACATCCGCGACCAGCAGTTGACGGCAGCCCAAAGTGTCAATGGGAGGGTGAATTTCCACGACCTTATCACCATGGCACAAAAGGTGAGTGCAGCAAAAGAGTTTGCCGCATGGCCTGAAACGAAACCGAACCGTCCACCGCGATAGTCCCTGACGACACGTACAAGCTCTGCCAAGGCAGGGTCATGCGTGGGACGCAGCCGCTCGAAAGTCGGTTTGAAGAAACTCGATGAAATCTGATCAGCAAGTACAAATGTCAAAGCCAGGCACACGACCAACAGGATGGAATCACGCAATTTGTTGTTCTTTGCCAGGACATAGACAACGGTCAAGAGCATCGGTATCCATACCCAAATCTTTGTGTAATTCCACATGAAACTGTCACCAAACGGCGACGAAGCACCATTTATCGCCAGCAACAGGCGTGAATCAAAATCAAGCAACGAGTCAAGCATAATGGTAAATCAAATTATTTCCAACGACGAGCGCGGCACCCACCCGGATTGTTCCGCAGAGATTGAGATTTCAACCCAGTCACTCATGGAGTTGTCGCGGACATTGACCTTGTAGCCTTCATGAATCACAAACAATGCCGTGCCTGCATCGCTCGGGGTGCTCTTGACAGTCACGCTCGGTTCCATGATCACCGCATGATCCCGGGCAAGGATGTCGGCGCGTTGCGAAAAAGCACAGACATTGCCAACCACAGAGACAAGGAGGCAGACGAGGGAACAATAAAAGCCGATTTTCTTAAGCACTACACGTTTGCTCCATATATATAATGAAAGGAGCAGAAGGAAAGCCAGGAACGACGACACGGCCAACCATGCCCACGCATCAGAAGGCATGGCGTGCTTTACCCCGTCAAACCAACGGGCATAGAACATCGCTCCCTCGTCCTCATACTTGTCAACCGTCTTTGAATAGGCCAAAGCCAGATTGGTCTTGACATCCTCATCCGACGGGGCAAGGAGCAATGCCCGCTCATAGTTGAGTATGGCTTTGGCATACATCCCCAACCGGTAGTAGGCGTTGCCGAGATTGTAGTAGACCGCAGGGGCCTCACCTTTGTCCGAGAGCAAGCTTTCGTAGATGTCAGCAGCACTCCTGTACTGTTCCTTTGCATAAAGCGAATCAGCTATCGCCTTGTCAAGTTCGCCCCCCGAGTTGCCAAGCGTGACGACTTGATGCCCGTCCACAGCGAGCGAGTCATCTTGCGCGACGATGATGGCAAGGGGCGACAGCAAAAGGAAAAACAAAAGACATATAGATTTCTTCATAAGCATCATGTCACTTCCTTATATTGTTTTCAATCTTGATTATGACATCCTTGGCGTTGGAATAAATCCTGTCCATGGCATCGAGCTTGTCGCCTGGAGCATAACGGGCAAACTCGCACTCGTCAAGCAGCGAGATGAACGCATCGATGTCACCTTCGCCAAGTCCTGCCGCCGCCATCTTGTCTTTCACATTGTCCCTGTTGAGGTCGGAGGTCGTTATGTTGAGCTTGTCCGCCATGTATCCCCACAAAGCACGCAACACCTCGTCGTAGAAACGGTCGTGGTCCTTGGCCTTGAGCAAGGCAGACGCACGCTTCATCCTCTTGCCGACGACCTTGTTTGCACGCCTGTTCCTGAACTTGGCCACGTTCATGCTGTCCGACACGTTCTTGCGGTAGATGAAAAACATTGCAAGGAAGAGTGCAAAAGGTAGTATGTAAAGCAGCAAATAGTTTAATGATGTCGCAAAAAACATCCCATGTTTTTTGTACGTCACCTCACCCGACTTGATGTAGCGTATGTCGCTTGCCAAGACTTTGACCTCCTCTTTGGAAGTGTTGCCATAGTCAACCGCCTGCGACGCGCCGCCACCGTCCTTGGATTTGTTCACATTGAGCGTGTAGGGTGCAGAAGCGATGGACTTGTAAGTCCCGCTCTTGGTGTCGAAGTACTTGAATTCATTGGCGGGAATTTCATATTTGCCCGCATGACGCGGGATGAGCAGGTACTCAAAGACGCGGTTGCCAGACATCCCGTTGGACTTCAGGACCACATTCTCGCTCACCTTTGGGTCGTAGGCCTCAAAGTCTGACGGGAAATCAATGGATGGCGCATTGACAAGTTTCAGGTTGCCCACACCCGACAATATCAATTTGTAGGTGACTGCATCGTTGGCATCAACCTCGTCTTTTGACAATGACGACTCAAGGTCAAATGAGCCGACCGCGCCGATAAAGCCATCAGGACGCGGCGACGGGAGAGGCTTGACGTTGATGCGCAATGGCGACGAGGTGAGGCTTTTCTTGACTGAGACGTAGGACGAACCTCCGAAGAAAGACTCAAAGGGATCGTTGGTGCGGACTTCCTTTGCCACAACGGCATCAAAACGCGCCGGGGCAATCTCCAACGTGCCACTGCGCTGGGGGAAGAGCAGATACTGCTTGAGTACCGTGGTGTGGTAGTTGCGGCCGTTGTAATGCTCAAGCGAATAGTTGTTGGATTGCGACACCTCCACTTCTTGCGAATGGAATCCGTTGAAATCCGGCAGCTTGAGATTCTCCAAGCCACGCACCGCAACAGTGTAGTAAATCTTGTATGTCAACAAAAACGCTTCCTGCTCATAGACATTGGTCTTGCTTGCTGTGACGCGCACAAACAAATCGTTATTTGACACCGATGTCGAGGAGGCAGCTCGTTGCGAACCGTTGCGTCCTGTGGTCGTGGTTTTCTTGTCTGGCGGCAAGACCTCGACCCGCAAAGAGTTTGAAATCAACTTTTCGCCATCGACCACGACTGATGCGGCAGGGATGGTGAATGTCCCTTCCTTGACAGCCTCGACCATGTAGGTAAATGTGATGGAACTGCTCGAAGTCGTTTTGCCGTTGATGACTTGCACGCTGCTTGAACGCGAGGTGCTCGGTCCGAAGAGCACGCTTATGCCGTCAACATTGGAGAATCCTCGGAAATCCTTTACGTTGTCCGACGTGTTTACAGTGAATGTGACTTGGAATTGGTCGCCTTTGACCACTGTCTTGGGTGCTTCGGCAGTTATCGTATGCTTCCCGGCAGCCTGGACGGCAACCGACAGCATAAGGAGAAGTAATAGTAGGATGTTTTTCTTCATATTCTACCAATTGTTTTCAAGGTCATTGCCTGTGGCACGGTTGATGCGTTGCTGCACTTCCTCATTGACACGTTTTTCGTCTTCCATTATGGACTGGAGCATTTGCTCGGCATTCTCTTTGGACATTCCTTCGTTCTGCTTTTGAGGCGGTGCCGATTGTTCTTCGTCTTGTTCCTGCTGTTCCTGTTCTTTGGATTGGTCGTTGTTGCCCTGGTTGTTGTCCTGGTTTTGCTGTTGCTCCTGCTCTTGCTGCTGTTTCTCCTGTTGCTGGTCTTGCTGGTTTTGTTGCTGCTGTTGCTGCATCATCATCAGGGCCTTGGTCAGGTTGTACTTGGCATCGGCATTGTTGGGATCATTCCGCAAGGCATTTTTGTAGGCATCGATGCATTCACCATACTTTTGCTGCTTTTGCAACGCAGTCCCCATGTTGTAATAAGCTTTGGACAACATCGACTTGTCCGTCTCGTTGTCGATGGCTTTCTTGTACTCCTCGGCAGCCTCTTCGTATTTCCCGTCACGGAAAAGCGTGTTGCCGAGATTATAATGGGCGACTGGAGACTTGCCATTTACATCCAGAGCCTTGCGGTACATCACTTCAGACTGGACGTAGGCACTGTCCTCATACAAGCTGTTGGCCTTGCGCACGTACGCCCTCTCCGCCTTTTGGGCATGGAGGACAGCTACGGCAATCAGCGGCAGGGCTATCATCAAAAAGAGCCTTTTCATCATTCAGAACAATTTAATCTTTCCTATCCTCTTATTCCTCTTGTTCATCACAAGCATCTCAAACACAAGGAACACCAGCAAGACCCATGCGATTGGCACAAATTGCTCATTGTACTCAGTGTAGACCTTGCTCTCGACATCATCCTTGGCGAGCTTGTCCATCTGCTCATCTATGGCACGTTGCGCAGCGTTGTTGTTGGAGATGTAGGCGTAAATTCCTCCACCTGCCTTGGCCAATTGTTGGCAAAGTGATTCATTGAGTTTTGTCACTACCACGTTGCCGCTGCGGTCTTTCATGTAGTCATCGGTCCCCTCAATCTGTATCGGGCTGCCTTGCAGCGAGCCGATGCCGAGGACATTCACCTGGATCCCGTTGTTTGCCGTCTCTTGAACAGCCTCGACAGCTCCTGGTTCATGGTTTTCGCCATCGGTGATGACGACAACGGTCTTTGCCGAATTGGGTGATGCTGTAAAACTGCGCATCGCCAGACGTATGGCCTCGCCGATGTTTGTACCTTGCCTTGAAATCAGTTTAGGCGTGATGTTGTCGAGAAACATCTTCGCGGAGACGTAATCTGATGTCATTGGCAACTGGATGAAGGCATCACCTGCGAACACGATGAGCCCCACCTTGTCAGTGTTGAGTTTGTCAATCAGACGCGACACCAACAGTTTTGACCGCTCCAAACGATTTGGGGCGACATCCTGAGCCATCATTGAATTGGATATGTCCAAGGCTATCACCACCTCGACACCTCGACGCTTGACAGTCTCATACTTGCCGCCAAACTGAGGACGTGCAATCAAAAAGACGGCAAGGACAAAGGCCGTGAGCAAAAGCGTGAATTTCAGATTGACCCTGAACGAGGAATAGTTGGGCATCAGCTGCCTGACCAGCTCGACATCACCAAATGCCCTTATTTTTTTGTTCCTCCTGTAATTGGAATACAGGAAAAGGACAAAGAACAAAGGCAGCAGCAGCAACAAATAAAGATATTCCGGACTCTCAAATCTAAACATAAGCCATTTCCTCCATCTACTAAGCCATACGTCTCAACACCGTAGCCCTCAAAAGCAAATCAAGAGCGATAGCAATCAAAGCAACTAACGCAAATGGCTGGTAATCCTCTTCCTTTGTCGAGAACTCCTTGACTTGCAACTTTGTTTTCTCAAGCTTGTCGATTTCCTCATACACTTCTTGCAACTTGGAGTTGCTTGTTGCCCTGAAGTATTCCCCATCAGACGTGGCAGCAATCTCCTTCAAAGTTTGCTCATCAATCTCGACAGGCATATTCACATAACGCACTCCCATCGCCGTAGGATAAGGGTAGGGTGCCTCGCCATTTGTCCCCACACCTATGGTATAAACCCTGATTCCGAATTGCTTGGCTATCTGAGCTGCCGTAAGCGGTGAGATAGCTCCTGCATTGTTTGTGCCATCCGTCAACAGGATGATGACTTTTGACTTGGCCTTGCTGTCTTTCAAGCGGGTGACAGCATTGGCTATGCCCATTCCTATGGCAGTGCCGTCTTGCACGAGGTTGCACTTCACGTTCTTGAACAAATTAAGCAACACCTCATGGTCAATGGTCAACGGGCACTGTGTGAAGCTCTCGCCAGCAAATATGGTCAAGCCGATGTTGTCATTAGGCCTGCCGTTGATGAATTGCGCCGCGACATCTTTAGCCGCCTCAAGACGATTGGGCTTAAGGTCTTCGGCAAGCATACTGGTCGATATGTCTATCGCCATCATGATGTCTATTCCCTCGATTTCCGTGTTTTGCCAATTGTCAGACGACTGTGGGCGGGCAAGGATCAGTATGACCATCGACAACGCCACAACGCGCAACAAGAATGGGGCATGAATCAACCATTCTCTCCATGTCTTGCCTACCGACTGGTAAGGAGAGGTGTCCGAGAGCCTGACTGACGGTTCTATGACTTTGTTCTTACGCACATACCAGATTATGTAGGCAAGAACGGCTAAGAACAGTACGAAGATATATTTATTAGCAAACGTCATTTCTATCTCAAATCCAGAATTTAAAACAACATTATCCTTATTTCGCGCACAGAAAGCACCAGGAATGTGAGACCGACCAAAGCAGACAGGACTATTACGGCCACAAGTATTCGCTTTTGGCGTTTGCTCCTCGGCTCTTCGATCACGACGTCATGCGGTTTCTCGCGCTCTGAATCCTTCACTTCCTCCTTGGTCTTGTTGATGAATGCCACGGCGGAAAGCAGGTTGGCATCATTTTCGTTCAACATTGGGACGTATTTTGCAAACTTCACCAAATCAGCAACTGTGAACAGGGACTGAAGCTGCCGCAAGGATTCCTTGTCGTTGGTCTCCATCAACTTATCGACAATCTCAGATGATGTCATCTCCATGGCACTGAAGCCGAACCGTCCGGAAATGTACACCCTGAGAGCTTCGGTCAGGGACGTATAATAGTCTTTCGGATCGGAAGCGTGTGACAGATTCCGTTCTTTTATGGACTCGATTATTTTCTCCGCTTTTTCATGCGGCAAGAGTTGTGGCTCGACATGGATAACCTTGATGATTGGCTTGTTGTCCTTGTACCTTATATATAGGAACACCGCTGCTGCAAAAAGCACAACTGTCAGCAACAGGAAAGATGACATCGGCAGCCAGTCGGCAAACACGAAATCAGGATCTTCAATCCCCTTTATGTCACGGATGTCACCTGCATCCGCATTGTCAATCGGATACCTGTAAACACGCAGTACCAAGTCCTTTGATGCATATTCTCTACCATCTACCATGACCTTCATGCCTGGAATATGAAAAAAAGCAGAATCAAATGCTGTCACATAATAGGTCTGCGCAATAGTCATCCTCTTCCCCTCGTTAAGGAGCAAGGTGTCCAGCTTGCTTTTTCCCACGACTTCAAGGCCTGTGACGATGGTGTCACTGCATTCGGGGAATGACACTTTTGCACCACTGTCCGCTGTTGCTTCCAACGTCAGTTTTGCCTGCGAGCCGATATACATTTCCACTGAATCTATCCTTGACTCGACAATGACATTCTGCGAATAAAGAGACTGGCACACTGCAAGGAGGAATGCCAATATCAAAATCCTATTCAAATCAAATACAATCCTCATTTTGATTACATTTTCCTTGACCGCTTGGCAAAAAGCGACATAAGGGATTTAACAAAGTCCTCATCAGTCCTGATGGAGACGGAATCGACCTTGCAGCGTGCGAACACTGTGTTCAACTCTTCTTGCCGCTTGAGCCAATGTGCCTTGTGGGCGTTGCGGACGACCTTTGACGATGTGTCGATGTAGCGTTCTGCTCCTGTCTCTGAATCCCTGATGTGCAACAATCCGACATTGGGCAACTCTGTCACCCTGACATCGTAGACCTGGATGGCAACGACATCATGCTTCTTGTTTGCCACGACAAGTGGTGAATAAAGGTCTCCACCGTCTATGAAGTCTGAAATCAGGAACGCCGTGCACCGTTTTTTAATCACATTGGTCAAGTAGCGCACTGCTGCACAGACATCGGTCTTACGGCTTTCGGGTTTATATTCGAGAAGTTCCCTTATTATATACAGGATATGCTTCCTGCCTTTTTTGGGCGGGATGAACTTCTCCACTCTGTCTGAAAAGAAGATTACGCCGATTTTATCATTATTCTGTATTGCCGAGAACGCAAGAGTGGCTGCCAATTCCACGAGCATATCACGCTTGAATTGCTTTCGTGTCCCGAAATCCAAACTGCCAGACACATCGACAAGCAGCATGACAGTCAATTCACGCTCCTCCTCATAGACTTTGACGTATGGTCTGTTGAAGCGTGCCGTCACATTCCAATCGATGTCACGCACGTCGTCACCGTATTGGTATTCGCGGACTTCGGAGAAAGTCATTCCCCTGCCCTTGAACGCCGAATGGTATTGTCCGGCAAAGATGTTGTTTGAAAGCCCTTTGGCTCTTATCTCTACCCTGCGGACTTTCTGAATTATGTTTGAGACTTCCAACTTTCAGAGAATTAAAACCTACGCAACATCATGGAACTTCCACCCTGTTAAGTATGGAACTTACTATCTCATCGGCAGTAGTGTTTGATGCTTCGGCTTCATAGGTCAGGCCTATCCTGTGCCTAAGCACGTCATGGGCAATCGCTCTCACGTCCTCCGGGATGACATATCCTCTTTGCTTTATGAAAGCATAGGCCCTTGCCGCCAATGCCAAGTTGATCGACGCACGTGGCGACCCACCGAAAGCAATCATTCCTTCCAGATCTGAAAGCCCATAGTTGGACGGATAGCGCGTAGCGAACACTATGTCAACGATGTACTTCTCTATCTTTTCATCCAGATAAACTTCACTAACGACTTTACGTGCCTCCATGATCTCGTTTTTGGAGACTATCGGGGTCAGATTGCCTTTTTCACTTGAGATGTTCTGCCGCATGATAAGCTTTTCCTCCTCAAGTTTCGGATAGTCTATCACCACTTTCAACATGAAACGGTCAAGTTGCGCCTCAGGCAATGGATAAGTGCCCTCTTGCTCGATGGGGTTCTGCGTTGCCATCACAAGGAATGGTTCGGGCAGTTTGAAAGTGCTGTTACCGATAGTCACCTGCCTCTCCTGCATGGCCTCAAGCAGTGCGCTCTGCACTTTGGCCGGGGCACGGTTTATCTCGTCGGCGAGGACAAAATTGGCAAACACCGGGCCTTGCTTGACTTGGAAAGCCTCGTCTTTCTGACTGTATATCATCGTGCCTATGATGTCAGCAGGCAACAGGTCCGGCGTGAACTGGACTCTGTTGTAAGCTCCATCGACAAGTGTCGCAAGTGTCTTTATCGCCAGCGTTTTGGCAAGCCCTGGAACTCCCTCTAGCAATATATGCCCATCCGAGAGCAGACCTATCAACAACGACTCTATGAGATGCTTCTGCCCGACTATGACACGGTTCATTCCTGTCACGAGATTTGTCACAAAAGCACTCTTTCTCTCAACCCTCTCATTAAGTGAACGGATATCGATGATTTCTGACATAACTATGATTTATTTAATTCTTTTCGTTTTGATGCGCCCAAAAGTAGTGGTATTAACATTACTCGTCAACTTAATTAATGTAAAAAATCCTCATGTGAGATAAACTACCGAACGCCTTCAACTGCCTTGTTTTACCACTGTAAACAGACTTTCAAACAACACTAACGAGGCAACTGGCTCAAACCACGAGAGCAACAAGAGCTGTCACGAAGTGCTAACTTACATTTGTCTTGTGATACGGCCATTTTATAGTTAATAATCCTAAAAATCACGAGACTTACAACGAAAAAACCACGGTTTCAAATGTTATTTTGCTCCTTACACATATATTTGTCTCAAAGAGTTTACTAACCTAACAAATCTGTACAATGGGAAAAGAAATTAAATTCAGCCTCGTCTACCGCGACATGTGGCAATCTTCCGGCAAATACCAGCCGCGCCTGGACCAACTGGTGAAAATTGCCCCTTTAATCATAGAGATGGGATGTTTCGCACGTGTCGAGACAAACGGTGGAGCCTTTGAGCAGGTCAACCTGCTATACGGAGAGAATCCTAACAAGGCCGTGCGCGCATTCACCAAACCATTCAACGAGGCAGGCATACAGACCCACATGCTTGACCGTGGTCTCAACGCGCTGAGGATGTACCCCGTCCCAGCCGACGTGCGCCGCCTGATGTACAAAGTCAAAAAGGCGCAAGGCGTGGACATAACAAGGATCTTCTGCGGACTCAATGACGTGCGCAACATAATCCCGTCAATCAAATATGCCAATGAGGCCGGCATGATTCCACAAGCGACGTTGTGCATCACTTTCTCGCCAGTCCACACAGTCGAATACTATTCCGGCATCGCCGACCAACTCATCGGAGCGGGTGCTCCAGAGATTTGCCTCAAGGACATGGCAGGGATAGGCCGCCCCGTGTTCCTTGGCAAACTTGTCAAATCGATAAAGGAGAAACACCCGGACATCATAATACAATACCACGGCCACTCAGGCCCGGGCCTGTCAATGGCATCCATACTTGAAGTGTGCAAGAACGGAGCAGACATCATCGACGTAGGCATGGAGCCGATGGCATGGGGCAAAGTGCACCCGGATGTCATCTCAGTGCAGGCAATGTTGAAAGATGCCGGGTTTGACGTACCCGAAATCAACATGAACGCCTATATGAAAGCACGCTCGATGACGCAAAGTTTCATCGACGACTTCCTCGGCTACTTCATGGACGAAACCAACAAATACACATCTTCATTGCTACTCGGCTGCGGACTGCCAGGAGGCATGATGGGCTCGATGATGGCCGACCTCAAAGGCGTGCATTCCGGCATCAACATGATACTGCGCGGCAAGGGCGAACCCGAGCTGACAATCGACGACTTGCTCGTGCGCCTCTTTGACGAGGTAGCGTATGTGTGGCCTAAACTCGGGTATCCACCGCTCGTCACTCCTTTCAGCCAATATGTCAAGAACGTTGCTCTGATGAATGTCATGTCACTCGTCAAAGGCGAACCGCGTTGGTCGATGATTGACAACAACACTTGGGGCATGATCCTCGGCAAGAGCGGCAAACTGCCTGGCAAACTCGCGCCCGAAATCATCCAGCTCGCCAAGGACAAAGGTTTGGAGTTCACGACCGATGACCCGCAAAAGTACTACCCCGACCAGCTCGACCAGTACCGCAAGGAGATGGACGAAAACGGATGGGACTACGGCCAAGACGACGAGGAACTGTTTGAACTCGCCATGCACGACCGCCAATACCGCGACTACAAGTCAGGCGTGGCCAAACAGCGTTTTGAATCCGACTTGCAAAAGGCGAAAGAAGCCAAGATGGCAAAACAAGGCTTCAGCGCCGAGGACATACTCAAGATGAAACGTGCCAAGTACACACCCATCGAGGCACCAGTCCGCGGGCAAGTCATCTGGGAAATCGATGTCGTTGACCCATCGACCGCTCCCGTTGTAGGCAAGGAATACAAGCAAGGAGACCACTTCTGCTACATCACTACCCTCTGGGGCGAACATCAGGAAGTGCTTGCCAACTTTGACGGACGCATAACCGAAGTCTGCGCCCAACAAGGCGACAGAGTGATGAAAGGCGATGTGCTCGCCTACATCGAGAAGAAAGACTGAGCCGGCACACGCGCCACAGACAAGCCAAAGGCGGCCATCGGGGGATGCTTCCCTGCGATGGCCGCCTTTACCATTTATATATATACGCTTCACAACAGCCCCAGCCACTCCAGCAGCGTCGGCGTGAGCAGCGCGGTCAGGATGCCGTTGAGCGTAAGCCCGAGGCTCGCGAAAGCACCATACTTGCGGCTGAGCTCCGCAGCCGCCGAAGTCCCTACGGCATGGGCGGCCGCTCCCATTGACAAGCCTTGCGCCATAGGGCTGGCAATGTGCGTCAGCCTCATCGCCTTGAAACCCAGTATGCCGCCCAGCAGCCCCACGCACACCACGACAGCAGCCGTCAGCGACGGGATGCCGCCAACGGCACGCGCCACCTCCATGGCGATAGGCGTCGTCACCGACTTGGGAGCAAGCGAACAAACTATCTCCTGCGATGCGCCCAATGCCTTTGCGACAAGGACGACCGACACCACTCCCACGACACAGCCCGCTAGCTGCGACATGACAATAGGCAAAATCTGCTTGCGTATGGTCTCCAACTGCAAATAAAGCGGCACGCCCAACGCCACCACAGCCGGCCGCAACCAGAACTCGATGAGATGGCCGCCCTCGTTGTAGGTCTCATAGCTTATGCCTGCCGACTTGAGGAACACGATGAGCACCGCGATCGTCAGCAGGATGGGATTGAGCAACATCAACCCAGTGCGCCTCTGCAACCACTTGGCAAGGAAAAACACGCCGAATGTGACTGCAATCAGGAAAAACTCATTGCCAAGGAATTCCATCATCCGCCCCCCTCAACGCTTTTGTCCCGGCCTGCCAACGGCACGCCGCACCAATTGATAGACCCATCCCGACGTAACGAGCACAAGCAACGTGCTCACCACCGTGGCAATGGCGATGGGCCAGAACTCCGCACGTATCACATCAAAGTAGAGCATCAACGCCACACCAGGCGGCACGAAGAAAAAACCAAGGTTGGCAACAAGGAAATCAGACAAGCCCTGCACCCAATGCAGTTTGACCCAGCCCAATTTGAGGAAAAGCGTCAGGAGCAACATCCCGATGATGCTCGACGGCAACTTGACCTCGGTCAGCCACACCAGCAACTCACCCAGTGCCAGGCAGCCGAAAAGGATTGCACATTGACGAATCATAATTGAAGTGTCTCAAAAAAATCGGGCGCAAAGGTAGGCATATCGCCGCAAAAACCACGCACGCCCTCATCTCCACACTGCATAAAAACAACCATGCCGGGGTCGTTTCACCCCGGCATGGCCGCACGTCACAGGCAACTTGCCTCTACCAAGCGACAAACTTGCAACTGTCCTGCCCGCACTTGACGATGTAGAGCCCGCTGGCAGGCACGGCAAACCTCAGCTCATCGCGTCCTGTCTTCTTGAATTGTCTCACAAGCACCCCGTCCGACGTGAACAATGACACGGCATCATCACCATCAATGCCCGTGACCGTGACTTCCTGGCCATCGACACGGACATCCATCCTGCGGTCATCAAAAGCCGGCTCGACCGAGGACACCTCGCGGCGATAGACCACCTCGCCGTCCAATGATGCCTCCAGCAGCATCCCGCCCACGCCATCGACGCCAAAGCGGTTGTTCCACGTCACGCCAAAGAGGCTGCCTACCCCTCTAATCCACGTCCCATCGTTGTACAGATAGCCATCACCGGACGACTGCGGTTCAGCGTCATACTCCTCAAGCTCGATTGCGTCCAGCCCGTCATACACACCTTCACGCACCTCGACACACTTGACATACGTCCTGGTCAGGTTGTCCGACACGTTGTAGACATAGCACCCATCGCCCGGTTGCAACCCGAAGTCATACATCAACCGCCATCACTCCGTGACCGCCCCGTTGCGGAACAGCACACGGTCGCCATCAGTCCGCACCACGGCGACGAGTTCGCGCCCAGGAGTTTTGTCATTCTCCACATACATCTTCATGGCCTTTACTCCACCGACAAGCGTGTCACCATCCAGCATGAATGTTTCGAAAGCAGGCTCTACTGGCGGCACCATTACCGCAGACAGGCAAGACTCCCATCGCATCCCGTCCTTGAAATAGCCCTGCGCACCGGCAACGAGCGGCAAGGACAGCACAGCCAACAACAAAGCAAGTTTTTTCATAAGCCCTTATTTATAGTTCCTTACAAACATAACACACTTGCAAAAAAAAAAACAAACATTGGCACACCTTGATTAGCACAATACGCCCACCCGCATACAACAGTCCCCGTCGCCTCATCAATTTTATGCCGCCACCCCTCGGCGCATGAAATCCGGTTAGCAGCAGGGGAAAATCCCATCGGGTCAGGCATAAACTTCACTTGGGTCGGACATAAAGTTCAATGCCTCCTAATGAAAAGTATATTCAGAAGTTTTGTTTCAACTTTATGTCAGGACATGATGAACTTCATGCACCGAGACAGTCAAGTTTGAGCACCGAGGGGGCGAAGTCCGGGTCTGACATCATCGGTTCGTGCACACGGCCTGTCCGCTTGGACACCGGCACATAGCAGCAGGGACGTGATTGATCGCACCCCTACACACACCAGGCAACCGCCGGCCGCCCACCCTCCAGGCGGGATGTGCGGCAAACACATCCAGGCACCGGCACGGCATCGCTGGCAAAAGCCGACGGTGAGCGGGCAACATAGACGGCGGCCAGGCAATCGGTTGATGCCTGGCCGCCGCGAGAGTGTGCGCCGATTGGCTTTACCTCACAAGCACCTTGCTGACGCTGCGTTGCCCGTCACGCTCGATGACGGCGACATAGATGCCGTCGGCAAGGTCACGGTTGGCGACTTGCACGCCGCTGACGCTGAACACCGTCAGGCGGTCGCACCCGCCCTCGACCTTGATGCGGCCGTCGGCCACGTAGACAACCGGCTCATCAACGGCAGGTGCCTCGGACACGCCGCTGACATAGCCGACAGGACGTTTGACAGCGTTGAGGATTTCCTCGCTCACGGGGTCGATAAGCATCACGACCACCTCAAGGGAGTCCTCATCCAGGACTGTCACGCTCTTGTCAGCGAATTTCATGGTGTAGGTGTATTCGTAGGGGGTCTTCTTCGTTATGCTCGACGGGATGCTGCCCTCGATGCCGTTGAAGTCCCAGATGCCGCGCGCCACGTCGTCAAAGTCCATGTAGACTTCGCTTGGCAGGTTCTCCCAACCTCCCATTGGCGAGCCGCCAGAGAGATAGTTGAGCTGCGGTTCAGACGATGCCACACCATTCTCAAGCAGCACGTAGGCCAGACGGTAGTTAGCCTCCGAGTAGTTGCCGGCAAATGTAGTCTCCGTCGTGACGGTGATGCCGCCGTCGGTAATCGGAGACACCGACGTGATCTCGACACCTGCAATGGCAAGCGGGCTGAACTTCCTCTCGGTTTCAAACCACTTGTCCATGAAGATTGGATCACCGCTGTACTCGTAGTTGCGGTTGAGGATGCTGTTTGGCAGCCCGTCCTCCGTGTAAAGCCCGCTGATTGCCTCGTCATAGTCGTACAAAGCCATCGGATCCGGTCCCATCGAGCCAGAGTGGATGGCAATGCCTATGAAATCGTCGGGATAACGCTGCGACAACGAACCCATCACGACGATGCCTTTGGGGCAAAAGCCGCAGTAGACGCTCGTCGATTCCTCCATCACCATCCTGCGCTTGAAGTAACAACCCTCCTCCACACAGTTGATGGACTGCACGATGGTGTTGTTGCTCGCGTCGCTGTCGGGACCGCCATTGACTGACGAGATCCTGACCATGACGGCGTTGCCACCCGTGGAGGTAAATGCTGGCATCTCGATTGAGAACGTGTCGCGCTCTTGCACCTCAAGCCAAGTGTCAAATGTGAGTGTCTGCTCCTCGCCATTGTTTGCCGAGTAGGTGATTTCGTATTCCATCACCTCCGTGTTCGTCATGTTCTGCACGACACCTTGCAGGGTGAACGGGTGGTATTGCTCCACGTGCGATGTCAGCACCTCGACCATCTGCATCTCGGTCTCGGGCATCCCTTCGCCGCCAAGCAGGAGCTGGATGCTGAGCGAGCCCCAACTGCCGGCAATGGCCTTCTCATAAACCGTACCCCACTGCCCGCCGATGTTGAGATAACAAGCATCAGCGTAGCTCAATCCGCCGTCAAAGCCTATGAAGTCCTCACCCGTGCCGGTGTAGCCCACGATGAGATAGTCGGCTGTCGTGCGGAACGGGGCGGAGAAGTTGACATCATTGAAGCCTATGGAGGCCGCCCCCACCGATTGCTCCTTGGCATTGGGGGCATCAAATGAGATGTTGTCGGCATCGCAAGTCTTGATGAAGACCGAGACGTTCTTGGCATCAGCGCCAAGACCGATGCGCAGTCCCATTATGTCGGCGTTCTTGTAGTCGCCCATGTCGTCGCGATTGATGAGGATGGCGGCAGACATTGTTTCATCCTGCCCTCTGCCGATGCTGAATTGCACGTCGTCATCGCAGTAGCCCCAGGGCACATAGACGCCTTCGGCTTGCACGCTTTTCATCACCGGCGACGATTGCATTGGAGGCAACGTGCCCGGCATCCTCAACTGCTGTGCCGAGGCTAAGATGGCAAGGCACATGAGGGCTGTCGTAACGTATGTTCTTTTGTTCATTTCTCAATGTTTTAAACTTAATGTCCTCCCCAGCGGCGGGGAGGACACTCAGCTGTGTTAAGTGATTAACGCACCATTACCTTATAGACTTGCCCATCGACATTGACGAGGTAGACACCATCCTCAACAACCACGTTTGCCGTGCCTGCAACATTTCCACGGTTGACGACGCGGCCATCGACGGTGTAGACTGTCACATCGGCTTCACCTTCGCCTACCGTCACCATGATGCAGCCTTCGCCGGCGGTGACGACGACATTGCCGAGTGTGTTCTCACTGATGCCTGTCGGTGCTGTCATTTCGACGACATTGGAGATGTCCGACTGGCCATCAGTGTAGACGGCAATGACATAGAATGTATGCTCAGAACCATCGAGCAGGTCAACCATATACTCTGTCCCTGTGACAATTTCATCATTGTCAAGTTGTTCATCGACATAGACATTATAGCCCTCAAGCGTATAGGCTTCGCCGAATGTCGGTTGACTCCAAGACAAGCGGATGCCCTCGCCCTCGACGACTTCACCACGGAGATCGTTGACGGCTGCATAGCCCCACTCGGACTTTTCCCTTATCTCAATCTTGTCAACGTAGAAGTCAACACCTTGCTCCACGAGACCATGGAACGTGAGACGGAATTCGCCATCGTCAATGAGGTCTGACAATGAAATCTCGTGCATCAGCCATCCGTACTTGCCATTGTTGACCAGGATTGGGTCGCCAATGGTCACAAACTCTGTCTTCTCGCTTGTCTCGTAGCGTACCTCCATCTGCAGGTAGCTTGCTTCCGAAACCGAAACGTCATGGTACATATAGAAGCGGAGGATAGGCTCTGTCGTCCCTGCAAGGTTGATGCGGGGGCCTATCAGGCGTGAGTCACCTGCCATTTCCTCTTGATAGCACATCGCCGCGCCACCGTCGTTGTCATAGGACATGACACCGTGCGGCGACGAGTCATCCTCGACGAGTGTCCAAGTGTCCTTAGTCGTCTCATAGTCGGACAAGACAGTCCAAGGCGCCGTCTGCAAGTAGCCTCCTGCGAATGACTCGGCATAGGGCAGGCCATAGGCATCACCCGTCGAGCCGTCCACCGAAGCCATCTGCCCCATACCGGCACTGGTGACAGCAGAGACGATGAAGATGATGTCATACTGGTCGGACATTTCAAGGAACGTGGCCATAACGGAAGTGTCCGTATAGGTCAGGTCAGTGATGCCGCTTGCTATGTCAAGGACGCTCTCGGTGAGCTCGGGTATCATGAATTGCAGGGTGTAGGTCACATTGTCCCAATCGATATACCCACCGTGCAACCCGCCACTGGGACGCTCCCAGCTGAACTCGACACTGTTGTTCTCCCGGTTGATGTAGGCCTCAAAATTGAGCGGTGCGCTTGCATAGTCCTCGCCGACCCAAACTTCGGCAGTCACACCGCTGCTGTTGCCTGTCTCGCCGTAGGAGACCACGTTGTAGTAGTTCATGCCATGTATCGCGTCCTCATCGACCCACTCGTAGGTTTCGCCTGGTGTCGGGTCGTCAAACGTCTTGACAGGGACAAACTCGCCCTGACGGTAGATGGAGATAGACGTGATGTCGCCGTCCGAAAGGGCATCGCCCTCGACAGTCGTGGTCGGTGCCGTGAACGAAACGGTAGCCTCGAACTCGCCAAGGTCGGCCGCCACAGCCTTGAGGTCATCGACATTGGCAGGCGCATCGGGAGCTTCTGACGCGACGATGCTATAGGAGTCAATCTGTATGCCACGAGTGCCTGACGGGCTGTAGCAGTGGAAACCGAAGTGGTAAGTGCCATCGCTCGGCGCAGTGAAATCGACCTGTATCTGGTCATAATAGAACTCCTGCGTCTTGTCATAGAGTGTCTCCATGCCCGGGTTTGTGAGGTCGGTGCCAGGACTTGCCACGATCTCAAAACTCTCGGTCTGCCAATAGCCGCCGTCGAAGGTGACATAGAGCGAGTAGGTTATGCCCTCGCGCATCTCGATGAGCGGTGTGAAAAGCCAGTCGCTGGCTTGATTGGGGCATCCACTGCCTTGATAAGAGGCGCGGCCATTGCTCCAAACCCAAGTGTAGTCGTCATGGTTGGCATTGACAACGGTATACAAATCCCAGCTAAGGTCTGTCTCGAAGTCTTCGGTGTAGGGCGCTTTGATCGCTCCGCCATACTGCACGCTGTTTGAACGCGCCTCGGCAGAGACTTTGCCCTGCGACTTGGCGTAGATGCCGAATGTGTAGTTCTGCAAACCAGGCTCAGTGAAACGGCCGCTATAGCTCGTTCCCGTCCAATCTTCCTCAAGTGTGCGGTTGACAGGGTACTCGACGATGCGGTAGGTGAAATCCTCCGTGTCGACGCGTCCGCCATTGACTCCGTCTGCTCCTGGAGCAGTCCACGTGAGGGTATATTCACCCGTCTGGTCGTCAAACTCCAGCTTGACATCGGTGACGCTCTGCGGCGTGTCATAGCCGGCGAATGTCGTGATGGTCAGCATCGGGCTCTCGTCATCGCCACTCACCGCCCTGGCACTGACGCGATAGCTCCCTTCCGCCGGGAACGCATGGTCATAGCTGCCTTCTTCTCCCGGCGCGATGCCTGTGGCACGTCCAACTTCCTTCTCATCCACATAGAAGACGATGTCGACATCCGTCGTGAGCTCGCCGCCATCGAATGTCTGCGTCGGCGCGGTCGCCGTGAGATGTCCTGTCAACCCGCCCGCTGTCGGCCAAGTGACATTGAGAGCCGTTGGTGCGGCAGGTGCCTGGTCATCGGCAAGCGCGGTGCGGGTGTGCAGCCCGATGAAATTTTCGCCATCGGGGAAGTCCACGATCTTGGTTGTCTCTGCCGTAGCGAGGTCGACCTCGAGCAACGCCCCCTGCTTGAGCGTATAGTAAGCCCAAAACATACGGTTGGAGCGCTGGTCTATCGCACCCGACTGGTTGAACAGCGGCTGCCATCCGGTCGAACCGATGAGCGTGCAGGCGGCAGTGGCAGTGTCTATGGTGTAAAGGTTGCCCCTGTTGGAGATGCCATAAAGGATACCTGTCTGATTGAACTGCATGACGAAGAACACATCGTCAAGCATAGCACCCACATCCTCCAGGACTTTGCCCGTTGCAAGGTCTACCTTGCACAAATGGTATTCCCCATTGCGCTGGCAATAGCCATAGGCCGACTTGCTCACCGGGTCATAGGCCAACGAGTAGGGCATATCCGACTGAGACGCCCCATCAACCTTGACCTCACTCAAGATCTCGCCGGTCTCCGCATCGAAAGTAATCACATATAAGCCATTGAACAAATAGCCGTACAGGACATCGCTATAGAACAGGTAGTACTTGCCGTCGACATAGACACCTGAATTGGTGGAAATCATCCTTTCGTCATAGAACAGCGGCTTGAAGTCGAGCTCCGACTGCTCCGTGGTCACGTTGAAGCTGTACATGCCGTAATACCCGACTTGTGAATCGTTCCACGAGTTGCGCTGCACCAATGCGCCATAAAGCACCAAATCCTCGTCAGCCATCGGGGCCTGCACCGCCGCAGCCTGCTGCTGCGCCACAGGACGCGCCTCGTCAAATTTCCACGGATTGAAGTTGGACAACCCGGCATGACTGCCAAACGTTCGACCGGTCTGCGCCATCATGCCGATGCTGACAAACAGCACCGAGACACAAACCAAGAAAATGCGGTAACACCTTCTCATAATACTTTTAATTTAAGTTAGTTACAATTCGCCTCAACCTACCCTGACAGACCTGTCTTACGATTGGATAGACTTCGACATTAATAAATTTCACTCTTTTTTACTCCCCTCAATTAAAGGAAACAGAGGGCTTTGTCTGCCCGAAATATATGCTTGTTTTAAAAACAATGCAAGAAAACTGGATATTATTTTAATCGTAGGCTAAGAAAATCCCATCCTCCACACATTTTTCATTATACCTGCAACACATTCAAACACCACAAAACCGTCACAGCCACCCACCTGCACTTGCAAAATGTCAGGGAAACCGCCACCACAGCCCCATTCTGTCAACTCAGAAGCATCGATGCCGCTCAGCCGCCTACAAAATGAAAGCACGGACAGCCACACACCTTTTCTTAGTTGTGCATAAACTTACAGATTGTAAACATTCCATGCCGAATGCCATTGCCGCTTTACATTTTCCGTCCATCAAGCACGGCCACGCCACAGCCAACACACTCCCCCACCCGCCCGGCAAGACATCGCACCTGCTGCATCCGCACCCGGCCGCAGACTGGATCCGATGACAAAGCGCAACAAACCAGACACAATCCCCACATGGGCCGGACATGAGCTCCACTCTAGCCAGCCTCCAACCTCCCCTCACGGTACTTGAAATCCACTTGGCCGGCACATAAACTCCGTCACCCAGGCGGATAAAGTACAAACCAAACTTCTGTTTATATATTCAAAAGTTTGGTTTATATAAACAGAAGTTTTGAATATATAAACAAAACTTCTGAACGTACTTTGTGCCAGGAGGCAATGGACTTTTCCATGCGCGACAGCGGATTTCATGCCTGGCATTGGATGGATCGTGCAGGACACAACCAAGTTTGCCCCCGGATGCGGGCGCACAGAAGACTTGCGACAGGCGGTTTGACTGTCGCAGGCAGTGCGCAGAGCGCCGCGCGTCAGCGGCGCGGGAGTGTGTCGATGATTGAGGGTCCGTCGCCAGTGACGGTCGCCACAGCGTCCATGGGGACGTCGTGTGCCTCATACGGCACGGCGGGAAGCAGTTGGAAAGGGAAGCAGATGCCCACCTTGGGGCAGTCGAGCCTCGGAAGCAAGCGGTCATAGTAGCCCTTGCCGCGCCCGAGGCGGTTGCCCGACGTGTCAAACGCCATGCCTGGGATGATGGCGACGCCCACGGTCGAGAGATCGGAAAGGAGCGGCCCCGTCGGTTCGAGGATGCCGTATGCGCCCTCGGCCAACCGCCCGTCATGCCGACGCAGCTCAAGGTCGTCGCCACGGACGACGGGCAGGATGATCTCGTGCGTGGCTTGCAGGCGCGAGATGAGCGGGGTGGTGTCAACCTCGTCGGGCAACGGGTGGTAGAGCAGCACCCGCCGCGCCGCCGCCAACCGTGCGTCATCAAGGACGGCGCGGGTGATTGCCATCGACCACTCGTCCAGTCGCTCGCGGGTGAATGTCCGTTTGAGGTGGCGGATCTCGCTGCGCAGCGCGGCCTTGTTCATCTCTCCTTGGGGAGTTTCAGCGGGTCGGCCCCGTAGTCCTCAATCACCTCCACGGCCCTCTGCACCGTCTTGTCGGTCTGGTTGGTGTACTTGATGTACTCCTCGATGTCAAAGCGATCGTAGATTATGGAGGCATAGAGGAAACGCTTGATGAGGGCGTATGACTTTTGTATCAGTATGTTGCGTCTCTTTACCCCCTGCTTGTCGGCATAGCGGATGAAGTCCTCGATGACGTTGTGGCGGTCGAGGTAGGCGGCAAGGTCGTCCTCATTGCCTATGGCGGCGAGCGTGGCGCGGTTGCCGTCGGTGAAGTCAAACGCGAACTTGCTGAACAACCCGTTGATGTTCAGTTGCCTGAGGTAGGAGGTGTAACCCGTGGTGTCCTGGGGTATGAATATGTCGGGAATGATGCCCCCGCCGCCGTAGACGGTGCGCCCGCCGGCGGTCTCATAGCTCGGGAGGCTGTCAGTAGAGATGCTGTCCTTGGAGAAGAGTTCGCCGTGCTCGTAGCGTTTGAGTATGTCAAGGTTGTAGTCGTCGTTCCGTCCGTGGGTGTAGGAGCGTTGGATGCAGCGTCCCGACGGTGTGAAGTACCGCGCTATGGTCAGGCGCACCTCTGAGCCGTCGCCAAACTCGATGGGCTGCTGCACCAGTCCTTTGCCGAATGACCTCAGGCCTATGACGGTGCCACGGTCGTTGTCCTGCAAGGCTCCGCTGAAGATTTCGCTCGCCGAGGCGGAGGCTTCGTTGATGAGCACCACCACCGGCATCCCCTGGCACGTGCCGTGCCCGTCGGAGTAGTAGTCCTGGCGCGGCGACTTGCGACCTTCGGTGTAGACAATCAGCCGGCCTTGGGGCAGGAATTCGTTGACCATCTTGATGGCTATCTCCAGCACACCGCCGAGGTTGTCCCTCAGGTCGATTATGATGCCTTGGCAGCCTTGGTACCTCAGATGCGCTATGCCGCTGAGCATCTCCTCGTAGGTGCTGAGCGAGAATGTGTTGATTTTCATGTAGCCCGTCTTGTCCGTAAGCATATAGCACGCATCGACGCTCTTGATGGGGATGTCGCCACGGAGTATGGTGAAGTCAATCTTCTCTCCGCTGGCCTGGCGCAGGACGGTCACTTTGACCTTGGTGTCCCTCGGCCCTTTGAGCTTGCGCATCACCAGGTCGCTGTCCGCGCCGACAATGGTGCTGTCGTCCACGGCTATTATCCTGTCGCCTGCGATGACCCCGACCTTGTCGGACGGGCCGCCTGGGATGACGCGCATCACATGGATTGTGTCGTTGCTGGGCAGGAATTGCACGCCGATGCCGCAGAACGAGCCTTCGAGTTCCTCACTGGCGGCTTGACGGTCCTTTGCCGAGATGTAAGTGGAATGTGGATCGAGCTCCGAGAGGATTTGCGGCATGGCTTGCTCAACGATGTCGGCGATGTTGACCGTATCGACGTACTGGTTGTCGATGATGCCGAGCAGCGCGTCTATCTTGTTGGAGGAATTGCCCATGAACCCTGGTCTGTCGCCCTCGCCGTTGGAGTAGAGGGAACCTATGATGACCCCAACCACTATGCTGGCCGCCACGATGACAGGGAGGAATTTCTTAGTGCTCATCGTTAATGTCTGTTGTGAGTTGTTCGACTTCTATGTTAGCCCGACGCAGCAAGTTTATGCCATCCTCAAGGCGGTATTTCTTTGCATAGACCACACGTTTGATGCCTGCCTGTATGATGAGTTTGGAGCATTCGATGCACGGCGCGTCAGTGACATAGAGTGTCGCGCCCCGGCTCGAATTGTTTGAGCAGGCGATCTTAGTGATGGCGTTGGCCTCTGCATGGAGCACGTACGGCAATGTCTTGTTGTCTTCGTCCTCGCAGATGTTCTCAAAACCGGCCGGTGTGCCGTTATATCCGTCCGAAATGATCATCTTGTCCTTGACGATGAGTGCGCCCACCTTGCGGCGGCGGCAGTAGGAGTTCTCCGACCAGATGATTGCCATCCGCATATACCTCTTGTCTAATTCGATCTGTTTGCTGTCCTTTTCCATGATTTCATTGTGGTCTGAATAGTAAGTACTCCGTCTTTCCCTCGTTGTAGAGCTGGAGCGTGTTGTAATCGGCTTGGTAATAGCGGCTGCCCCTCAGCATCTCGACAAAGCGGTTGCCGAGTGCCGTGCTTTCCGTCCCGTTAGTCTTTGTTATGGTGACGGCGAACGTGTTGCCGTCGTTCACCGCCTTCCAAGTGCCTTCAAGCTCCATCGTCGTGGCGCGGGCGGTGAATGTGCTCTCGCCGAATGTGATGACAAAGCGTCCCCCTGCGTTCACATGGTCAACATCCTCCTGGCTGAGCAACGGCGCGTCCTTGTCATTGCAGATGTTGCTCAGCTTCCAAGTCTTGCCGACGAAGATGCCACGGATGTCATCCTCGGGACTGCACGAATGCGAGCACAGGGCGGCAATGCACGCTATGATATAAATGGTAATGCAGCGCATCATTTGATTCCGTTCCTTTTGAGCAGCGCATCGATGGTGGGCTTGCGACCGCGAAACCTGACATAGAGTGTCATCGGGTGTTCGGCACCGCCGCGTGAGAGTATGTTGTCCCTGAACGATTGCGCGGTCGGTTGGTCGAATATGCCGTTTTCCTTGAACTTCGAGAACGCATCCGCATCGAGTATCTCCGCCCATTTATAGCCGTAGTAGCCCGCTGCGTACCCTCCGGAGAATATATGCCCGAATTGCGTGCTCATCATCGTCCCCTCCACTTGGGGCAAGACGGCGTAACGGGCGAACACTTGCTTTTCATATTGTTCCACATCGCCCGTGAAGTCTTCGAGCCTGTCATGCCATGCCATGTCGAGGGCGGCGAATGAGACCTGCCGCGTGCAGGCATATCCGGCATTGAAGTTCTCCGCCTTCTTGATCTTGGCAACCAACGCCCCGGGCATCGGCTCGCCTGTCCGGTAGTGGCGGGCGAAGGTGTCGAGGAAGCCGCTCTCCGTCCCATAGTTTTCCATGAACTGCGACGGCAGCTCAACGAAGTCGCGGTAGACGCTCGTCCCGCTTATGCTGCGGTAGGTCACATCCGACAACATCCCGTGCAAGGCATGGCCAAACTCGTGGAGGAAGGTGTTCACCTCGTCGTGGGTCAGCAGTGACGGCTTGCCATCGGTCGGGGGATTGAAGTTCATCACCAGCGAGACATGTGGGCGATGGTCGCCGGCGGCGTCCCGCCACTGGCTGCGGTACTCGGTCATCCACGCCCCGGACTGCTTTGTGGCACGTGGGTGGAAGTCGGTGTAGAGCACCGCCATGAACCGCCCGTCACCGTCAAACACCTCGAATGCCCTGACATCGGGGGCATAGACGGGAATTGCGGCGTTCTCCTTGAACGTGAGCCCGTAGAGCCGCGTGGCAAGGCCGAACACCCCGCGTATGACCGAGCCAAGCTCAAAGTACTCCTTGACCTCTTCCTCGTCAAGGTCATATTCCCTCTTCCTCAGTTTCTCCGAGTAATAGCTCCAGTCCCACGGCATCACGTCGTCCAGCCCGTCGGTCTCGCGGGCAAGGGCTTTGACCCTCCCATGCTCATCCTGCGCCAATGGCATGTAGTTGTCAGTCAGCTGCCCGAGCATCGAGTAGACGTTTGCGCTGCACTCAGCCATGCGGTTGGCCAACACATAGTCGGCGAACGTCCCGTAGCCGAGCATCCCGGCAACCTTGCGGCGGAGGTTGGCAATGCGCCGCACCGTCTCCTTGTTGTCGAGTTCGTCGCCCTTGGCAGAGATGGTGTTGTAGGCAAGGTACATCCTGCGGCGCAGTTCACGGTTGGCGGCATAGCGCATGAACGGCACATACATCGGCCCGTCCAGCGTGAAGAGCCACCCGTCAACCCCCTTGTCGCGTGCCTTGTCGGCGGCAAGGGCGCGGATGCTATCAGGGATGCCCGCCAGGTCATCGGGCGAAGTGATGTGCATCGAGAAACGATTCTTGTCCTTGAGGTTGTTCTGCTCAAAAGAGAGTTCGAGCAAACTCAGCTCCTGGGTGATGGCATTGTACTCCTCCTTGCGCCCCTCGTCGAGCAAAGCGCCGTTGCGGGTGAAGTTCTTGTACCACTTTTCCGTCACCATCCTCTGCTCATCGTCGAGACCTGCGGCGGCCATCCCTTCCCAAACCTGCTTGATGCGCTCAAACAGGGTTTTGTCAAGCGTGATTTTGTTGCTGTGCTCCATCAACCTCGGCATCACCCTCTCGGCTATGGCGTGCAACTCGTCGGTCGCCAGCGCGCTGAGATAATTGCCCAGCACCGTTGTCGCCACATCGAGTGTCTCCCCCGCCCGTTCAAGGGCAAGGATTGTGTTGTCAAACGTCGGCGCATCGGCGTTGGACGTTATGCGGGCGATTTCCGCCAGCTCCTCCTGCATACCTGCCTCGATGGCTTCCTCGTAGTGCTCGTAACGTATTTTGTCAAACGGGATAGTCCCGTGGGGCGTGCCCCAGTCCCTGTTTATGAATGGATTGTCACCGTGTGTCATCTTTCAGTGTTTTAATGTGCAAATATACGTAAAGGCGAGCGCAGAGCCGGCAGGAAAACACATTTTCATGCCAGGTATGCCGAACCGCATCCTATATTCGTTATGACAAATATAATTATACGCGTGCCAGCACACGGCGGGGCGGTGGATTATTTAGGATGAATTAGTAAATGCGCCGCCTGCATCCGGCATAAACCCCCATGATGCCGGACGTAAACCACGCCGCCCGCCGGGAAAAGTCCATTGACTCCGCACACAAAGTACGTTCAAAAGTTTTGTTTATATATTCAAAACTTCTGTTTATATAAACCAAACTTATGAATATATAAACAGAAGTTTGGTTTTTACTTTATGCACGGATCCTACGAACTTTATGCAGCGGGCAAGTGGATTTCACGCACCGGAGGACGGGATTAAGGCCAGACATAAACAAAGCCCATGTCCGGCCTCATCCGTTTTTCCACATGATGCGATTGACCGTGGACAGCAGCGCGAACAGCAGGGACCGGCGATGCGCGCCCCACACGCACCCGGCCTCACGCCGACTGGTTGCGGGCGCGGCGGTAGTCGGCTATGGCATGGCGGCGGCTGCTGACTATCTCCCAGCGGTAGACGACGCACGTCAGGATGAAGTAGACCCCGGCCTGCACCCACAATGCCACATAGTACACCGCCACCTCGTCAAGCGTCGCGCCCATGCTGTTGATTGCAACATAGCCCTTTATGCCGAATGTCGAGGGGAACAACCACGAGAATCCGCGCCAGAATGCCGGGATCGCCGTCGCGGGCCACGATATGCCCGACAGGAAAAGCAGCGGCACGGACGTGAAGACGAACATCAGCATACTCGTCTCACGGTTGCGCACAAAGACGGACAATGCCATCGAGAAGAATATGCAGGCCATCACGTAGGGCAGCATGAATGCAAGGAACGTGGCGGGCTCGGCCAGGCGCGGCAGGTCGAATATCCACGGCACCACGCACAGGACATAGATGCCAACCACGGCGTAGACGAGGAAGTAGGCAAAGGCCTTGCCCATCACCAGGCGCAGCGTGCCGTTGTAATGGCGGCTTATCGGCACCAGGTCGTTGAAACGGTTGCGCTCGCGATCCGTGCCCACGGACAGCCCTATGCCCAACAACAACGTCTGTTGGATGACGAGCACCAGCACGGCGGGTATGAGGAACGAGGCGAAACCGTTCTGGGGATTGAACAACGCGACCTCTTCGTACTCGATAGGCATTGCCGACACCGCATCCTGCTCGGCGGTCGTGCCGCCGGCGCGGGCTACCTTTATGTCGGCATTGAGCTCCAACGACACCTCGGTGGCGGACAAAAGCATCGCCTTGTAGTAGAGCAGCCCGCTCATGTCGCAAAAGAGGCTCACCTGCGACTGTTCGCCACGGGCGAGACGGTCGGTGAAGTCGGACGGGAAGTAGATTATCCCGTAGGCCTCCCCCTCGCCTATCATCCTGCGTGCCTCCCCCATGTCAGCACAACGTGCCACGATGCGCACGTCAGGAGTGCCGTCCACCATCCGGGCAAACTGCCTGCTGAGCGAACTGCCCGAGTCGTCGACAACGACGGCAGGGACTTCGCGCGCCACTTCATAATTGTAAATCAACGCATACAGCAACGGATAGACGAGAGGGACGAGTATGAAGAATATCAGCACCCCCTGGTCATGGAACACCTTGCGGAGTTCCCTGCGCCACACCAGGAACATATCGCTGATGCCCTGCGCCACCTTGCCTCTGAAGCTCATGTTTTTTGATTTCATGCCGCAATCCTCGCTTTAAGGGATATAGATGTAAGTCTTCAGGGCGTGCTTCAACCTGCGCAACACAAGGAACGGCAGGAACATGAACAGCAAGAGCCCCAGGTAAGATTGCCAAGAGTAGCCCATCGGATAACCGTTGAGAGCCTGGTCAACATATATCAAAAAGTAATGCCGCAACGGGAAACAATTGCTCAACGCCTGGAACATCGGGTGCATGGCCATGACAGGGAACGTGAAACCCGAGATGGAAAACGAGATGACACCCCACAACGACGCGAAACTCAACGACAGCCGCAGCGTCGGGAACACACCTACCATGAAGATGCCCATGGCCTGCGAGGCGACGACAAAGAGCAACGAGGCAAGGATCATCGGCCCTATGCCGCTGTTGCACGGGAAGTGCAGGTAGCCATAAAGGTAGACGTTGTAGAAGACCGCCATCAGGAAGAACACCAGCGTCTGAGGCAACAGCTTGCCGGCCAGCGCGACATAGATCGAGTCGCCGCTCTTCGCCAGCAGGTCATCGGCAGTGCCGTCCTTGACCTCAACGGCTATCGAGTAGGCTGTCACCATGAAGATCAACAACATCAGCACCCCCGGCAGCAAAGTGTTGCACAGGTAGACCGAGTAGTTCAACCACGGATTGTTCAACGGGTGGGTGTCGATGACGATAGGCTGCAATGCTGCCATCGCCTGCGCCTCGGTGTAGCCCTTGGCATAAAGGGTCTCACGGGCGACTGCGCCGGAGGCAAGCTCGCCCATCATCTTCATGTCGCGGAACAGCAACGAGCCCGCGATGAGATAAGTGTTGTTGGTGTAAAACGAAACCTTGGGCTGTTTCGCCCCCATCGCCTTGGCCGTCGTCCCCCCGGGTATGTAGAAGAAACCGTAGATGTCCCCCCTTTGCACCGCCCGCCTCGCAGCCGCAAAGTCGGGATAGTGAGCCACGACCCGTGTTTGTTGGAATGCGTCAAGGTTGCGGATGACCATCCTCGTCGTCGAGGTGTTGTCTTGATCGACCACTCCGACCGGCAAATCGGTCGGAAGGCCGGAATCCATCATCGTCGTGAACAGCAGGTAGGAGAACAACGGCGCGATGACCATGCAAAAAAGGTACAAAGGCCTCGACACAAGGCGGCGGCATTCGCGCCGTGCCACCTTGAACAACCTCGCCAACGTGTCACCCGTTATGACTGTCATTTGCTGTGCCTATTGTTCAAGATGACGGACATGCCGGGACGAAGCCCCTCGACCTTGGTCACTGGTTCGCCCCTCACCTCGAATGTCTTGAGGTCATACTGCCCCGTGGTCTTGGTGGCTTTCCATGCGGCGTAGGTCCCCAAGTCTTTCATGTAGGTGACTCTGACCTCCACATCCGTGTCCAACGCCGGGACATAGGCCGTGAAAGTCCGCCCCATGCCTATGCCTTTGAGCAAATCCTCACGGACATTGAAAGTCACCCACATGTCGTCGAGCTTGGAAAGGTTGATTATCGGCGCGCCCGTCCCGACGAGTTCGCCTTCCTTGGGGAAAACCTCGCTGACCTCGCCATCGACAGGAGCGAGCAGGATGGTCTCTTGCAGATAGGAGTCAACCTCCGCCACAGCACCTTTTGCGCGGTTCACCAGAGCGGTGGCGGCGAGTTTGTCCTCCATCTCCGCCCCGTTCTTTGCCATGTCATACTGGGACTTGGCGGCTTGTTCAGTCGCCCTTGCGGCATTGAGTTGCGCCGTGGCCTCATCAAACTTCTGAGCCGGCATCACTCCTTGCTCATAGAGATTCTTGACACGGTTGTGTGACTTCTCGGCTATCTCCAGACCAGCCTTTGCCTTTTGCCACATCTCAAATGCGGCTTGTACCTGCTCGGCACGTGCTCCCTTGTATGCTTTTTGCTGCTGGGCCTGTGCCGCAGCCTCGGCAGCCTCGGCCTGAGCCATCTTGGCATAGACCTCAGGAGCCTCAAGGATTGCAAGGGTGTCGCCTTTGCGCACGGTGTCGCCTTCCTTGACTTTGTACTCAAGTATGCGTCCCGGCACTTTGCTTGAGATCCTGTATTCTGAGACTTCGGCCTGGCCCTGGATTGTTTCCGGTCCTTTCCTCAACATGAAGAAGCCGACAAGTGCGACGACGGCGAGCACGCCGACGAGTGTCGCAAACGCGAGAAGCATATTGTTGTTCTGCGATTTCTTTGATTCCATATCTATCTTTTATTTATGTTCATTGCATCAGCGTACCCAACGCCTTGCGGAGGTAGAGATTGTCCATCTTGGCTTCTATCTGCGCATCGACGTATTCAGAATTAGCCTTCAGCCATGCCGTTTGTGCTTCGAGCGTGTTGCTGGCCGGGATGACGCCTTCACGGAAGCCAAGCGTGGCATACCGCAAGTTCTCCTCGGCACTTTCGAGGTTTTTCTTGGCAGCGACGAGTTTCTTGTTTGCTTCATCCAACTTGAATGAGGCTTGGTTGATTTGCAACTCGATTTTCTCTCTTGCGTCTGCCAAGGTGTATTCGGAGATGAGCGCCTGGCTCTTCGCCGCTTTCATCTTCATGATGCCTCCTCCCCAGTTGCAGAGCGGGACGCTGGCGACGACACCCACGTTCCACATCCCACGGACACGCTTTTCGAATCCGTTGAAAAGCGACGGGTTTGACATCATGTAACCGCCCGTCACGGCGATTGTCGGGAGGAATTCTGAGCGGGCTATGTTCACTTTTTGCCTGTTGATGCTGGCCAGCAGTTCCAGGCTCTTGACCTCGGAACGTCCATCGACGGCCTCGGCCATGTCAAAGTCGGGTTTGACGGCCACGGCGGGCAGTTCTTCCTTGAGTTCGTCAACGAGCACCACGTCCGAGTCCAGGTCCAAGCCGCAAAGTTGGCAGAGCAGCATCCTCGACAACCGCAAGCCGTTGTCCGCTTGGGTCAATGTCATCTCCGCTTCATTGAGTTTGACCTTGACCGTCAAGCCGTCTGCCGGCGTCGCCACGCCTTCTGCTATCATCTTGTCAACGTCGTCGCTCATCTTCTGGAGCAATGCCAGGTAGCTCTCGGCGAGCCTTTTCTTGTATGCCAACGAGATGACCTGCCAATAGGCCTGGTCGGTGCTGAGGATGACATCCTGCATCGACACGTCGTGTTGCAACGTCGCGATCTGCCGGGCATAGTCCGTGATCTTGTTGTAAGCGATGATCTTGCCGCCCATGAAGATTGGTTGGGTGAACATGAACGTTGCCCCGAAGATGTTCCTCGTGTCCGTGCGGAAAGCATCCGCTATGCCGCTGCCCACTTCGTTGAGAGCCCCGGTTATGTCAATGCCGGCAAGCGGGGCGAGGTACTGGGCCAACTCGGGATGTGCCGCCACCACCTGCATCATCGCCCCCTTGATGCCGTCAAACATTTGCCCCGGCACTTGCCCCATGTTGCCGAGTGCGAGTTTCTGGTCGGCGTTGAGGAGCGAAATCTCTTTCTGGCTGTACATATAAACGCCGTTTGCCGACAGCGCGGGGAAGAACTTGGTGAAAGCGGCTTTCTTTTCCAGCTTCGCGGCTTTCATCTTTTCCTCAGCGATCTTAAGGTCTTTGTTGTTGGCCATCGCCATCTGCCTGCAACTGTCAAGGGTGAGCGGGGTCTGGGCGTACGCCGCCGGCACTACGAAAAGCAATGTCAAGGCGATGGAGAACAGTAGTTTTTTCATCATGTCCGTACTTTTTTCAATCCTTGCTCCCGCGACACGTGCCCAGCAGTCATTGCCGCCATTGACAGCATCAGGCCTGGGGGCGCATATTCTTACCAAAAAGACAACTTTGGCAAAGCCCTGCAAAGCCAAACAACGAGCGGAGCGGCACGCATCCGAGCAGGAACAGCACAAAAGTATCGATAGCAGGATAGGCAGGCAACGCATTTTTAATAGTTTAACACGCCGCCTTTGAGCGTCAATTCCGGCAGGTCGAAAGTCTTACCATCAGAACATAAAATTTGAACTATCTACCAAACTCGAAAAACGCGGGCAGACGGTGGCGTTAACATTCGTTCACACCAGCGCGATGTGCAAAAGCAATTCACGCGGCAATGCAGGACAGCGGCAAAAACATTCGATGTTTTTGCCGTTTGCATACAATGTTTCGGGACTTTGCATACAATGTTTTTGCCATTAGCATACGATGTTTTTGACAGCCACACGCGATACCGCCGTAACGGCACCGCAAGGCTTTCACTCCAGCTTGAAACGCATCCTGAAGATGCCATCGGCATAACTCCACGTGGTCACTTTGAAATGCCCTATTTCAGCAGTGTTGGCCACGTGCCGCCCAAGGCAAAGGCACTCGTCATAATCGCCGATGCTGACGACACGCACCGTGTCAGACACCCCGTCTGGCAACCTGCGCAGGTCAAACCGAGCCGCCGCCTCGGCAATGGGCAGGTAGCTGGTGGTCACATCAAGATGCCTGTCGATGACGGCATTGACCGCATCCTCAAGTTGCCTTACTTGCTCGTCTGTCAACGGTGCGGGAAGGGCAAAATCGAGTTTACTCTTCTTGCGCTCGATGTGCGCCGACACTGCCCGCCCGCAATGGTGCAGGCGGCACATTGTCTGGTTGACGATGTGTTCACAGGTGTGCATCGGGGGATATTCCTCCTTGTTGTGTTCGTTGAGTTGCGGTTGTTGCTGCATGATGGTGATATGTTTTTGGATTAATCATTCGTTGATGTATCGCGAGACGAATCGTCTCACACGCCATACATACTGGTCACGGTTGTCGCGACAGGAGACCGCGTGCGCCGCCCCCGGGACGACCCAGATCTCTTTGAGCTGCGGTTTTGCCTCAAACAATTCGTAGACCATCCACGTAGGCACGAAGTCATCGGCATCGCCATGGATGAAAAGCATCGGCAGGCGGCACTTCCTCACCTGCTCGACCGCCGAAGCCTCGCGGAACGTCCATCCATGCTCGACCCCGCAAAGCCAGTCAGCGACGTAGAGCAAGGGGAAAGCGGGCAGGCCAAACCGCCCCCGCAACTCGTGCTCGAACTCATCCCAGACACTCGTATAGCCGCAATCCTCGACAAAGCACCGCACAAATGGTCGTTGTTCCTCCCCCGAGACCATCATCGTCGTGGCCGCCCCCATCGAGATACCGTGCACAACCATCCTCGTCCCACCGAAAATGGAGTCGGCAACGTCCATCCAGTGCAGCACGTCCAGACGGTCGAGCCATCCCATGCGGAAACTGTCGCCACCACTCAGCCCGCTGTATTGCAAATCGGGCAACAAAACGTTGTAGCCCAACTCGTGATTGTAGAGGTGGGCAAGCATGAACATACGGATGGCATTGTCCGTGTAGCCGTGTACGATGACCGCTGTCGCCCGGGTCTCAGCCGGTGCGGCGACATAGCAGGCATGGAGGCGCGTCCCGTCCCTGACGATGAACGTGTCACGCAACGCTCCCGCCGCCTCAAGGCTGTCCACCCAAGGACGGAGGTAGGGATACTCCTCATACATATATTCTAATGAGCCTTGCAAGTCCTTGCCCCTGTTGTCAGGCTGGAGCGCATAGACGAGCATGAAATGTGCCGCCACCACAACCCCCACAACAAGAGCGGCAATGATGGCAAGAGACCAAAGGAGTGTTTTCTTCTTCATCTGGAACGTAATTTGCTTGGCGTGCCGGGACTAACGTTGTGCCATGGCAGCCTTGGCGACAAATATAAGTCAAAATACCATCCTATGCCGCTTTTTCGCCTATCTTCGCAAGCCAAACGACAAACGATGAAACGTTACAAATACCTGCTTTTTGACCTTGACGGCACACTGACCGACTCTGCTCCGGGCATATTGCGCTCGGCGGCATACGCCTTGGAACACTTTGGCATAAAGGTTGACGACCTCAACGACCTCTATCCTTTCGTCGGGCCGCCACTGGAGGATTCGTTCATGGAGTTCTACCATTTCAGTGAGGAGGACGCTCTCCGCGCCGTTGACATCTACCACAAACGCTACGAGCGCAAGGGGGTCTATGAGAATGCGCCGTTTGACGGGGCTGACAAGTGCCTTGACACGTTGCGCGGCATGGGATTCCGCCTCGCGCTGGCCACATCCAAACCGCAAGACATGACAGATGTCGTCATCGACCACTTCGGGCTCAGGAGGCACTTTGATTTCATCGGGGCGCGTGCCAATGACGGTGGTCTGCGCACCAAGGCGGAAGTGATCACCCACACCCTCAGAAGCCTGGGGGCGGATGACCTTGACAAGGCGGTGATGATAGGCGACCGCAAATATGACATCAACGGAGCAAAGGCGGCCGGCATAGACTCCATCGGCATCTTGCTCGGCTATGGCAGCCGCGAGGAACTCGTTGCCGCCGGCGCGGATTACGTCGTCGATGGCTATGAGTCACTGATCAAGCTGCTCGGTCAACCTGCATGAGCGTTCCATATCTCCCATGACAGGTCGGCTTGCCTGTGAAGCATCTCCAATCCATTCTTGACCTGCGCGCCGGCTTTGATGCCCGCAGCGAGGAACTTGGTCTGTTCCGGATTGTAAATGAGGTCATAGAGTAGGTGCTCGGCAGTCAATGCCTTGTACGGCAACTTGGGACGTGCGCCCACCTTGGGCCACATCCCGACGGGCGTGCAATTGACGATGATCTTGAAACGGCCCATCATCCGCTCATCCACCTCACTGTAAAGCACCCCCTCGGCACAATCCTTGCGTGAGACAAAGACGCACTCAATGCCCATCTCCGTCAGGGCATAGGCGACCGCTTGTGCCGCGCCGCCAGTCCCGAGTACCATTGCCGAGACGTGTTGGGGCTGCATCAACGGTATGATGCTCGCACGGAACGCCAAGTAGTCGGTGTTGTAGCCTTTCAATATCTTATACCCACCGGCATCCTCGACGCTCACGACGTTGACAGCACCTATTATGTCGGCATGGATGTCAACGTCATCCAGCTGCTCAAGCACGTTGATTTTGTGCGGGACAGTCACATTGAAGCCGTCGAGCCCCTCATCTTCCACCAGCCGCCTCAGATCCGTGAGCGACTTGAGTGCGTAGTTGTGGTAGACGGCATCTATGCCCTCGCGCTTGAACTTCTCACCAAAATATGCTGAAGAATAGGAGTGTTCCAACGGATAACCTATCAGACCGAATTTCCTCATAGGACGTAATTGCTAAAACGTTTGTTTCACTTTGTAGCCGTGTACAGCGTGCAAGCACCGAATGTCAGACGGCGGAACTTGACATCACTGAAGCCCGCCTTGGCTATGATGGACCTCATCGCCTCACCTTGCGGGAATGAGCGTATCGACGTGGGGAGATAGACGTAGGCACGTCCGTCCGCCGACATCAGACGGCCGAGTGCCGGGATGATGCGGCCGGCATAAAGATTGTACATCCACCGCAGCACACGCCTCTCGGGCACGGTCAGTTCAAGGATAGCCAACTGCCCGCCAGGACGCAGCACGCGGCACATCTCGGACAAACCCTTGTCCAAATCCTCGAAATTCCTCACCCCGAAAGCCACCGTCACCGCATCAAACGTGCCGTCGGCAAAGGAGAATGCCTGCGAGTCCTCCCTCTGGAACACGATGCGGTCAGACAAACCCAGCCGCTCGACCTTGCGCCGTCCCACGTCCATCATGCCTTCGGAGATGTCAGTTGCCACCACGCGGTCGGGAGCCAAGCCCCTGAACGCCTCGATCGCGAAGTCCCCAGTGCCGGTAGCCACGTCGAGGACGGTGCGAGGGGCGAACCTTTTCAGGTGCCGGATGGCAAGCCGCCGCCATCCACGGTCAGTGCCAAATGACATCGTGTGGTTCATGCGGTCGTATTGCGGCGCGATCTTGTCAAACATCTCCTCGACCTGCCGCGACTTGCTGCGGTCGTCGTCGTAGGGTTTCACATTGTCTTGCGGGTATGTGGTCATCGTCATTCCTCCTTGCATAGAGTGGGGTGACAAAGATATAGCAAATTTCCATACGCGCCGCCGCACCTCTCGGCAAGCGGCAAATTGTGAAGGAATGCCGGGCTCCCCGCACACAAATTTTAGCAAGCCGGGCAATTGCGGCGGAGGTTTTTAGTACATTTGCCGACACCCCGGGATGACGGGGGAAACCTATACCATTATATATATGACATAGACAGACAACTGACATAACATTAACTGAAGCATTAGCTATTATTTCGCGTTCAAGAAAAAGCCTGAGAAACTGATTCCTGATATTCGGAATGGCGCTTCGCGGAAAGCCTGACTTTCCCAACCTACAACCGATAGCCAATGTCTGCACCTCAAGGTGCCGACTTCTTTCGGTTGTAGGACGGGTTTGTTTCTCAGGCTTCCCGTGAACGCGAGAAAGGTGGTCAGCACCTTTTCTTATATACATATTCATACCGATATAGTGATTGATAGTCCGATGCTCCCAAACTATCAATCACCATGGCAGGAAACAACAGCCTGAGCGCGGCGAAACGTGCCAAGCAAGACGAGTTCTACACGCAGCTGTCGGACATTGAGGACGAGCTGCGCCACTACCGCAAGCACTTCGAGGGTCGGACGGTGCTGTGCAACTGCGACGACCCGAGCGTTTCCAACTTCTTCCATTACTTCGCCTACAACTTCGAGCGGCTGGGGCTGAGGCGGCTCATCACCACGTGTTACAAGAGCCAGGACATCAATCTCTTCTCACGCGGCGAGGCGGGACGGGCGGTCTACCTCATCTACGACGGCGACCGCAACGGCAACCGTGTCCCCGACCCGGACGAAATCGGGGTGCATCAGCTCGACGGAGACGGAGACTTCCGCAGCCCCGAATGCATCGAGTTGCTCAAACAATCGGACGTGGTGGTGACTAACCCGCCGTTTTCGCTGTTCCGGGAATACATCGCGCAGCTGATGGAGTATGGCAAGAAGTTCCTCATCATAGGCAATCAAAACGCAATCACCTACAAGGAAATCTTCCCGCTCCTGATGCAAAACCAGATATGGCTCGGCTACAAGTCCGGCGACATGGCATTCCGCGTCCCGGCGGACAGCGAGCCGCGAGCCACACGCTACTGGCAAGACGAGACGGGGCAGAAGTGGCGCAGCATGGGCAACATTTGCTGGTTCACCAACCTCGACCATCGGAAGCGGCATGAGGAATTGATACTCTACAAGACATACTCGGCCGAAGCATACCCGTACTATGACAACTACGACGCAATCAATGTCGATCGCGTGACGGACATACCCGTTGACTTCGACGGTGCGATGGGAGTGCCTATAACGTTCCTCGACAAGTACAATCCAGAGCAATTTGAAATCCTCGACGCTAATGATTATCGTAAAAACGATGCCATGCCATGCAAGCCACACGGATTAATCAAGGACAAAGAGGGTGCTATTGACGGCAAACCCAAATATGTAAGAATACTTATCAAACCAAGACACTGACACCATGGACATCCATCTCCACGAGATCACCGTCGGCGAGCTGGCCGACGGCTACGAGGACAACGCCGAGGGCGGCGTGACCGGCTATGGCGGTCGGCTGGACATCAGGCCGGCCTACCAACGCGAGTTCATCTACGACGCACGGCAGCGCGACACGGTGATAGACACGGTGACGCACGGCTTCCCGCTCAACGTCATGTACTGGGCGGTGCGCGACGACGGGGGCTACGAAGTCATCGACGGGCAGCAGCGCAGCATCTCGCTGTGCCAGTACGTGACGGGCGAATTTTCGCATGACGGGCGCTATTTCCACAACCTCCAGGAGGACGAGCAGGCGGCCATACTCGGCTATCGGCTCATGGTCTATGTCTGCCGTGGGCGGCCGTCGGAGAAGCTGCAATGGTTCAAGACCATCAACATAGCGGGCGAAAGGCTCACGGAGCAGGAGCTGCGCAACGCCGTCTATGCCGGACGGTGGCTGGCGGATGCCAAGCGTTACTTCAGCAAGAGCGGATGTGCCGCCTCGGGCATAGGCAGCAGCTATGTCAGCGGCTCACCCATCAGGCAGGACTACCTGGAGACCGCGATCAGATGGGCGGCGGACGCCGACGGTGCGGGGAGCATTGAGGAATATATGTCACGCCACCAGCACGACGCCAACGCACTCGCGCTGTGGCGGTACTTCCAGAGCGTCATCACTTGGGTGCAAGGCACATTCGTGACCAAGCGGGAGAAGTTCATGCGGTCCGTCGATTGGGGCAGCCTCTACAACCGCCACCACGACGAGGTGCACGACACCGCGCGACTGGAGGCGGAGACGGCACGCCTCATCATGGACGATGACGTGACGCGCAAGGCGGGCATCTACCCCTACCTCCTGACGGGCGACGAGCGGCACCTGTCCATCCGCGCGTTCTCACCGGCCATGCGGCGGGCGGCCTACGAGCGGCAGGGCGGCATCTGCCCGCGCTGCGGCAAGCACTTCGCCGAGGACGAGATGCAGGCCGACCACATCACCCCGTGGAGCAAGGGAGGCCGCACCACTGCCGACAATTGCCAGATGCTCTGCGCCGATTGCAACCGCCGCAAATCAGACACATGACCGGCAGCCACGGCAAGGGTAAAGCGCGGCGGGCCAGGACATCCGGCCCGCCGCATCTGTCTTAATGGACGGTGATGCCATGCCTGCAACCTCTCGATGCCAGACATAAACCCGGACACTCACCGGGCAAAGTCCGCTTGCCCGGTGCCCAAAGTTGGTTTCCTCCGTACACAAAGTTCATTCAGAAGTTTTGTTTTTACTTTATGTCAGACCCAATGGAAGTTTATGTCCGACCCAACGGGACTTTGTGTCTGACCGTGCGGGAGTTTATGCCCGGCATAAGTGCCGTTTGGACCTGACGAGGCTTTCGCATGGCTGCCGCGTCACTGGATTTGCCTGCGGCTTTGCCATGTTTGGAGGTTGGAGTACATTTGCCGCGCATTTAATGTGAATAGCACAATCACGATCATGGCAAACATCAGCGACAAGGCCAAGGGCTACGTGCTCGGCATCATTGCGGCTACGACTTACGGGCTCAACCCGCTGTTCGCCCTGCCCCTTTACGAGTCGGGCATGGATGCGGACTCGGTACTCTTCTTCCGTTATCTTTTTGCAATCCCCATCCTGGGCGTGATGCTCAAGGCCCGTGGGCGTAGTTTCAGGGTGCGGCGCAAGAATGTGTTCCAGCTCATCGTCATGGGGCTGCTCGTGGCGGTGTCGTCGTTGACGCTTTTCCAGAGTTACAAGCACATGGAGGCTGGGATAGCCTCGACGCTGCTGTTCGTCTATCCCATCCTCGTTGCGCTGATCATGGCATTCGCATTCAAGGAAAAACCGACGGTGCAGACCGTCATTTGCATCGTCCTGGCCGTGGCGGGCATCGGCCTGCTCTACAAGGGTGAGGACGGCGCGTCGCTGAGCCTGACGGGCACCGCGCTTGTGATGGTCTCGGCGTTGACATACGCCATATATCTCGTCGGCATCAACCAGACTTCGCTCAAGAATGTGGCGACGTTGACGGTGACGTTCTACGTGCTGCTGTTCGGGTTGTCGTTGTTCATCTTCAGATTGTACACGGACGGCAGGATTACCGTCCCGGGCGAATGGTGGCTGTGGGGCAACCTTGTGGCGTTGGCAGTGTTCCCGACCGCCATCTCGTTCCTCTGCACGACGAGTGCCATCCAGTACATCGGCTCGACGCCCACCGCCATCCTCGGCGCGTTGGAGCCGGTGACGGCCATCGCGGTCGGGCTGACCGTGTTTGACGAGTCGTTGACGCAACGCGAATGGCTCGGCCTGGCGTTGATCATCATCGCCGTCACGCTCGTCATCGCCGGTGGCAACATCACGCAGCAGATGGTGCGCTTCAGGAAACTATTCCCGCGTCTGCCGTTGAAAAAGGGATTGTGGCCGCACCACAAGCATTGAGCGGCCGGTTTTCATCGTCCGCCGGCCGTCAATTGCCGCCGCCAAGCCACACTGCCATGCTGTCGGGGCAATCGGTGATTATGCCATCGACGCCCAGGCCTTTCAGCCTCAAGGCTTCCTGCTTGCTGTCAACGGTCCATGGCAGCACTTTCATGCCCATCTCATGCGCCTTGTCAACGATTTCACGGGTGAGCATGGAGCTCTCGGGGCTATAATATTGCGGGACGAAATCCAGCAAGCCGAGCTGTTCCTCAAACGACAAAACAGTGTCCTCGACCAGATAGGACAAGCAGAGTGCCGGGTACTTGGCCCTGAGGTAATCCAACGTCCTCACGTCAAAGCATTGGATTGTCAGCCTGCTGCCAAGGTTCTTTGACGACAAGACCTTCATGCACTCGTCGGCAAATGTGCGGTAGTCAGGTGTCAGGACGCAATCCTTTGACGGCGCGGACTTTATCTCGATGTTGTAACCGACTGGATGGCGTCCCAAGCGAGCGGACATCTGCTCGACCGAGTCAACGAGGTCGCTAAGGCGAGGCACGCCGCAAGCCATGTTCACACGGCGCGGCCATCGCGGATCTGGCAGGCTTCCCACGTCAAAACGCGAAAGGCTGTCATAATCCATGGAGTATATGCTGTAAGCGAGACCGTCACCCGCCACCAACGTGTCCCCTTCGACCGTCAGTGTGCGACAAGCAGGCAAGGAGGCATCGTGGGACACAACGACCACACTGTCGCGGGTGATGTGCAAATCCAATTCGAGCACGGGGACACCCATCCTGACCGACCCGAGCATTGCCTCGATAGTATTCTCGGGGAACAATGCCGCACCGCCGCGATGGGCATGGATGATTGGGGTGCTGTCTCCGGTCGAACTGCCACAACCGCAAAAGGCTGCCGCCATGGCAAGAGCTGCCGCAGCGCATTGCATTCTTACATTCATATATTGACGTGCATTTGTTACACGCCAAATGTAATGCCGGGAAATTACAACGACGCTACGACAATGTTTAACTGGTGTGACGTTACATCAGGCAACAAACCGGCCTGCACCCAAGACGGTCAGTCGGGGTTGCGCGAATAGGCGATTGCCCTGTTAACGAAGTCCAGGAATGGCTTAGTCGCCTTGAAGTCTTCCAGCAGCCTGCCCAGCAGGCCGGGGCGGGTGACATAGGTCCTTCCAGGGCTTTTGACAAGGCAGTAGGTGCGGAATTTCAGGTATTCAGCCCATTGGCAATCCTTGGGATAGCCGTTTGGGACGCGCTTGAGCTTGCCTTCCTCGTCGAGCTCGAACCCCTTGGCCGCCGCGACGGCATCAGCGAAGTCGCTCCCGCCATAGGTTATGTCCTCACGCAACACCCTTAGAGCGGCGGGCTCGATGCAGTAATGGCCAGACGCAAGCATGTTGCCCGCATCATATCCGTCGTCGTCCGGTCCTACCTGGAAGTAATAGCCTGCCATGCCCGACTTCTTCCCACCAGGGCAAATGAACGCGCCCATGTGGCATTTGTACGGGCTTTTGTCGTTGGAAAAGCGGGTGTCGCGGTAGATCCTATACGTGCAGTCCTTGACCTGCAAGCCAGACACAGACCCGTCGAAACTGGAAATCCCAGCTATCAAGGCCTCTGTAAACTCATTGAACCGCTGTTGCGCCGCACGGTAGTCGTCCTTGTGGGCGTTGAACCACTCGCGGTCATTGTTTGCCTGCAATCCCGCGAGGAATGAGATGACTTCCTTCATTGCAAAAGTTTTAATCAGTGGCGAATTTAAACCTTTCCGTATGCAAATGCAACGCACCCGGCATCAAGAGCCGCGATGACGGGACCGGACGACAGCGAAACAGAGTGCTTTGTTAGTCGCACTTGCAAAGGTTGTTGTTAGCACTGACAATGCTTGTTGTCGGCACCAACAAAGCATTCCATGGCTGCGGCCATGGTTGCCACGTCAGTAGGTCAAGATCTCATTGCCGTCAGGGGTGATGGCAATCGTGTGTTCCCACTGGGCAGACGGCTTCTCATCCTCGGTGACTACGGTCCAACCGTCCTCTTCGTCTATGAAAACATCGGGGACACCCATGTTGATCATCGGTTCGATGGTGAAGACCATCCCCGGGACGATGAGCATTCCCCTGCCTCTTGTCCCCACGTGCTCCACTTCTGGTTCCTCGTGAAATTCCAAGCCGACACCGTGACCGCAGAAATCCGTCACGACAGAAAAATGGTGCTGCCGCGCCAACGTCTCGATGGCGTTGCCGATGTTGCCGAGGAAAGCGTAGGGTTGCGCCTCTTGTATCCCCACCTTGAGAGCCTCGCGGGCGACATCGACAAGCTTTTGCACGCGCGGTTTCGCCTGGCCTATGACAAACATACGTGAGGCGTCGCTGTAATATCCTTTATATATAGTGGAGACATCGACGTTGATGATGTCGCCCTCCTCCAGCACTTCAAACTCATTGGGTATGCCGTGGCAGACAACTTCGTTGACCGATGTGCACACGCTCTTGGGGAATCCCTCATAGTTGAGCGGCGCGGGCACTGCCCCGTGGTCGAATGTGTAGTCGTGCACGAGCTTGTCTATCTCCAGCGTGGTCATGCCTGCATGGATTTCGCTTGCAACGAGGTCGAGGACACCGGTGTTGATCACGCCGCTGGCTCTTATCCCTTCGATCTGCTCGGGCGTTTTTATCATCGAGAGCTTAGGGACGCGATGCCCACGGCTCTTGTAGTACTCGATTTTCTCAATGATTTCCTTGTCGATGAAGTCGTACTTGCCTTTTCCCATAATCAACGTTTTTGGCCTGTTTGTCAGATGAAAAACAAAAAAGCCGACGCTAACGGAGCGTCGGCTTGCTTTTGAAAGTGTAGCGCCTACGGGAATCGAACCCGTGTTTTAGCCGTGAGAGGGCCACGTCCTAGGCCACTAGACGAAGGCGCCATTGCTTGAGCCAAATGCCGGACTCGAACCGGCGACCCTTTCATTACGAATGAAATGCTCTACCAACTGAGCCAATTTGGCGTTCCTTTTAATGACGGTGCAAAAGTAGGCATATTATTTTAACGTGCAAATAAAATAAAGGAAAAAACTAAAAGAAATGATGCTTTTCCTACATTTGCACCTCAACCAACCGACATTGCACCATGAAGAAATCAACATCCATGCTTGCCGCGGCCATCATCGCGGCTCTCATCGGCTCATGCCAAGAGAAGGAATCAGGACCACAGTTGAAGGTCATGACTTTCAACGTCCGCTACGACAATGCGGGCGACAGCCTCAACAGCTGGGACACGAGGCGGGACACGATTGCCAAGTTCATCAATGCGACGCACCCAGACATCTTCGGCTTGCAGGAAGTGCTTGTCCACCAGCTGCACGACTTGACAGAGACATTGCCCGGCTATGCCCACGTCGGAGTGGGGCGTGACGACGGCAAGGAAGCGGGGGAATTCGCACCTGTGTTCTGGGCAAAGAACGGTTCAAACTGCTTGATGACGGCGTTTTCTGGCTGTCACAGCATCCCGACAGCGCAGGGTTCATAGGCTGGGACGGCGCTTGCACCCGCATTGCGACATGGGCAAAGCTGCATGACAACGAGACAGGCAATGAGATATGCTTCGTCAACACCCACCTTGACCACGTTGGCATAGAGGCGCAAAACAATGGTGTCGCCCTCATCATGCAAAGACTCGACACGATAGCCGGCGAGGCACCGGCCATCTTGACAGGTGATTTCAACGTCAACGCCGAGTCAGAGGCATACAAACGTGCGACATCCATGCCAGGCGTGCTCGTTGACAGCTATGCGGTGGCGGACGAAAAGACAGGAGTGGCATACACCTACCACGACTTTGACCGCATCCCCGAGGGCGAGAGGCAGAAGATAGACTACATCTTCGTCTCCCCTGCATTCGACGTACAAAGGACGGAAATCCCGGACGAGAGCACATCCGGCACGCTCATGTCCGACCACAACCCCGTCATCACCACACTCGCCTGCCCGGCGCAAACAACGACAGAATGACAAACGACAAACCATAAGACAATGGATAACAAAGTGAACGAACAGCTGCTCGCCTACAACAGGCAGTTTGTGGAGAGCAAAGCCTATGAAAGCTACAAGACCAGCAAGTACCCGGACAAGAAGACTGCCATCATCTCATGCATGGACACCCGTCTCACGACCCTGCTCCCGGCCGCCCTCGGCCTGAAGAACGGGGATGTCAAGATGATCAAATTTGCCGGGGCGGTCATCACTGACCCGTTTGACAGCGCGATACGCAGCCTGCTGGTAGCCATCTATGAGCTCGGGGTCAACAACGTCATGGTCATAGCGCACACCAATTGCGGCGCACACGGCATGAGCGGCGAGGCGATGCTCGCCGAGATGCGCTCCAGAGGCATCAGCCAGGAGACCATCGGCACGATTGAACGCTGCGGCATAGACCTCAAGGGATGGCTCACTGGATTTGACGACACGGCCAAGGCGGTCAGCGACACCGTGAGCCTCATCAAACACCACCCCCTGATCCCATCGGACGTGGAGGTCAACGGATTCATCATCGACACCGGGACTGGCGAACTCAGACCGGTAGACAACCAATAACACATGGCAGACATGACAATCACACACGACACAGCATCCCGCCGTTTCACCGTCACCGCAGATGGCGAGACGGCGCACGTGGCTTACGAAGTGCACGACGGCGCGCTCGACATCCGCCACACCATCGTGCCTCCCGCCATCGGTGGCAGGGGCATAGCCGCCGAACTGGTACGGGCAGCCTATGACTACGCCTTGCAGCAAAGGCTCACGCCCGTCGCCACCTGCTCCTACGCACTGGCATGGCTAAAGAGACACCCGGAGTACAATGGCCGCGCAAACGGCGAATGCGTTGAAGGCTCATGCGCACTCTGACAATGCATCTCGCCCACGGCATAAAGACCGTGCTGGCAGCAGCGGCGGCACTCGTTGTCCTCGCCTCGTTCACCTCATGCGACACTGAGGACGAACAACCACAAACACTCGACACTCGCGGCAAAAAAGTCATAACCATAGGTGACAGCCTGACCGAATGTTGCCAGTGGCAGCCGTGGCTCGTCGAGTGGCTCGGGATCGAGTGGAGCGAAAGCGAGACCAGGTACGGACTCGACGGCCACGCCCCCATGGCCGTAGGCGGCACATGGGTCAAGCCAAACAGCACGAACAGCATCTATCTCCGCTCGCTCGATGCGAAATACTATGACCCGGACATAATCCTCCTATACGTGGCCAGCAACGACACCTACTCATCGTGGGTGAGCGACGGCAACGGTGGCACGACCTACGAGGAGATGGTAGCCAACGAACCGCCCTATCGCGGCGACCAAGTGGACAAGAGCATCTCGACGCTCGCCGCCTACAAAGGCATGGTCGAGAACCTGATGCGGGACTGCCCCGACGCGGAGATATACCTCATAGGCATAATGCCCATCCGCTGCGAGGTCGGCATGGACCCCACCGGCGACTTCGCAGCGATGTACCCCTCCCCGCGATTCCCCGACATCGAGGCAGTCAAGCAGTGGGAGATGGCGGAACGCTGGCCCAAGCACGAGCTTGTCAGGGAAGTAGCCGAACACTACGGCCTGCACTTTATCGACCTGTGGACGATGAGCGGCATCACTAATGAGAATGCCGCCCAATTCTACGGCGACGTGGCAGGCGACTGCACCCAGGTGCATCCCAACGAGCAAGGCAACAAGCGCGTGGCGGAGTGCATCCGAGACTACTTCACCAGCGGCCAAGGCTGAGCCACCGAGGCAAATGGCACGCAAGACGACAGGGGCGCACCGGCGGTGCGCCCCTGTTTTTAACCCGACGTGACGGACATAAATTTGCACACGGTCTGGCACAAAATCCCATTGGGTCAGACCAAAACTTCCATTGGGTCTGACATAAAGTAAAAACAAAACTTCTGTTTATATATTCAGAACTTTTGTTTATATAAACAGAACTTTTGAATATATAAACAAAACTTCTGAACGAACTTTATCCCCTACCCTGCCCGGCTTTATGCCTGACGCAATCGGAGTTTTCCCGACGGGAAACTCAAGTTCATGCCAGACTTCACCGGCTTCATGCCTCACACAAGCGTCATGGATTGGCGTGGCAGGCGGACAAAGACAAGGGAACCCCACCGTCCCATGGCTGCTTGGTGGCAGCAAGGGACGGTGGGGTTGTCCTAAACGAATGCTTGCCATCCCGCCGTCGGGCAGGTGGCGGTCAGGTCATTCCTCTTTCTTGCGCGTCGTTGCTTTTGGTGTTTTTGCCGGTTTCGGCTCGGCTTTGGCAAGAGCTGTCTCAAGCTTCTTGACCTTTTTCTCGCTCTCCGCCAGTTTCTTGGTGAGTGTGTCGATTTCGACGCTCTGGTTCCTGATTGTCTGGGTCAACGCGTCGAGCTGCTCGTTGTCGATGTCCTCCGGGTAGAGTGAGTTGACGCGGGCTGTGAAGTCGGCGATGACGTTCATGTAGTTGGTGAATGCGTCAAACGGGGAGTCGAATATGCCCCGGTTGATTCCCACGCCAGTGTTCTTGGTTGACATGAAGTGGAAGTAATCGCTCGATTGCAGGTAGTCCCACGTCTGTTTGACCAGCTTGTTGTTGCACATCCGCACGCGCTCGGCTACGCTGTACAGCTTGTCAAGTGCCTCGCGCTGCATGACATTGCCTGTCCATGAGCTCGTGTCACGCTCCTCGTCGCACCAGGAAATCGGATGGTCGATGTCGATGGATGAGACGGGCTTGAACTTGCGTACCACTTCCGTCGGCGTTGCAAAGCCCAGCCCGCGCTGTGCGGCGCACGCCGGGATGGCTTTGAGGAAGTCGAGGATGTTGGACGACAACGGCTGTGCGATGCCAAATGCCGACATATCCATGGCGATGAGCACGACCTGCTCCTCTTCGGGCAGCGCGGCGATCCAGTCAACGTACTTGTCGGCAAAGAGCGGATATTCGTCCCACGTGCTGTTTGCGAAGCGCAGGCTTATGTCATCAGACAACTTGAAGTCGCGGAACAGTAGTGCCAGCGACGGGTTTTGTGCCGAGTTGTAGACGTAGTGGGGGCTCTTCCATCCGAGTATATGCTTAGCACCTTCGGTCAAGACGACCTTGTAGCCCATTGATGAGACCATCGAGCCTATCTCGTCGGAATAAATCATGTTGCTGTTGGCGAACACTGTGGGCGACACACCGAAGAGTTGCTTGATCTTCTTGCTCAGACGCTTGACTTCATCCACGAAACCAGCCTCGTCGTAGAGCGACGACAGGCCGTAGGAATAGGGCTGGGCGACGAATTCGCAGCACTTGGTGTCGGCGAGCCTCTTGAGTTTCTCGATGAAGTCGGGGGCGTGCATCTCAAACAATTCAAGCGCAGTGCCCGACACTCCCAAGGCGAACTTGAAACGGCCGTCGGAATTGTATATCATGTCGAGGAGCGCATCGACGGTCGGTCCGTAGGATTTGGCTATGACATCCTCGATGTTGGTCTCGTTGGCGAAGTCGTCGAAGTAGTAGTGGTCGTAGTCTATGTCAAAGAAGCGGTAACGCTTCATGTTGAACATCTGGTGTATCTCGAAATAGAAACAGATTGTTTTCATAATATCTCTGTGATGTTTGGTTTGTTATCTGTAATTGTTTAACACTTGCTCGTATATCTTGCGGACCTTCAACCCCACCTTGTCCCAGGTGATAGCATCGACTTCCTTCTTGCCCTCTTCCTTGAGGTAGTTGTAGAGTGAGTCGTTTGTGCAGATGGAGTGTATCGCGTCGGCCATGGCGTGAATGTCCCAGTAGTCGATCTTGATGCATTTGTCGAGTATCTCGGCGCATCCAGATTGCTTGGATATGATGGTCGGGACGCTGACTTGCATGGCTTCGAGCGGGGATATGCCGAACGGTTCGGAGACTGACGGCATGATGTAGACGTCGCTCGACTTGAGGACTTCGTAGACCTGCTTGCCACGCATGAAGCCAGGGAAGTGGAAGCGGTCGGCGATGCCCCTCTCGGCGGCAAGCTTTATCATTTTCTCCATCATGTCGCCGTTGCCCGCCATGACAAACCGTATGTGCTTGGCACGTGCAAGCACCATAGCGGCGGCTTCGACGAAGTATTCAGGCCCTTTCTGCATGGTGATGCGGCCGAGGAATGTGACGGTCTTCTCGTTTTCACGCTTGCGCGGCACGATGTCCATTATCTCTTGCGATAGCGGGGTTGCGGCGTTGTGGACCGTGGAGACCTTGGCGGGGTCTTGGTGGTACTTGTTGATGACCGTCTGCCTTGTGAGTTCGCTGACGCACATTATGTGGTCGGCATGGTCCATCCCGTTTTTTTCGATGGCATAAACGGTGGGGTTGACGTTGCCACGGCTCCTGTCAAAGTCTGTCGCATGGACGTGGATGACCAGTGGGCGGCCGGAGACCTGCTTGGCGTGTATGCCAGCCGGGTAGGTCAGCCAGTCATGCGAGTGGATTATGTCGAACTTTTGCTGACGGGCGACAACTCCCGCGACGATGGAGTAGTTGTTTATCTCCTCTTGCAGGTTGTCCGGGTAACGGCCGGAGAACTCTATGCACCCGAGGTCGTTGGTGTGCAGGTAACTGAAATCGGCATAGATGTGGTCGCGCAGGTCGTAGTAGAGCTGTGGGTTCATGTAACTGCCTATGCGGCTGTTGACATAATCATAATTCACATCACGCCAGACGACCGGGGTGCTGTTCATCCCGATGATTTTGAGGAAACTTTGGTCTTCGTCCCCCCAAGGTTTCGGGATGCAGAATGTGATGTCCATGTCGTTTTGCAGCGACATACCTTTGGTCAGGCCGTAGCTTGCCGTGCCCAACCCTCCTAATATGTGCGGTGGAAATTCCCAACCAAACATTAAGACTTTCATAGTTTATTCCACCTCCTACTGTTGATTGTTATACTTATCTAAAATGTTTATGATTCTCAAAACTTCCGCGACGTTCATTGCAAACGACACTGCGCCCCTGCCTCTGAATGGCGGGTTGCCGTCATACATCTCAGAGATGGAACCGATGCAATGGTAACGCATCTCGGATTCAAACCCGATCAGTGTCCTCTCGACGAATGACAGGCCGCTCATCTTATATATCTTGAGGTAGGCCTCGATGTAGAAGCCCATGAGCCAAGGCCACGCCGTTCCCTGGTGGTATGCATAATCACGCTGCACCTGTGGTCCGACGTAGTAGGGGTTGTAACCCACGCTCTTGGGGCTAAGGGAACGTATGCCTTTCGGCGTGAGGAGCTCCTTGGTAACGATGTCGAGGACTTGGCGTTTCTGCTTCTTGTCAAGCGGGGAGTAGTCAAAAGCGACGGCAAACAGCATGTTGGGACGCACGCTCCAGTCCACAGTGTTGTTGTCCACGTAGTCGAACAGATAGCCATGCTCGTTGAGGAATACACGGACAAATGACTCGGCCGTCTTGAGCGATGTCGTCTCCATCTTGTCGGCAAATGAGTCGTTGCCCATCGTGCGGCACACCTCTGCGGCAAAACGCATGGCATTGTACCACAGCGCGTTGAACTCGACGACATAGCCCGTCCTCGGCACCACCGGGCGGCCGTAGGCTGTGGAGTTCATCCATGTCACCGCCTCGTCCTTGCCGTCTGTGTAGACAAGCCCGTTGTCGTGGAGGAAAAGGTTGTTGTGCTTTTGGTGGAAGAAGAACGACATGATGTCTTCGATCAGTTTGCCGTAGCGGTTGACGCATTCCTCCAGCGATGTGAACTTGGAGTACTGTTGCAAAGCCCAGATTGCCCACAGCAGCACGTCAGGATGTTGCATCTCGTAGATTTTGACCGAGATCTTGTTGCCTGCCATGAAGTCCCTGACAGCCTTTTCTGCCGTCCCCATTATGGCGTGGAACCGGTCAAGCTCGTTGTTGACCAACGTCAGCCCTGGCAACGAGACGAAGAGGTCGCGCCCCCTGCATTTGAACCATGGGTAGCCGGCCAGGACATAATGCTCGTCACCTTGCCTGTTGTAGAATTGGTGCGCCGAGTTGATAAGGCAATGCTTGAAGCTGTCACGAGGCGTGCGCTCGTCGGCCTCTTTCTGGAATTCGGCAAGGAGCGTGGATGTCTCGACCTCGCTCGTGCCTGCCGAGAATACGATGCTCTCGCCCTTTTCGATGTGGCATTCGAAATATCCAGGAACGTACAAATCCTCATTGAAGTCGTAGCCGCGCTCCAATTCCTTCTGGTACTCGATGTTCCTGTACCAATCAGGCTTGAACACAAAATCGACGTGCTTGCTGAACTGCATATACAAGTCCGGGTAGCTGGAGTACATACAAGTCTTGATGCCGTTGTCCACCTCGTGATACTCGCGGCTTGCCTGCATGTTCTCGTGAGTGTACTCCCTGACCGACCTGAATGCCAGGAACGGCTTGAAGCGAAGTGTGGTCTCAGAGTGCGCATCGACAAGGGTATACCTTATCAATATGCGGTTTTCGTGATGCACGAACACAATCTCTTTCTTGAGGATCACCCCCCCGACGCGGTAGATGGTCTGAGGCACTTTCTCGCAGTCAAAGTCGATGATGTATTTGTGTCCCTTGGGGCTGAAGCTGCCTCCCTTGTATTTGTGCAACCCCATGTTGAATTCGGCCCCGTGCTGTATCACAGTCTCGTCCAACGACGAGAGCAGCACGTGGTTTTCATCATCGATTTCGGGGATTGGAATTACCAACAATCCGTGGTATTTCCTTGTGTTGCATCCCACGATTGTAGAACAATGATAAGCACCGGCGCGATTCGTCCTCAGGATTTCCTTCTGCAAGGACTCCTCAAGGCGAATCATCTCGGTTTTATCAAAACGTAGATAACTCATAATATCAGTTTGTTTGGTTTTACACGCAATATTATATTAATCAAAGTTGTTTGACAAATATACAATATTTATTAAAAACAAAGAACGGCACAAAGTTATTTTCCGCTAAAAACCGAATAATTGTAATAGATTTGTAGCCCACACAACACCATTACAGATGGATAAGCACCTCAAAAGGCTCAAATTGTCAGCCATAGTGCCTTTAATATTAATTTTCGTCATGCTCATGGTGGAGGTGCTCCGCCAGACCTTGTCACTGGACTTGGCCATGCTCGGAGTACATCCACGCCATGCCGATGGTGTGGTCGGCATCCTGACGCACATCTTCGTGCATTCGTCGTGGCGACATCTGATGGTCAACAGCCTGCCGCTGTTCTTCCTGGCCTGGTGTCTGAACTATTTCTACAAGGATTGGTCGTTCCTGATATTCGGTGTGGTGTGGGTCTTGACCGGGGCACTGACATTTGTCATTGGCCGGGACGGATGGCATGTCGGGGCGAGCGGAATCATTTACGCGTTGCTTGCATTCCTGTTTTTCAGCGGGTTGGTAAACTGGACTAAGCCAATGGTCGCCGCGTCGCTGTTGATAGTGTTCCTCTACGGCGGAATGGTGTGGGGCATAACCCCCTACTTTGTCGAGGGCGATGTCTCGTGGGAAGGACACCTTGCCGGCTTCCTGAGCGGGATGGTCGCAGTCCTGTTCTTTCATGCCAAAAGTGACTATGCCAAGGAGCCGGAGAGGCACTATGACGATGCCGAGGACGAGGCTCTTTACGAGAAATGGGTGGAGTCGCTCAAGCCAGCCACCGACAAGACCGACGGCGGCACCAAGCCAAACGAGCCCCGTGAAGATGCAAAGCCACAAGTGGATGCCAAGCCCGAAGGTGAGCCAGCGGATGCGGCAGACAGCCAGTCAAAAGTCCATTGATGCAACACTGTTGCCACTCTCCTTTGGCACCGGCCGCCACGTTTGTGAGCTGTGCGCGCATTGTGAAAAACACCGTATGCAAAAGCTATTTGCATTAGATGATTCCGGCTTTTGCATACAATGATTTTGCCCGTGACTTCAGATGTTTTTCCGCACGGCACTTGATGGCGCAGCGGAATCGCTAATCCCTGCAATGAGGATGTGTGTGCTTGCAGCTCTGATTGTGAGCGTCTTGATGCGAAAAAGAGGGGTTGCCCGATGACGGGCAACCCCTCTTGCTTTATGGATTTCTGATCCTGGATTAGCAGTTTACAGATGCCATGTGTGCGATGAGGTCGAGCACTTTGTTTGAGTAACCGATCTCGTTGTCGTACCAAGAAACGACCTTCACGAAAGTGTCAGTCAAATAAACACCTGCGTTTGCATCGAAGATAGAAGTCAACGTGCATCCGAGGAAGTCAGAAGAGACGACAGCATCCTCAGTGTAGCCAAGCACGCCCTTCAATTCGCCTTCAGCAGCCTCTTTCATTGCAGCGCAGATAGCTTCCTTCGTTGCAGGCTTAGCCAAATTAACTGTCAAGTCAACAACAGAAACGTCCAAAGTAGGAACGCGCATAGAGATGCCTGTCAATTTGCCATTCAACTCGGGAATGACTTTGCCGACAGCTTTTGCAGCACCAGTAGAAGACGGGATGATGTTGCCAGAAGCCGCACGGCCGCCGCGCCAGTCTTTCAATGAAGGACCATCGACAGTCTTTTGAGTTGCAGTGGTTGAGTGTACAGTCGTCATCAAACCGTTGACGATGCCAAATTTATCGTTGAGCACCTTAGCGATGGGAGCCAAGCAGTTAGTCGTGCAAGAAGCGTTGGAAACGAATTGAGTGCCTTTGACATAAGTCTTCTCGTTCACGCCGCAAACAAACATCGGGGTGTCATCTTTTGACGGTGCAGACATGACTACATATTTTGCACCAGCCTGGATGTGTGCTTGCGCTTTTTCTTTTGTAAGGAACAGACCGGTAGACTCGACTACGTATTCTGCACCGACTTCGTTCCATTTCAGGTCAGCAGGATTCCTTTCAGCAGTCACACGGATTTCTTTGCCGTTGACAATCAGCTTGCTGTTCTCGACATCAGCCTCGATCGTGCCGTCAAATGCGCCGTGCATCGTGTCATACTTCAGCATATAAGCCAAGTAGTCCACCGGGCAGAGGTCGTTAATACCAACGATTTGGATGTCGTTTCTCTTTTGAGCTGCGCGGAATACGAAACGTCCGATGCGTCCGAATCCATTAATACCTACTTTAATCATTGTCTTATGTTTTAATTATTAAAAATAAGTTGTTCCAATCCCAAGGGCTACACCCGCCATACTACGGACATGGAGGCCCGCGCCCTTTTAGTCGGCGCAAAAGTACAAATTACTTTTAATCCTAATGTTTAAATACTATTAAAAAAACGCCAGCAAGTCAACATTTTTCCCAATCGGACAACATTTGCCAGGCATCGTATGCAGCTAATAAAATTAAGATATGTTCCAATATTTTTAGGATAATAATTACGAGCGTAAATACGATTAAATGTCATTAACTTCGCGGCGAATTTTAAGAAAACATAGTAAAGCATCAATACATGGAATTGAGATTGAAAATGAAACGGGCAGGCTTTGCTGGCCTGTCAATCATGCTATTGGCCTCATGTGTCGATTCAGACTATGACCTTAGCAAGGAGATCAACAAGGATATGTCCATTTTCAACAATGGCATAGCCCTACCAGTCGGCAACGTGGATACGCTGAAGATTGGAGAATTGCTTGACTTGGACGAGTCTGACATGATTGAATTCGACGAGGCCACGGGAGAGTATTTCCTGGTAAAGTCCGGGACATCCGAGGCGGATTTCGACATCAGGGTGGATGATGCGGACATTTCCACCGATCCGACCGAGGTTAAAAGGGTAGCCCAAGCGATCAATCCTTTCTCCGGGCACGACATTGATTTCAACGAGCCGCAGTATGACCCCGAGACGGGTGAATTGATTGACTATTTCGGTCTTGAAGTCAACGTTGCCGAAGACGGTGAAGAAGTGACAAATTTTGACGTGACGAGCAACGACGTGCCTGACGAGGTGCTGAACTTCAGGAGCATAACATCCGACAGGACTTATCTCAACATAACTTTGATGCTGACAGGCATGGGTGACATAACGTATACACCGATTGACCTTAACGACGAATTGTTGATCGTTGTGCCAGGCTCCTTGGTCACAGATGACCCCAACATCAAGAGGGTAAATGGGGAACAGCTGCTTGATCTCACTGGTTACGCTATCGAGTTGGGAAGTGACAACAACGGCTACTTGTCTTACCAGTTGCCAGTCCTCGGGTGGAATGTCGGTGGTGACGGCATCGACGTCGTTGACAATTCATTCACACTCCACGATAGTTTCATCCTTGGCGGTTCAATCCGTGTCATGAGCTTGAAAGCAAGCGCACCGAGTACGATCAGCCTGCCTATGAATCTGGAAATCGAAGGGTTCAGCGCGACGATACGTACCGCCACGGGCAAATTTGACCCGGCAATAGACCCGATAGAGGAGCTTGTCGAGATCGAGAAGGATGACCTGCCGGACTTCCTGCAAAGTGAGGATGTCTGCATCGATGCCGCCCATGCATCGGTTGAAATCTCCTTGACGGGTGAAATCCCAATGAGTTTCATGCTCAACGGTGATTTTGTCTCCACAAATCAGTCGCAAGCATTCGGCACGGCAAGCATTGAAGGCCTTGTAGTGACAGACGATGAAAGGAACTTCATCCTCTCTGACAACGGTTTGCAAAAAGACGGATTCAAAAGTGTCACGGTTGACAACCTGAATGGATTGCTCAAATATATCCCGGACAATATAAATATGGTGATGAATGCAGCAGCCGACAAGGAAAACTACTACGAGATAGAGGTCAACAAGAGCAATAACATCAACATAGATTATATATTCAAAGCCCCGCTCCAATTCGGGGAAGACATGAATGTCCTTTATGACGAAGTGATAGACGGCTGGCATGAGGACCTTGAAGACTTGAACCTGGGCAGCGTGCTGTTGCAAGGCACTATGGTCTATGCGACACCTGTCGATGTGGAGATAAATGCTGTCGCCATCGACAGCGAGGGGAATGAGCTGAATGAGTTGGAAGTGGATGTGATGCCCGAGAAAGTTGTCAGAGGCGACAATGCGCTTGCCATCACCATCACCGACCCGACGCGCAAGATAATAGGCGAATCCCTCGACGGCATAAAGTTGCAACTCGTCATGACCAACAAATCCGGCAACCAGGAAGTCTTGAATTCTAACGACTATGTAGTCTTGAAAGACTTGAAATTGAGGTTGCCTGAAGGCATAACAATCGACGGTGGCTCAATCTTCTAAAAACAATGACAATTATGAAAAGACATATATTCACATTACTTATGTTCGTTGCAGCCTGCTTCACCGTAAGTGCACAAGGATTGAAGTCGGGCTATTTCTTGGAAGGCAACTATTACAGGCATCAACTCAACCCGGCATTCGGCAATGAGCGGGCATACTTCAGTTTCCCGGTGTTGGGCAACATGAACATAGACGTGCAGTCAAACATGGGCCTGTCTACTTTCTTATATAAGAGTACTACCCCCGGCTACGACTTGACAACGTTCCTTGACCCGAATGTCAGCGCATCAGAGTTCCTGGACAAGCTCAAAGGGACCAACAGGCTCGGGACGACAATCAACCTGCAAATCTTGTCCACAGGTTTCAATGTGTGGAAAGGTTACATGACCATCGACCTCGGCATCAAGAGCAACGTGTCATCGAGGTTGCCAAAAGACTTCTTTTCGCTCATAAAGAACGGCATGGACGAGAGCGGGGTCACACAATGCGACTTTGACAATTTGAGATTCTCGGCAAACGCTTACGCAGAAATCGGCTTGGGCTACTCGATGCGCGTGATGGACAATCTGCGTGTGGGCGGTAAACTCAAGTTCCTGATAGGCGGTGCATACGCCCAAATGACATACGACAAGCTGACAATGAAACTCTCAGATGAGCAGTGGGACATCACTGCTGACGGCTATCTCGACATGGCCGTGCCGACAATGGCCTTTGAGACCGAACTCGAAAATGGCAGAAACAAGGTCACGGATGTCAACACCGACGGTCCTTTCTCCCTTTCCGGCGGTGGTTTCGCCATTGACTTGGGAGCTACTTACAAGATATTCGACGGGCTTGAGGTCTCTGCCGCGATCCTTGACCTCGGATTCATCAAATGGAAAGACGTCAATCGTGCAGTGTCAGGAGGCCAATACACGTTTGACGGCTTCAACAACATCCAAACTGACAAGGACAGCCCAGACTATGACGACAACAGCATCGATGCCCAACTCGAAAACCTCGGCGACGACATAAAAGATGTGTTTCTCCTTTATGAAGACGAGACCGGTGTCGGAAAGGCTAAGGCACTGGCCGCTACGCTCAATATCGGTGCGGAATATACCATGCCTTTCTACGACAAGCTGTCGGCAGGCTTCCTCTCATCAACGCGCATAGCAGGCAAAATGTCCACGAGCGAGGGTCGCTTCTACGCCAACCTGTCCCCTGTCTCTGTCCTCGATTTGAGTGTCAACTATGCAATTTCCTCTTATGGTTCAAGTTTCGGATGGATGCTCAACCTCCACCCGAAAGGATTCAACTTCTTCATAGGCAGCGACAGCCAGTTCTTCAAGGTCTCACCCCAGATGATTGGTGTCAAGAGGGTGAACACCAACATCAACATGGGCATCAACTTCCCAATAGGGCGCAAACTGTCCATGTAAGCTCACATAGCATATAAAAACAAATTGGGATAGGGGCTTTTAATCCAAAGTCCCTATCTTTGCATTCATGTTAGACGCATTCGACATCCTTTACAAAGGTCTGATCATCGGTGTGGTTGTTTCTGCGCCGCTTGGGCCAGTCGGCGTACTCTGCATCCAGAGGACATTGAACAAAGGGCGTTGGTACGGTTTTGTCACTGGAGTAGGTGCGACATTGAGCGACCTCAGTTATGCCCTGCTCACCGGTTACGGCTTGAGCCTCGTGTCCGACTTCATGTCACAACACATAAAGGAACTGCAGATCCTCGGCTCGGTGCTGCTCATGGTCTTTGGTATATACACATTCCGCAGCAACCCGATGAAGTCCCTGCGCCCGAGTTCCGGGAAGAAAGGCACCTATATGCACAACCTCGTCACAGCGTTCATGCTCACTCTTTCCAATCCCCTCATAATATTCCTGTTCATCGGTCTGTTTGCCCGTTTTGGTTTCCTCTCACGTGAGGAGACAATCTTTGAGCACGTAGCCGGCTACCTTTCAATCGCAATCGGCGCGCTGCTGTGGTGGTTCACCATCACATACGGTGTAAACAAGGTCAGGAAGCACTTTGACGTGAGGGGCATCTGGATTATCAACAGGGTCATAGGCACGGTGGTCATCATCATCTCGATTGTCGCGCTCGTCCTCACCTGCACTGGCAAATCATTATACTAAATGTACATATCAAGGCAACTTAAAGAGACCAACATCGCCGAGTACCTTATCTATATGTGGCAAGTAGAAGACCAGATACGTGCCGCAGGCCTTGACTTGCCAACAATCGAGGCAAGCATCATCGACAAGTATGGCATCAGCGATGAGCAAAGGCAGGAACTCGTCAAATGGTACTCTGACCTCATCGACATGATGCGTGCCGAGGGTGTGCAGCAGTCTGGGCATCTGCAAATCAACAAGAATGTCATAATAGCACTCAACGACCTGCACGCATCGCTACTCGCTTCGACGCGGGAACCATTCTACAACGCAGCCTATTTCAAGGCACTTCCTTTCATCGTCGAACTCAGGAACAAATCCGGCAAGACCGACGAATCGGAAATAGAGACTTGCTTCGAAGCCCTCTACGGCCTGCTGATGCTCCGCCTCCAAAAGCGTGAGGTGACACCAGGGACGGCAAAAGCCATGGAGGAAATAACAAACTTCATATCGATGCTCGCCAATTACTACAACAAGGACAGGCGCGGCGAACTCAAACTTGACGAATAACAAAACAACAGACACAAGCATGAACAAAGAAATACTCCGCAGGCGCACCTTCGCCATCATCTCCCACCCCGACGCCGGCAAAACGACATTGACTGAGAAGCTCCTGCTCTTTGGCGGTCAGATCCAGGTGGCAGGCGCGGTCAAGAGCAACAAAATCAAAAAGACGGCAACGAGCGACTGGATGGAGATAGAGAAGCAGCGCGGAATATCTGTCACCACGTCGGTCATGGAGTTTGATTACGACGGCTACAAAATCAACATCCTCGACACCCCCGGACACCAGGATTTCGCAGAAGACACCTACCGCACCCTCACGGCAGTCGATAGCGTCATCATCGTCGTTGACAGTGCCAAGGGCGTGGAGGCGCAGACACGCAAGTTGATGGAAGTGTGCCGCATGAGGAAGACCCCTGTCATCATCTTCATGAACAAGATGGACCGCGAGGGACGTGACCCATTTGAATTGCTGGATGAGATTGAAGAGGAACTGAAGATCAAAGTCCGCCCCCTCTCATGGCCTATCGAACAGGGGCAACGTTTCAAAGGCGTGTACAACATCTACGAGCAGAAACTCGACCTCTACACACCCAGCAAGCAGGTCGTCACCGAGAAAGTCGAGGTGGATATAAACACCGACGAACTGGAAAAGAACATCGGCGACGAACAGGCATCCAAGCTCCGCGCCGACCTCGAACTCGTCGAGGGAGTCTACCCCGCGTTTGACGTTGACACCTACCTCAAGGGCGACCTTGCTCCCGTCTTCTTCGGCTCGGCACTCAACAATTTCGGCGTGAAGGAACTGCTTGACTGCTTCGTCAAGATAGCCCCCTGCCCCCGCCCCGTCATGGCCGAGGAAAGGGAAGTGTTCCCCGACGAAGACAAGTTCACAGGCTTCATCTTCAAGATAACCGCCAACATCGATCCCAACCACCGCTCATGCGTCGCATTCTGCAAGGTGTGCTCGGGACGGTTCATCCGCAATGCCCCCTACAAGCACGTCCGCCAGAACAAGACCATGCGATTCTCGTCCCCCACGCAATTCATGGCGCAAAAGAAAAGCACCGTCGATGAAGCATGGGCAGGCGACATCATCGGGCTGCCAGACAACGGCAACTTCAAGATAGGCGACACCATGACCGAGGGCGAAGTGCTGCACTTCAAAGGCCTCCCCAGCTTCTCGCCCGAACTGTTCAAGTACATCGAGAACGACGACCCCATGAAAGCCAAACAACTCGCCAAAGGCATCGATCAACTCATGGACGAGGGTGTGGCACAGCTGTTCGTCAATCAATTCAACGGCCGCAAAATCATCGGCACAGTCGGCCAGCTGCAATTTGAAGTGATACAATACCGCCTCGAAAACGAATATAACGCCCGTTGCCGCTGGGAACCGCTCAACCTCTACAAAGCCTGCTGGATCGAGAGCGACGATGCCGAGGAACTCGCGGCGTTCAAAAAACGGAAATATCAGTTCATGGCACACGACCGCGAGGGGCGCGACGTCTTCTTGGCCGACAGCAACTATGTCCTGCAAATGGCGCAAAACGACTTCAAGCACATCCGCTTCCACTTCACCAGCGAATTCTGAAGGCGTGGCATCCGTGCCGCGATGTTACAATGGTTAGGGCGTGCCCGATGGCACGCCCTAACTGCATCCTATGCCTTGCTCTCCCAGACGCGCCACAATGAAACGGTGGCGCAAGTTGACTAATCATTGTCTACCTGCAAACCCTCAAAACGCTTGACTTGGTGGCGCAGCAAGCCCATCACCGCCCGCATCTGGTCTGAAACCGTCGGCGCACGTGTTGCGGCTTGCCTGGTACGTAGCAGAGACGCGATTAATCGCGTCTATACTGTGGACGGTGTGTTGCCGTGGAATGCCATGTTGGTGTAGAGACGCAAAATCCTGCTTCTCTACTGCGGTGTGCTGACATCTGCCGGCGTGGGATGGAGATAAACTCATTGTCATCAGGCCTGAACTTCCGCCTCCCGCCGAGAAAAGTTCACCGCCTCCAGACATAAAATTCATTCAGAAGTTTTGTTTATATATTCAAAAGTTCTGTTTATATAAACAAAAGTTCTGAATATATAAACAGAACTTTTGTTTTTACTTTATATACGACCCTTTTGAAGTTTAGGTCAGACCTGATCGAACTTTATGCCTATTCCCGCCCGTTTCATCCCCTGACCCATCAGAATGACGTCAGCTGCGCAGCAGCATGGGCGCATGAGGTGTACCCCCTCCTCGCCGCACGCTTGCATGGAGCGGGAGCAGGGCTTGGAACAAGAACAAACCGGGCAGGAAGTGAAAAACAGATGCGCGACCGTCATCGCCCACGTGCAGCCGTCACCTCGTCAACGAGAGGCGGACGCTCACGCCAAAGTCCGAGTTGGTCACGGGGTAGGACGACGACGAGACGAGCGGCATGTTGCGCTGGTAGTCGTAGTAGAGCCTCAGCGTCACCATGCTGCTGAGCGTGTAGTCGGCCGAGACCGAGAGCCGTATGGCACGGTTGCCCTGCGTCGCCTGGGTCGAGACATCCTGTATGTCACGGCAGAGCGACATCTGGTTGCGCCAGGAGAAGTCGGCGCGGAGCTTGATGTCGTTGTTCACCCCGCTCGAACCGCCCTGCGTAGTGGTCTTGGACGATGACGACGAGTTGCGGCGGCGGTTGCGCCCGCCTCCACCGCCAAAGAGCTTCACGTCGCTGATGGTGTAGCCGAGGCCGAACACTATGTCTTTGGAACCGCTCTCGACGATCTGGTTGGCCGCCATGCTGAGCGTCAGCACGCGGGTCTGCTTGTACTCCACCTTGGCCGTGACGCTGTTGTGGAAGGTCATGTCAACGCCGATGAGCGGCGAGAACTGCTCGTTGATGGACACCGTGGTGATGTCATACATCGACGACGGCACGGGGTTGCCCGTCTGCACGTCCTCGACAAAGCCAAAGCCGTCCATGTAGTCGGTGAACGTCTGGAATGTGTTGTAAGACCCTATGGCGTAGGTGCAGCGGTAGGCGTGGTTGATGTTGAAGCTCTTGAAGTGGCGTTTGAACCAGTCGAGCTTTGACAGCCCGTTGTAGGTGACACGCCAGTTGGGCAGCATCTGCAACAGCCCGGGGAAGATGTCGAGGGCGTGCTTGCCATTGATGTCGCGCCCAGTGTAGGCGGCAAGGAAGGCAGGCACCATCACGTCCGACGAGTAACGGCTGAACGTGCCGTTGGCGGGGTCGAAACGTTGCCCTGCCAACGTCGTGCCCACGGGGTAGGTCGCCCCGGCATAGCGTTGCTCCAACCGCCGCCGCACCACGTCGAGGTTGGAGACGAAACGCTCGAAGGCCTTGGAGGCATAGCCGTTGCGCCCGTTGGAACGCTCAAAGGCCGAGCCGATGGCTATCGTCGTCATCTGGAAGTTGCCTGACTGCGTGGCGGGCATCCCGTCGAACATGAACTGGATGGAGCGCGACTTGTTGACGGTGCGACTTGCCGACAGCTCTATCTTGAAGTCGCGGAACGGCTCAAGCGTGGCACGTATCTGGAAGTCCTCCATGGCGTTGGACGATGCCGGGGTCACTATCGAGTCCGAATTCATCAGCCACCCGTTGCGCGCCGCCTCGTCAATGAAGTCGTCGCCCGTCATGCCGAATGCGAATGCCAGCCCCGGGGCGAAGCGTCCGTTTACCTTCTTCTGCCCGAGCATATCTCCCACCTCCTGCATATAACCCGGCAACGTCATGGCATAGGTGTTGCGGTAGGTGACACTCACGTTCCTGACCATCATGGCAAAGCGGGTGACGCACTGGAGCATCTTGTACCACTTCTCATCCTCCAGTTTCGGCCCCGGCTTGATTGTGAGCTTGATGTTGGCGGTGTCTGTGAAGGTGAGCTTGATCTTGTCCTTGTTGACGACCTTGTACTTGACGGGGAAGCGGTTGCCCTCCATGTCCAACGCCGAGACACGCACCTTGCGGCTGGAGAAGTTGTGCTCGATGCTCATCACCGTGTCACCTGCGATTTGCAGCACCTTGACGAGATCCTTCTCCTTCTTGTCCTTCTTCTTTTTGTTGCGGGCGGAGTTGCGGGATGACGACGAGCCTGAGAACTTCTTGTTGACCGCCTTCAGCCACGGGCTTTTGTTGTAGAGGGCTTCGAGGTTGACCTTGCCGTTCACGTCGAGCGTCCTCTGGTTGTCGATGATGTTGCCCATCGACGTGCCGTCAGAGAGTTCCGCGCCACGCTCCCAGTTGTAGGACGAGGAGAACTTGACATCGGACGTGAGCCAGTCAAACAATGGTATCTTGTCAAACGGCAACTTGTAGCTGGCCGTGAACGACTGGTTGTAGTCCACCGGCCGCCCGAGGCTGGCGATGCTCATCTTGACGGAATCCTTCCAGAACTCGTATTCGTCGGGATAAAGGTCTTTGTTGACTGGACCGTAGGGTTCCTCTATCTCTGCGTTTGTGGCTGACGAGAAGTTCATGCGCAGGTTCTTGGTCAAGTCCCACCGCAGCGCGAAGTCCCTGTTCCACAAGAAATCCTTGGAGAACGACAGCGGGATGGTCGATTCGCCTCCGTAGGTGTTCTCAAGGTCACGCAGCTGCAACTCGTAGTAGTGCCGCGACATGTCGGTGTTGAACGAGATGTTTTGCGGCACGTAGTTTATGGCAAAATCCTTGACGAACTTCAGCCACTTGCTCTTACTCTTCAAGTCCTTGAACGGTTGGAAAGCCGGGATGGCCGACGCGTAGTTGTAGCCGAATGAAGCCTGCCACGTGTTGTCCTTCTCCCATTGCGTCGTGTTGCCCTGGTTGAGCTTGCGGGTTGACGAGTAGCCGAATGTGAAGTTGGACGGGTCGTAGGGCATCGGTACTTCGCTGGTTATGTCAAAGCGCAGGTTGGATATGCTGAAGTTCTTGTAGGTGACACGCTCGTTGACGACATCCTTTATGGAGTCTATCTGGTGCTTGTCGCTGTAAGAGTCGTAGACGTCATCCATGAGCATATCCTGGTCAAACGGGTTGTACTTGGGTGTCGTTATCTCCTTGGATATGGAATAGTACAGGGGTGCGGTCAACTTCACTTTCTCAGGCAGGAACTTGCCAAGCTCGATGTTGGCCGTGATGCTGTACTGCTTGTAGTCGTCCAGCCTGCGCTCGCTCACACTCTGGTCTAATCCGCCAAAGCCGGCAGTCTCGATGTGCCCCGCCATGGTCACTGAGCCGAGGTCGGACAGCTGGAGGTTGAGGTTGCCCTGTGCTGCCCAGCCGCCATCTTCGCTGAACTCCGTCAGGCGCAGTTCGTTGACCCAGACCTCCGCCGACTTGCGTGAACGGCTGTTGTTGCGCACGCCGATCATTATGGTCTTGACCTCGGCGAGAGACGGGTTGCCTATGATGCTTATCTTGTTGGCAGGTTTGTCGGGGTCGTAGTTGAAGTAGACTTTGTTGAATGCGGCGTTGGGGTCTCCGCTGTTCTTTGCCGTGTTGCGCTCTTTCTTCAAGTTCGTGAGCACGTCAAATGATATGTCAAGCATGTTGTCCGACGGCCAGACAGCCAAACGTCCCTCCGACGTGTTGTTGTCATAGTTCCCCTCGGGGGTTATGTCGAGCGGGATTTCATATTCATAGTAATTGTTCTTGTAGTCCGACCCGAGACGTATGAACATCGACACCTGCCCATCCTCAAGGTCAGTGTCATCGTCGATGAACGCTTCGGCATGGACGAACATCTGCAACCTCCTGTAACGGCGCAAGTCCATCCCGGTGTTTTTGTAAACCGCACGGGCATCGCCAGGCTGGAGGTCGGTCACTTTCAGACTCAACGCCTGCTCGTTGTCCTGCCTGAGCTGCGGTTGCCCCGGGTCGATGACACGGGAGATGCCGGGCGGGAGGACATAGTTGACGGGAGTCCTGTCGGCGTTTTCCTCTATGTTCACGGCCGAGACCTCTATCGTTGCCGAGGTGAGCGGCTCGGAAGAGACGGTGCCCGACAACTCCTTCTCGTAGGTACGCCATTCGCCACGCACCAATTCAAGTGAAGCGAAGCGCAGGACTACCGGCTGCGCGAAGTTTGTCAAGTACATCCTGATGAACCTGATTGACTTGAAGTCCTTGATGTTGCCCACTGGTGTGCCATCCTTGACGGGTATCTTGAACTGATACCAGCTGACCTCCTCGTCATTGCCATTGCGCAAACGCACAGTGGTGGTGCGGATGTCGGAAATGTAGTTCTCACCGATGCGCATTTTCTCGGGTGACAGTTCTATCTTATACTGGAAGTACTTCTCAAATTCGTTAAGCGTGTTGTCCTGGTTGATGTCCTCTACGTCAGGCATACTCTTTGACGACACGTCATAGCTCTCGGGCGAATCCTCTGATGCGGTGGAGTTGCCCTCAGTCCCTGTATAATACTTGTAGCGGTCAAGTATGCCGAGCTGCTGCGCATCATAGTCAGACCCCCTATAATAATGGTATAGGTCTCCAGACGGCGATTCATTGAACTTCTCGAATGCCTGCGGGGAGACAATGGCCTGCACCCTGTTGAGGTAATTGGAATAGGTAGAGAACGAGCGTTCCTCGTCGGCATTGAGACCATTCAACCCGACATCCTGCATTGCCCGTGCTCCGGAAGTGTTGTCAAAGGCATAGACTATGCTGCGGTCTGTCGGCACGCGTCCCCAGACCGTCTCCTCGTACTTGGACTGGTCGCCATCGACAGGCATACCGTTCTCAAAGAACTTCTTCCCGTCCTTGAGTATGTCCTCCGAGATGTCACCAAGGTTGATGTACAAGTCGCCCCCCACCCTTTCCGTGCTTTCGTCGGCATAGATGAACGGGTCAAGCAGCCAGAACTCTATGTACTCGATGTTGGATGACTCAAAGTCTGTCATGTCCAGCTTGCGCATCATTGCCCCGAAACGTTTCTCCGGGTCGTTGAGCTTGCCCTCTGCATTCAAGTCGGTGTCGAGGTTGTAGGGGCCGCGCTCGTCAGGATAATAAGCCACATTGAGTATCGAGCGCGTCGATGCCTCGCCCACCGATGTCTCACGGTTGGGGAATATCTCCTCCTCATAGACCTCACGGACGTAATGGTTGGAGAGCTGGTCGAGGTCATTGCGCAAGTGGTCTGGCTGGATGGAAGAGTTCTTGCGCACCATCATCGGGTCAATGTAGTACCACGACATCAACGCGCGGTTTTTGCCATAGTCGATGTCATTGCTGAGCGACGACTCAGGGAAAGCCGTAGTCTGCGGGACGCTCGCCAGCATCCAGTAGGACGGCTGGCGGATGTCTATGCCGATCTTGGTGGACTCAAAGTCGTCGATGTAGGACGCGTTGTCCTGTATGCCACGCACCTTGCCTGGTATCAAATGGGCGAACTCGGCCGTCAGGTTGATTGTCGATTTGGTCGTCGGGCTCACGCCGGGCAGCCACGAGACGAGGTTTGTCAGGAACTGCGATTCGTTCTTCCACGCCAGGTTAAGCCCCCACAACGTGTTGGCGATAGGCTCGTCACCCATGTTGACCTTTGTCGTAAGAGGCTTCTCGCTGAGATGCATGATCGTGCCGCCGAGCTGGAAGTCCTTGGTGAAGTCGTATGTGAAGTTGAGCCCCACCATCGTCTTCCTCTGCATCGAGAATGTCGAGTTGCTCTCACAATTGACACTGATGGGAGTCCCCGCGTCAAGGATGCTCTGGTTGAGGATGGTCACTATGCCCATCGTGTAATCGACGGTGTAATCAACGTTCTCCGTCAACGTCACACCGCCGGCCGTCACCACGACCGACCCCTGCGGGACGTTCATCGCACCGAGGCTTATCTCTGCTCCGGACGAGGACTTGTATTCACCACGGAGTATGAATTTATTTTTCTCCGCCGTCTGCTGCGCCACCGTCTTGGTCGAATCATAGAGCTCCTGGAACACATATTTGTCCGCAATCGCGTCATTGCCAATCTTGGAACGGAGGAACGACCCGAACGGCTCGACCACCGGGAATATCACCTGCCCCGTCTGAGAGATGACGGTGTAGCCCTCGACGTAATCAAAGAATCCATTCGGGTTCGGCTGGTTCTGATTGTCGAGGCGGTCAAGGTTGAGGACGCGCAAAAGGATTTGCTTGTTGATTTGCCCCTCAGGCACATAGTTAAGATACGTTCCGGTCGTGTCGCTCTGATAGAGGATGTCGAGGCGGAAGTCCTCCTGCTGCACCTGGTAGGCATCGAGCGAATAGACATTCTTCATCATCAAGTCCCAATTGGTCGTTCCCGGACTGTTGGAAGTGCTCTTCAACAACTTGAGGAAAAGTGTCTGGTTGTTGTCCTTGATGTCCGAAGAGAATTCTCCAACCTGGTATCTCTGCCCACGGTAGGTGTATTCATACGCCACCGCCAGCACCTCGTCCGGCTGCAACCTCGTCCGTAGCGAGATGTAGCCGAGCGACGAGTTGAGCGTATACTCAGAGGAAGTCAGCAGGCGTGCACTCTCGATCTTCTCATAATCCGTGCCGCCATCCATGCCCGGGATAGCTGAGAGCGTCGGGATGGCCTCGTTGATGTTCCTCACGGCGGCGTATGTCGAGACGAGTTGCGAATAAAGGTTGTTGGCATTGTTGCTAGTCACGTCCATCGTGCCGAGCGGTTGCCAGTTGGGGTTGCTGATGTGGTTGCGCTCACCGAGGTCGGCGAATGCGAGGATGTTGCGAGGATTGTCATAGTTGCCGCGCTTGTTAGTCACCCACACCTCGATGCGGGTGATCGAGATGCCCGAGACGATGTTGGGCAACTGTGACATGTTCTTGTCATAGTTGTCCCTGAAGAAATGCCCGAGGAAGAAGTGCCTGTTTTCCTCATAGTCATCGACCGTGATCTCAAACTCCTTGGTCTGGCCGCCGCCCTTGCTCGTGACGGTCTTGGACTCCGACTCCTGCTGCGAGACAACCGCCTGCAACTTGAGCTTGCCGAATTGCAGGTCGGTGCGTATGCCGAAGAGCGAAGTCGCGCCACGGATGAGCGAACTGTTGGTCGGCATACTCACATTGCCCGCCTCAAGGAGCTGGATGATCTCGTCCTCCTTGCCCTCGTACTTCAACTTGATCTGCTTGGTGTCGAAATCAAACGTCGCGTCGGTGTTGTAGTTGAGGTTCATGTCTATCTTGTCGCCGACCTTACCATTGACGTTGATATTGATTTTCTCGTCGAAGTCAAACCCCCAGTTCTTGCGCGTCGCCTCGCTCTGTGTGGGGTTGTCGGTGTTGCGGTACTTCATCCCGAACTTCAACTCGGCACTACCCTGCGTCTTGATTTGCACGCCGCCGGGGCCGAATATCTTCTCGGCAGGCCCGAGGTCAAACTTCATGTCCATCAAGTCAAAGTTGTGCTTGTCGCCCTGCATCAACTCATCGTTCTTGTCCTTGTAATAGGCCTCCATCGAGCGGCGGAGCGACCAGTCGGAATACTCCTCCGGGGTCAGATAGAGCGGCACGCCCAAGGGGATTGACCCGACCTTGGTCGTAATCTTATATATATTATTCTCCTCATCGTACTCGACCTCCGTCACCAACCCCTCCGGGTCCTTGAGGTCAACCGGCTTAGGCGAAAGGTCGAGGAACGTCTCCGGGTAGGTCTTGCGCACCGAGTAGCGCGGCTTCACCGAGTCAGTCTCAGCCTGCTGCACAGCCGCCGCGAGCGGGCGCGCCGCCCCCCACAGCGTGCCTGCAACGGCAAGCAGGGACACGAGCGACAACCGCGTAAAGCACAAGCGCAAACCTCTCATCGGCGACATTCGCAATTAAAGCCTCTTCAATGCCTGTTTGATTATCTCCTCCACGTGCAATCCGGGCGAGTCCGCCAGGATGGCGCTGACCACTTTCTTGGACGGCAGCGCGGCAAACCCGAGCATGGTCAACGCCGACACAGCCTCATCCGCCACGCCCGGCACGGCATGGCCAAGGTCAACAGCCGACGCGGCCGAACCGAGCGAGCCCACTTTGTCCTTGAGATCCACCAACACGCGCTGCGCCGTCTTGAGCCCGATGCCCTTGACCGCCTTGAGCGCATTGGCATTCCCGGCCGTGATGACAGAGACCAGCTCGTCTGGGGAGAAAGAGGACAGTATCATCCGCGCCGTGTTGCCGCCTATGCCGGGCACGGTCACGAGTAACAGGAACAGTTCACGTTCCTCTCTCGTGCAGAAGCCGTAGAGGACGTGCGCGTCCTCCCGGATGACCTCGCTGATGTAGAGTTTGCACTCGGTCTTGCCCTGGAGTGCCGAATAGGTGTTGAGCGATATGTTTGCGCCATACCCCACCCCGCAGCACTCGACCACGGCTTGCGTCGGCGTGAGTTCGGCCAATTGGCCCCTAAGGTGTTCAATCATCGTCGTCTCGGTTTTTTATCTGAACAAGCATAATGATGCACCTATATTAACGCGATTATCCCCCTATTATTGCATACGCCCGGACTTAAGGCCTCCCGCCGCGCAGGCAATCGGCAACGGTGCTGGGACTTATGCCTGCTTGGGCATGATGCCGCGCACTTCGTCCGCAGTGACCCGGCCATCGCCATCAGGTGATTGTGACAGCTGCGCAGCGTGCCGCCGGCGCGGCTCGGCGAGCTGCCGCCGTGGGGTCTTTTGTAAATGCGAGTTACAAAGATTGTAACTGCGACTTACAACCTTTGTAAGTCACACTTACAAGGCGAGACAAATCCATGAATCACCGAGACAAGATTTTGAATCGCCTTGTTAGTGCGATTAACAATCTTTGTTAGTGGCACTAACAACCTTTGTTAGCGTGACTAACAAAGCACACTGTCGCAACGGGCATAAACGAGGCGGCTGCCACATCCCCGCCAAGGGACGCGGCAGCCGCCTGGATGATAGCCTTGCGGCAAAGCTCAGTCGGCGACAGGCTCAAAGTCCTCCTTGCCCACACCGCAGATGGGGCAAACCCAGTCCTCGCCCAAGTCCTCGAACTTCACGCCCGGGTCGATGCCGCCCTCGGGATCGCCTACTTCGGGGTCGTAGATCCAACCGCAAACAATGCATTTGTACTTCATAATCGTTCTCTTTTGTTAGGTGAATATTAAGAAACTCCACCGGGCGCCGTCCCTTACCGGCACGGCACGCAGTGTGTGCCGTCAACGCAACGCCTCGACTTCCTCGGTGGTGAGGGGTATCTTCTTGCCCAGACGGCGCGCGCCGCCGGGGATTATCAGGTAGTCCTCCTCGTTCCTTATGCCGCCAAAGTGGCGGTAGTCCTCGACCTTGCCATAGTCGATGAAGTCGGAAAATTTGTTGTCCTTGCGCCACAAGTCGATGAGCTCGGGGATGAAATATATGCCCGGCTCGATGGTGTGGACGAATCCGACCTCCAGCTCACGCGCCAGCCGCAACGAACTGCGCCCGAACTGCTTGCTCTTTTCCCGTCCGGCATAACCGACAAGCGTCTCCCCGAAGTTCTCCATGTCATGCACGTCGAGCCCCATCATGTGTCCCAACCCGTGAGGGTAGAACAACGCATGAGCCCCCTCGCGCACAGCATCCTCCGCATTGCCGCGCATCAAGCCGAGTGACTTCAGCCCCTCGACCATGACACGCGCCGAGAGGTCGTAGACGGACTCGAATGTCACGCCTGGGCGCAACGCTTTGACCGATTCGAGGTGCATTGCGTTTTGTATGTCATAGATGTCTTTCTGCTTCGCCGTGAACCGCTTGGAGACACAAACCGTCGATGACATATCGCCTGCATAGCCCATAGGTGTTTCCGCCCCCGCGTCAATCAGAAAGAGGTCGCCCTCGCGCACCGTGTTGGCGTGGCTGTGGTTGTGCAGCGTCTGGCCGTTGATGGTGGCTATCGTGGCGAATGACAGCCCGTAGCCCTCACGGAACGCCACGCTCTCAAGGGCGGCGGCGACATCGCTCTCCCGCATCCCGGGACGCAAGACACGCATGGCCTCGATGTGCATATCGGCGGTGACGTTGCAGGCACGCTCGATCTCGGCTACTTCGATATCCGACTTGTAATTGCGCTGGGCTATGACCGCTTTAACGAAGTCGATGGACACGCCCTCTTGCTGCCTGCCGACGGGGATGCCGAGCAGGGACATCAATTTCAGATTGTGTTCGGGGCGGTAGGGCGGCAGGTAATGCACCTTGCGCCCCTTGGCGACAGCGGCAGACAGGCATTCGGCCAACGCTGCCGACGGGCGGGTCTCGGTGATGCCGGCGCGCGCGCTCTTCTCGTGCAACGTCGGCTGGTTGCCCATCCACACGATGTCGTCTATGGTCAGCTCGTCCCCGAAGATGACTTCCCTGTCCTCATCCACGTCGATGATGGCGGCAAGGCCTGGATATGCCTGCCCGAAGAAATAGAGGAATGTCGAGTCTTGCCGGTAGGTGAATGTGTTGGCCGCATAGTTGGTTGACAACTCGTCGTTGCCCAGGAACAGGAGGATGCCCTCTCCAACGTCCTTCTTCAGGCGGTTGCGCCTGGAGACATATACTTCTTTTTCAAACATAGGCTCTGTTATTTAAATGTTAATGCTCAATCATTGTCGTTTGGCAAATATAGTGAATGGCAATCACCGAAACAAACAGAAAACAAGCATGATTTGACACTTCGGCACGCCTGAACACCCTGCGCATGACGGGCAACCTTGCTGGACTGACGACGCACGACATGGCATTTTGGGCAAAAGATATAATACTTAATTTTGCATCAAACATCATACGACACTTATTGACTGTACACCTATGATACCAAAAAAGATACACTACTGCTGGTTCGGGGGCAACCCCATGCCTGACAAAATCAGGCGATGCGTCAACTCGTGGCGTGAACTGATGCCCGACTATGAGTATGTGTTGTGGGACGAAAGCAACTTTGACGTGCACTCCACAACGTTCACGAGCGAGGCGTTCTCAAGGCGCAAGTGGGCTTTCGTCTCTGACTATGTGCGGCTGTACGCACTCTACCATTGCGGCGGCATTTACCTGGACACGGACGTGATAGCATACAAGCGCTTTGACCCGTTCCTTTCCAATCACGCATTCTCGTCCGTCGAATCCTATTTTTACAAGAAAGGATGGGTTGATGACTTCCGCATCGAGGCGTGCGTCATCGGCGCCGAGCAGGGCAACGCATTCATCAAATGCTGCCTCGACTCCTACGACGACGGCCATTTCATCGACAAGGACGGGAGCAACAACGAAAAAGTCATAAACCTGCGCATGGCAGAACTGGCCGAAAGCCATTTCGGGCTGGTCAGGGGGCAATTCAGCAAGTCTCCAATAAACCTGGGGGGGGGGCGAAATCTTTACACTCTACCCGCCAAATGTATTCACTCATTTAAGGGGGCAATTTGACAGCAACAGCGTCACGCTGCATTTGTATTCCGGCAGTTGGCGCGATGAACAGATCGTCAAAAGCAAACTCATCTATGCCATCGACGAGGCAATCATCAAAGTTGTCGGTTACAAGCGTTACAGCCTGCTGAGGGCGGCGATACGCAAAGCATATCTCAAGTTGAAAGACGGGCAGCAATCAGCCCTTTAACAAAAACGACAGGGGGAGGCGACATCGCCTCCCCCCTTGTTTATCCCAGGATTGCGCTGGCAAGCTCAGTGCACCAGGGTGTCAGTCCCCTCGACAATCTCGCCCATGGAGAAGACGCAGCGGACGTTGTTGTCATGGTCAAGGATCACGATGTCGGCATCCTTGCCTTTTTGCAACGAGCCCTTGCGGTCGTCGATGCCTATCAGGCGTGCCGGGGTCTCCGAAGCCATGCGCACCGCGTCGGCAAGAGGCACGTCGGCCAGCTTGACCATGTTTGCCACCATGGTGTCTATCGTCGCCACGCTCCCGACGATGGTCTCGTGGTCGGCAAGTTTGCAGACCCCGTCCTCGACGACATAGCGCGCATCGTCAACAGTGTCGGGACGGCAGCAGGCATACTTCATTGCATCCGTGGCAAGGCAAGTGAGCTCCGCGCCCTTGAGCTTGTAGACGAGTTTGAGTATGGTCGCTGGCAAATGCCTCCCGTCGGCGATGACCTCTACGCTCATGCCCGACATGAGGTAGACGCTCTCGACTGTTCCCTCATACTTGTATTCACGCCTCTTGTGGAAACCTGGCATGGCATTGTAGAAGTGCGCCGCATGAGTGAAGCCGCACTCGAATGCCTCGCGGATTTCCTTGTACTCCGCCTCGGTGTGGGTGATGGATGTCAGCAGCCCGAGCGAAGAGACATGACGCCCGAAGTCGAGGCCGCCCGGCAGCTCTGGGCTGATGTCCCAGCGGCGGATGCAAGATGTCGATTCGAGCAGGGGCTTGTATTCCTTCGGGTCCGGGTCTTTGAGATTGTCGCCCCACTGCTTGCCGGCCATGTTGCGGTTGAGGTACGGGCCCTCGATGTGCAGCCCTTGCAGGAACGGGTTGCCGCCCGCCATCACCTCCTCGCAGACCCGTACAGCCTTGCCTATGGTGTCAAATGGCACCGCCGACAGCGTTGCCAGCTGCGACGTCGCACCATGCGCGGCATGGGCTGCCACCGCCGCCTCGAATGCCTCTTTTGTCGCCTCGGTGTAGTCATGGCCGCACGCCCCGTGGGCATGGATGCTCACGAATCCCGGGACGATGGCCATCCCTTTGGCATCGACGATCTTCGCCCCGATGACGGCGAGGTCGCTGTTCGTCACTTCGAGTATCTTCCCGTCGCTTACGAGGACGGAGCCGTCTTTCAGCCACCCCGACGGCGTAAGGATGTGTCCGTTTATGATTTGTGTCAACATGATTGCATAGTTATTTACGGATTTAATCAAAAGAGTTTGTTTGTCCCCTCGACCACCTTGCCCATTGCCCAGACGGCACGCACGTTGAGGTCGCCGTCGAGGGCGAGTATGTCGGCATCCTTGCCCTTCTCAAGCGTTCCCTTGCGGTCGAGCACTCCCATGATGCGGGCAGGTGTCTCCGAAGCCATGCGCACGGCATCGGCCAACGGCACCTCGGCCTTTTGCACCATCGTGCGGATGAGGCGGTCCATTGTCGCTATGCTGCCGGCGAGAGCCGAGCGGTCGGCCAGCTTGCACACGCCGTCCTCGATGATGACACGCGGGTCAAATGCCACCTTGCTGTCGCTTGCCGCGCAGGCGAGGGCGTCTGTGATGAGTGCCGTCCTCTCAATGCCCTTGATGCGATATACCAGGTTGAGGATGGTGGGCGGCACGTGTATGCCGTCGGCCACTACCTCCACGGTCATGTCGTCGATGAGATAGATGCTCTCGACCGTGCCCTCGTACTTGTAGCCCTTGCGCTTGTGGAATCCGGGCATGGCGTTGTAGAAGTGTGTGGCGTGCGTGTAGCCCGCCTCGTGCGCTGCCAGTATGTCCTCATACTCGGCCTGCGTGTGCCCGACTGCCACCAAGACGCCTTTGGAGGAGACATATCTGCCAAACTGGATTGCGCCCGGCAGCTCGGGAGCCGCGTCCCAGCGGCGGATGCAGTCGGTCTCTTCGAGCAGCGGGATGTATTCCTCGGGGTCCGGATCCTTGATGTTCTCGGGGATTTGCCCGCCGGCCATCTTCATGTTGAAGTAATGCCCCTCCAGGTGCAACCCCAGCACCGGGCTGTCCGGCTCTGCCATGAGCCGCTCGGTCGTCGCTGCGGCGGCGCGTATCATCGGTATCGTCGATGACGACAGCGTGGGGAAGATGCTCGTCGTCCCATGCTGCATGTGCGCGGCAACCGCCACGCGGAACGCGTCCTCCGTCCCCTCCATGAAGTCACGTCCGCCGCCGCCGTGCACGTGTATCTCCACACCGCCCGGGACGATGTAACATCCCTTGGCATCAATCAGTTCCGCCCCAACCACGGCAAGGTCGCAGTTGGTGACTTCCAGAATCTTGTTGTCCCTCACAAGCACCGAGCCACCCTTGAGCCAGCCCTGCGGCGTGAGGATGCGTGCGTTGACTATCTGTGTTAACATATATGGTATGAATTATGAGTTCCCGCCATCAGCCGCCAGCGACACGACTGCCGCCGGCGGCATTAGGTAGGGCAAAAGTAAGAGTTTTATCAAACCGTTGTCACGCACCGCCCCTTTAATTCCACCAATTGCCACGGCGTGACCGACCTGCCGGCACACGCCAGCCGGCGCAAGGCATCCGCACGGCGGCACCGGACACCGTGGCCGCAAGGCCAGGGGACGGAACAGACCGTATGCCGGGGAAAATCACATCGGGACTGACCTAAAGTTGTCTCAGGCCGCACATAAAGTTCATTTCCCCTTGACATAAAGTAAAAACAAAACTTCTGAATGAACTTTATGTCAGGACACGACGAACTTTATGCGCCGGGACAGTGAAGTTCAAGTGCGGTGAATGCGGAATTTATTCCTGACTTGGCCGCCCTTTCCGATTGTCCCACGCCCCGGAACAGCGGCGTGTGTCGCTTTGCATGACAAAATGTCACGGGCGGCGGCACTGGTATCTTTTTTGCAACAGACCGCTTGTCAACGACAAATCATAAAACAACATAGAATATGCAAAAAGGCAACATCGGGGTAACGACTGAAAACATCTTCCCCATCATCAAGAAATTCCTGTACAGTGACCACGAGATTTTCCTCCGCGAGCTTATTTCCAACGCCGTGGACGCAACGCAAAAATTGAAGACGCTGGCGGCCGTCGGCGACTTCAAGGGCGAACTTGGCGACCTGACCATCCATGTGAGCGTGGACAAGGAGGCGGGCACAATCACGATCTCCGACCGTGGCATCGGGCTGACGGAGGAGGAAATAGACAAGTACATCAACCAGATAGCATTCTCGGGCGCGACGGACTTCATGGAGAAGTACAAGAACAACGCCAACGGCATCATAGGGCACTTCGGCCTGGGCTTCTACTCGGCCTTCATGGTGTCTGACAAGGTGGAGATCGTCACCCGCTCTTACCGCGAGGGGAGCAAGGCGGTCAAGTGGACGTGCAACGGCAGCCCGGAGTTTGAGATCGAGGATGCCAGCCGCGAAGACCGTGGGGCGGACATCATCCTGCACATTGCCGACGACTGCAAGGAGTTTGTGGACGAGGGCAAGATAAGGGGATTGCTGACGAAGTACTGCTCGTTCCTGCCCGTGGCAATCGCCTTCGGCAAGAAAAAGGAGTGGAAGGACGGCAAGCAAGTCGAGACGGCCGAGGACGACATAATCAACGATGTCACCCCGCTGTGGACACGCAAGCCGTCGGAACTCAAGGACGAGGACTACAAGAAGTTTTACGCGCGGCTCTACCCGATGCAGGACGAGCCGTTGTTTTGGATACACCTGAACGTCGATTTCCCGTTCCACCTGACGGGAGTGCTCTACTTCCCGAAGATCAAGAGCAACATCGAGATCAGCCGCAACAAGATCCAGCTCTACTGCAACCAAGTGTTCGTGACCGACAGCGTGGAAGGCATCGTGCCTGACTTCCTGACATTGCTGCACGGGGTCATCGACTCGCCGGACATCCCGTTGAACGTCTCCCGCTCATACTTGCAGAGCGACTCCAACGTGAAGAAGATCTCGACCTACATAACAAAGAAAGTGGCCGACCGCTTGCAGGCAATCTTCAACGCCGACCGCAAGCAGTTCGAGGAGAAATGGAACGACCTGAAGATCTTCATCAACTATGGGATGCTGACGGATGAGGAGTTCTACAACCGCTCGACGAAGTTCGCTTTGCTCAAGGACACCGAGGGCAAGTACTTCACATTCGACGAGTACAAGACGCTCATCAAGGACAACCAGACCGACAAGGACGGGACACTCGTCTACCTCTATGCCAACGACGCCAACGAACAATATGACTACATCGAGGCGGCCAACTCCCGTGGCTACAACGTCCTGCTGATGGACGGGCAGCTCGACACACCCACGTTGCAGATGCTTGAGGAGAAGTTTGAGAAATCACGCTTCGTCCGCGTCGACAGCGACCTGCTCGACAACCTCATCCGCAAGGACGACACGACAAGGGATGTCGATGCAAAGCTCGGGGACGTGGTGTCAACCATCTTCAAGACACAGTTGCCGCAGATGGAAAAGGTCAACTTTGACGTACAGACCAAGGCACTCGGCGAGGGCGCACAACCCATCACGATAACCCAAAGCGAGTACATGAGGAGGATGAAGGACGTGGCACAATTCCAGCCGGGTATGTCCTTCTACGGCGAAATGCCGAGCATGTACAACCTCATCGTCAACAGCGACCACCCGCTCGTCAAGAGGATTGCCGAGGCAGAGAGCCGTGAATGCGACAGCGAGGTAGCACCCGTCATCGCCGACATAGACAAGAAGCTCGACGAACTGTCAGACCTCCGCAAGGATTATGACAAAAACAAGGACGCGATCGCCGAGGGCGACAAGCAACTCGATGAGATGAGGAAAAAGAAAGAGGACATCCTCCGCGCCTTTGCCGACAAACAAAGCCTCGTCAAGCAGCTCATCGACATCGCGCTGCTCCAGAACAACATGCTCAAAGGACAGGCACTCTCGACATTCATCAAGAGGACTATCGAGATGATTTGACCCATGGCGCGAGCCAAACGGCAAGACGAAGCCCCGTGCACGACAGATTGTCAGGCACGGGGCTTCCTGCATCTGGCGACGTGGCAAGCGGTGTGTGGCGACAGACTTTTGATTACATTTGCCGCAACACTAATTATAAATGGTATAGCTTATGGACAAGACAGCAATAGGCATCGGCGAAATCCTCTGGGACTTGCTGCCCGGCGGCAAACGTCTCGGCGGGGCACCGGCAAACTTCGCCTGGCACACGGCGCAGATGGGGCTTGACGGCATCGTCGTCAGCGCAATAGGCCATGACAAGCTCGGCGACGAAATCATGGACACGCTCAACGCCCGAGGCCTCCACAACGCATTGCAGACAAATGACCGCCCGACGGGAACGGTCAAGGTGGAGGTTGACGCACGCGGCATCCCCGTCTATGACATCACAAAAGATGTAGCGTGGGACGAAATCCATTTCACCCCAGTGCTGGAGGACTTGGCACGGCACGCGGGAGCAGTATGCTTCGGCACGCTCGCCCAACGGAGCAAGGTGACGAGGGACACCATCCGCCGCTTCCTTGCCGCGTTGCCAAACGATGAAGGGGTGCTGCGCGTCTTTGACATAAACCTGAGGCAAGACTTCTACACACCAGAGACAATCGCCGAATCCATCAAACATTGCAACGTCATCAAGCTCAATGAGGACGAACTCGCCACGTTGCGCAGCATCCTCCCATCAGTAGCAGGCGGCACCGACGACCAGTGCTGCAACCGCCTGCTGCGAGACTGCGGGCTGCGGGCACTCATCCTGACACGTGGCGAAGAGGGAAGCACAGTCTACCACGCACAGGGCAAATCCGTGCTGCCTACCCCCAAGGTCGAGGTTGCCGACACCGTAGGGGCGGGCGACTCCTTTACCGCCGCATTCGTGTCCGCATTGCTGCTGGGCGCGGCGGTTGGTGATGCACACCGGCTGGCGGTGGATGTCTCGGCATACGTCTGCACCTGCCACGGGGCGATGCCGGAGCTTCCCGCCGACATCAAGAGGAGGCTCGCCTGAAGCACGCCGTTCAAAGGCAAAAACAACCGCCCCGCCGTCTGGATTCTTCCGACGGCGGGGCGGTTTCATGCAATGCTGTTCAAACCGTCATCCGAAGATGAACTCCAGTTGCAGCCAGTAGACCACCATGCCTGCGAAGTAGCCGAGCAAAGCAAGCCACGACACGTGCTTGAGATACCACCCGAATGAGATTTTCTCCAATCCCATCACCGCGACACCTGCCGCGCTGCCGATGATGAGTATGCTCCCGCCAGTCCCGGCACAGAATGCCAGCAGCTGCCAGAACGACCCATCGACCATGAAGTGCGCCATTTCCGCCCCGGCGGCAGGACCTGCGATCTCATACATTCCCATGCAGCTCGCCACCAAAGGCACGTTGTCAACGATAGCCGAGACGAGACCGATGATGCCGGTCACTATGAACGAGTTGCCACCCGACGCCGTGTCAAGCCACTCGCCGAATGAGTGCAGCACGCCTATCTCCTCAAGCGAAGCGACAGTCATCAATATGCCGAGGAAGAACAACAGTGTCGAGAAGTCCACCCTGCGCAACAGCTCCGACACACGGTGCAGCGACGACGGCGAACCAGGAATCTTCATGTAATGTATCTCCGTCACGATCCAAAGCAGCGACAACACCAGCAACACACCCATGAACGGCGGCAGCCCCGTCAGATGGCGGAACACCGGCACGAAGACCAAGCCGCCGACACCTATGATGAACAGCAGGTTGCGCTCCGCCTTAGTGAACAGGTAGACAGGCTCTTCCGCCTCCTTGCCATCGCCCCCGCCAAGTTGGCCCTTGAGCGAAAGGCTCAGCACCAGCGTTGGCACGACAACAGACACCACCGACGGGACAAAAAGCTCCTCGATCACGCCAAGCGAAGTTATCGAACCGTTGATCCAAAGCATGATTGTCGTCACGTCACCTATCGGCGAAAACGCCCCGCCGGCGTTGGCAGCCAGGATGACCATCGCGGCATAGATGATGCGGTCCTTGTGCTCAGGCACCAACTTGCGCAGAATGGCAATCATCACAAGGCTCGTCGTCAAGTTGTCAAGCACCGCCGACAGGAAAAACGTGATGAACACCACCGCCCACAACAGTTTCCTCTTGCTCCTGGTCGTCAACCAAGACTTGACGAAGTTGAACCCACCGTTGGAATCCACGATCTCAACCACCGTCATCGCGCCCAGCAGGAAGAAAATCGTCTCAGACGTGCTGCCCAGATGAGGGATGAGCACGTTGTCGGCAACAAAGCTGCTGACAAGGGACGAAACCGTCGTGTCCCCCATGCCCGACAAAGCCTCCCCGAACTCACTGGGGTGCATCAGGTTGAGATAATCCTGCGCGCCGAGCATGTACAACACCCAGCACACCACACACATAAACAAAGCCACGGCACTCTTGTTGATGCGCGTCGTGCTCTCCATCGCAATGAAAGCATAACCGATCAAAAAGACACCGACAATCGATGCAGTAATCATAAATATTAGTTTTTGTTAAGTTTTCTTGCAAAGAAACACAAAAGACGCAATACTGCAACACTTGCCCCACCCAAAATTGTGTCATTTTGCAACAATTGCCCACATCCGCGCCACACGGTTAAAAAACAACTGACACCCGACGGCACGCGCCGTGGCATCTGACGACAAGCGGCGGAGCATCAGACCCCGCGCCGCGCGGCATACGATGATTGCCAGCACGACATCGGATGCCGCCAAGCACACACGCCGCCCCATGTGGAGACGCGGCAGGCAGCGTCTCTACAAAAACACCACCATTAATAATAGGAATCGTACCAGGGATGTAGAGACGCATAATATGCGTCTCCCCCATGTCCCTTGTTTCCCAGACACCCCACCACCTGACGAGGAGACGCATATTATGCGCCTCCACACCATACGGGTAGATGAAAGGCAATGGATGCACCTGGGATGTAGAGACGTGCCACCGGCGCGTCTCCACCGTCAGATGGTACGTACAAAAACATCTGATGCTGACGGGCAAAACATCTGATGATACTGACAAAATCATCAGACCTTTTTTGCAGCTGCGTGCAACGATGATGAGACGCGCCTATGGCACGTCTCCACAAGTCTGCGGCATGACAGGTGAGACGCGGCAGGCATCCCCCACCCGCCATGCGGCGGATGTCACTGGCACATTTTCCCCCGACACCCTTTGCCCGAAAGCGAAACAGTGAGTAACTTTGCCGACCTACCTGAAAACTAACGCAGAAAGCTGAATGAACGATTTGATTTTAGGCATTGAGTCGTCGTGCGACGACACGTCGGCGGCGGTCATAAGAGACGGACGTCTGCTGTCCAACGTCGTGGCGAGCCAGGCCGTGCATGAGGCCTACGGCGGTGTCGTGCCGGAACTCGCATCACGGGCGCACCAACAGAACATCGTCCCGGTGGTGAGCGAGGCTCTCAAACGCGCCGGGGTCAAGGCTGACGAACTGAGCGCGGTGGCATTCACACGCGGGCCGGGACTGATGGGGTCGCTGCTCGTCGGGGTGTCATTCGCCAAAGGGCTTGCCCTGTCGCTCGGCATACCGATGATCGATGTCAACCATTTGCAGGCGCACGTGCTTGCACACTTCATCAAGGACGAGGAGGAGCGGCCTCAACCACGCTTCCCGTTCCTGTGCCTGCTGGTGTCGGGCGGCAATTCGCAAATCATCGTCGTGCGCGACACCGATGACATGGAAGTCATCGGGCAGACAATCGACGACGCCGCAGGCGAGGCTATCGACAAGTGCTCGAAGGTCATGGGACTCGGCTATCCAGGGGGCCCGGTCATCGACCGGTTGGCAAGGCAGGGCGACGCGTCGCGGTTCACATTCAGCAAGCCGCACATCGCAAGCTATGACTACAGCTTCAGCGGGCTGAAGACTTCATTCCTCTACTCGCTGCGCAAATGGGTGGCCGAAGACCCCGATTTCGTCGAACACAACAAAGCCGACCTTGCCGCCTCGCTGGAGCGGACAGTGGTCGAGATACTCATGGACAAACTGCGCCGCGCCGCCAAGGATCTGAAGATACGCGACGTGGCTGTCGCCGGCGGCGTGTCGGCAAACACCGGTCTGCGGGAAGCCTTCAAGGAACACGCAGAGCGGCTGGGGTGGAACATCTTCATTCCCAAGTTCGGCTACACGACGGACAACGCCGCTATGGTGGCCATCACAGGCTATTATAAGTACTTGAAAAAGGACTTTTGCGACGTGACCGCGCCGGCCTATTCGAGGACAACTATCAAATAAACGGAACACACCACACCAATCAACGACATGAAACAAATCCATCAACACGCCATGCTCGCCATCGCCATCGCAATGATGGCTGGCCAGGCGATGGCGCAAGCACCCGAGGGCTACTATGACGGCATCGAGGGCAAGTGCGGGGCGGAGCTGAAGACCGCACTGTTTGACATCATCGGCGACCATGAACAGTTGTCATACAATGAACTATGGACGGCATTCGAGGACACTGACTGCCGCGAGGACGGGACGGTCTGGGACATGTATTCCGACTGCGAATTCCGTTTCGGCAACGACCAATGCGGCAACTATAGCGGGGTGGGTGACTGCTACAACCGCGAACACTCGTTCCCCAAAAGCTGGTTTGGTGGCAAAGTTCCGCCTATGTATACAGACCTGTTCCATTTATACCCCACTGATGGATATATAAATAATCAGCGCAGCAACTACCCGTTTGGCGAATGTGATGGTGGGACAAAACTCTCAAGCCTCGCGAAGGGACGGCTCGGCAAGTCGACATTCTCAGGCTATTCTGGCACTGTATGGGAGCCGGACGATGAGTACAAAGGCGACTTCGCCCGTTCTTATTTCTACATGGCCACGGCCTACGAGGACCGTTTCGCCTCCTTCGACAGCGAGATGCTGGCGCACAACTCCTACCCGTGCTACGTGGACTGGGCTTTGGAACTGTTGCTCAAGTGGCATCGTCAAGACCCCGTGAGCCAAAAGGAAATCGACCGCAACAACGCCGTCGAGGAATGGCAGGGCAACCGCAACCCCTACATCGACTACCCACAGTTGGTTGAGCACGTGTGGGGCGACAAGATGGATGAGGCATTCGGATTTTCCAACGCCATCGACGAGCACAACCGTGCCGACATAGCAATCACCGCTACTGACGGCAGCATCACGATAACGGCAGATGGTGATTTCGCATATACCATTTGCAATATGGGCGGGACTGTCACGGCGAGCGGCAACGGCATCGGCAACACCACTGTCGCCATGGATGGCAAGGGCATCTGGATTGTCAAGGTCACAAACGACCGCGAGACAGTCATCTCAAAAGTCGCCCTCTGACCCCACCACGCCACAAGGCAGAGGCATAAAGACAAGACTGGCGGCCAACCCCGGGGTTGGCCGCCAGTCGTTTGTCTGCACGGCGGCAACACACCCGATGTAGGCAGCAGCCAATGCCTCCAAAACGACCGTGCAATCCATCGTCAAGGGGGACATCGCCACGGAATGCCTTGCAAGTCCGACTTGCAACTTTTGTAAGCCGAAATTGCAAGACGAGACAAATCCGTGGACCAAAGAGACATGATTTCGCCCGTCGCCGTGGGCGGCATGGCAAGGTCACATGGGCTTGATCATCCGCTCGATGAATGCTATTTCCTCATCGGTCAGATGGTATTTGGCGTAGAGTTGGCGGTCAATGTCAGCGACAGGCTTGCTCCAGTCGATGTCCGAGGAGGGGGTGAAATCCTGGAGAGGAACAAAGGAATAGGTGTCCTGTGTCATGTTCTTCAATTTGCGTGTTCCGACGCAGAACCTAAAAAACTTTGTCTCGGCATAAATTGATGCATTCCTTGCCTCATCCCTTGTCATAAAAGGCCCGATGGCCAAGAACGTCTCGGTGCATATCGTTTCGGGGTCTCCCAACACGGTTTTACCTATTATACGTGCGGGGACAGGATTGCCAAGTTGCCCAGCAGCCCCGTCAGCCTTGGAAACGAACACTTTCCATTTGCCTAAAAAATTGTTGGCGCGACCATCTTTGGTTTCGTATGACTTCATGAATCTAAAGCCCCTTTCGCCATCAAAGCGTCCAAACACTTTATAGGACGACGGCGCATACTTTGTCTCAAGGCTGTTGACATTCACCTTGAAAAGATTACGGGTAGAGACCAAAGCGGAGAAACTGCCATTCGCAGGCTTGACCTTTGCAAGTATCGACAATGCCCCGGCATCCCTTATGACGACATCAGTGAAATCCTCTGACAAGTACCTCTCGGTACTGACAACAGAGCCATGCGTATGCGACACAAAATCACATTTGCCTTGATTGTCTTTGTCCCACAAGAAATAGCAAATACCTCCTTCTATCGCCACCGTCTTGAAACAGTCTTGGGCATCCATATAATCATGGATGATTCTTATGTGCTTGTCATTGAGCATGGACTCTCTAAACTTATCAAGTCCTTTTCCACCCGTCATCCAACGCGACGGCATTATCATTGAGATGTATTGCGGCATAATAGAACGGGCAATATCGACAAACTTATTGTAAATTGCTTGAGAGCTGCTCCCTGTGCCGCCTCCATCCATAACCTGATACGGCGGATTGCCAACTATTGCATTGAATTTCATATTGTCGTCATCATTAGCTTTCCAGAACGAGCGTCCCTTTGCCATCTTCTCTATGAAGTTCTGGGGCTTGTTCTTGATTTGGTTGATTAAATCCTCGAAATAACGGGTGTTTACTTTCGCCTTGCGGAAACCAACGAGCGTCCGCTTGGTAATGCTCTTTGCCATCGGCGTCTTGCAGACCACGAAGATGTTTTCAGCAACGGTCTTGTCCCACAGTGATTGCTGCTCATCAAACGTGTCGGCAGAAATGGTGCTGTCCTTCAGCCGGGAGCGGTAAATGCTGTAAGCCATATAGAGCGGATACAAACCCGACTTGGAATTGATCTCAAGAATGCGGCTGTCCAGGGTGAACACTTCCGCTGTCACCTTTCCGTGGTCGATAAAGCGCGGCTCGTCGATGGTATGCCCATAATCCTTATCAAAAAAGCAGTAGCCGCCCAGACAGTCGCCCAAGTGCATGTTCACCACACGCCACGGGGTAAGCACCGTTTCCTTGTCTGGATTGCGGAACGTGCTGAAGATGTCCGTGATGCGCCCGATGCGCTCCTCCACACTCAGTTTGTCCGCCGCTTTTGCCATCGCACGAATGCGCTTGCCCGCGGCACGGAAGATGTCCGGGTCGTAGTATTTCTTGAAAGCGTTGAAACGTTGCTTGCTGACACCTTTGGGCATGAACTCCTCCCATGAGCGCGGGTCTATCTTCTCGGCGAAGTTGTCAATGGTGATTTCATCGTCCTCGCCCTCCAGTTCCGCACCGTAGATGAGCAGGGGCATGCGGATGGATATGCCACGGAGAATGGAAATGGCCGCCTCGCGGTTCTTCGTCTTCTTTTTCAGTTCCTCCAGCCTGCGCTTCTCCTCCTCGGTCAATTCCTTCTTGGGCTTTTTCTCCAGTTTCTCCTTTTCCTCGTATTCCTCGCCTGTCAGCCCTTGATTGTTGATGTCCACCTGGTTGGTCTTGGGCATGGCCTTGGTCTGACCGATGATGCGTTTCAGGTCGTCAAACTCCTGCAACTCCACATCGTCCAGCCGCAGCAATTCATCGTTATACAGGCTGTTGTCCTCGAAACCGTTGCTCACCACGCGCTCGACATAGACTCGTTTGAGTTGCTCAAGCATCTGCGGGACATCAAACGGTTTCATCTGTGAACCTTGGACGGAGATGACGGGGCAGAAGTTGAGGAAGTCGCCCATCGTCTTGCGGTCGTCCTGCGAGGTCTTGCCCGCCTTGGCGGAAATCTTCGCAGTCTCGGCCAGCACCCGCAGCGTGCGGTCGGGGGCGAAGTCGAACACGTAGCACTGCTCCTTTATTTTAGGGCTATCTGACGGAAATGGTGTCTGCACGCGGAAGATGGTCTGCATATAGCCTGATGCCGCCGTGTTGTATGAGCCGGAAAGCATAAACACAGCAGTCCAAGCCGGGACGCTCACACCCGTGGTCAAACGTCCGCAGGAAAGGGTGATGGTGCGTGTCACGTCCGGGTCGGGACCGATGGCATTGTTCACCGCCTGCAAAGCGTCCCTACTGTCTTTCTCCTCATCGCCGTCACCTGCAACGTTGACGATGGTGAAATAACGGAACACGGGATGCCGCTGCAACAACGCACTCAACGCCTTTGCCTCCTTCACACCCGGCACCATCCACAGCGTGTGGCGGAAAATGTCCCGGTAGGTCTCGTTGGCGAAAGGATAACAGCTCTCCTCATCCTCACGGGTCATCAGGTTGAGCAAAGCGGTGACATCGCGCTCATGGACAAAACCGCCGGCCTCGTTCACACGGAAGAACTCACGGAAGTTGAAAGCCACGTCCTCATCGACAAACTCCTTGAGCAAACGTCCGAGGTCATAGGTATAGATATTCATGGCTGGCAGTGCCGCATACGGGTTGGGGTCGCCGAAATGGGTCTTGTCCCACTCACGCTTGGCGCGTTGCTCCATCACGTAGTCCCAGGTGTATATCTCGTCCTCCTTGAAATCGTCCAGCAGGTTGAACGGCGTGCCGCTGAGCCTGAGCACCTTGGTACTTGGCTTTACCAACTCGGCCATCACCGCCTTGCCAAGTTCGGTCTGCGTGCCTTCGTGCGCTTCGTCAACGATAATCAAGTCCCAGGGCGTGGCAAACACTTCATCGTTCTTGTCGAAGTTGCCGCCGACGAGTTCCGAGCCGCGCAAGTCCTGCATGGAGGCGAAATAGACATAATGCAGACCGTCGGCCTTTGCCCGCCGCTCAAGACTGTCGTGGCTCTCGCCGTTGTTCTTGGAGCCGTAGGCAAAGTCTCTGCGGTCATAGAATATCTTGCCGAAATCGTCAAACCATCCCGCGTTGACCACGGGGCGGTGGGTGAGGATGAGCGTCCGACGGAAATCCATGTCCTTGACCACCTGCAAAGCGGAAAGGGTCTTGCCGAAACGCATCTTGGCGTTCCACAGCATCCCGTTGCCGCGCTTGAACTGCCGCTTGGTCTTTTCGATGGCCTCGCGCTGCTCGGGGCGGAAGATGATGGGACTTCGTCCTTGTGTCACCTCGCCAGGCAAGAGAGATTGCTTGCCTTCCTTGACAGCGGTGATGGCACGCTTCACGACCTCAAGGTTGGTGATGAACCATTCGTTAGCTCCGTTCACCCGGTCAAACACTTTGCGCTTCACGCCGGAACGCTCCAACACTGCATGGACTTCCTTGTCGTTGAACGAGCACAGACTACCTTTATTATTATATAGTGTTAGCTCGGTATGAAGCAGCTCGTAACTAATGCCTGCCGTCTGCGTGTATTGGTTGATGCGCCGCCTTGCCGCCTCGTTGAGGGGCTTGCTGTCGGGTGTAAGCCCGATGACATTCCCATCGTCACAGGTGGCCTCGCCTATCTTCAGGCAGCCCTCATGCTCGGCATCGTTGATGCGGAACACGTAAATCAGCTTCAATTTAAGAGAGGAGAAGTATTTCATAGGCATTCATTTCAGGAGATCGATGTATTTGATCCGCTTTCCCTCGCGCCCGGTCTGCGAGTCACGGGCGTGCCAGTCCTTGATGAGACAATACGTCCCGTTGTGCCGATGGATGTTGTCCGTGCGACATCCCTCACAAGGGGTTACGACTTCCCTGCTTTCACCGAAAAGGGACACTTCCGTGTGTAGCTTGTCCTTGCAGCTTCCTGGGACAACACCACGCAGCCCGTCCATCTGCCAGACATTCCATGAGATGATGTAGGCGATGTAGTTGACCGATTTCCGCATAGGGTCCTTGCCGAATTTGGCACGGTAGTATTCGACAAAGGAGGCAAGCATGGATTCACGGGCGATAAGCAGGCTGTCACCCTGCCATTCGTAGGCATAGAGGCTCTTGTAGGCTTCCTGCGCGGCTTTCAACCATTCGCCTGTGGTTTCCGAATTCTCATTGACGACACGCAGTTTGCGATCGAGCAGACCTATACGCTCGCCGATGGGGATGACAGTCCCTGTGGTGGTGTCATAGCGGCTGACGATGTAGGGAGCTTCGCCGCAAGTGATTTCAAGACGGGTGTCGCGGACGTAATCGAGCCATGACTTCCCGTCAGGAAAGGTTATCTTGTCCGGATTGGTTTTCCAGCCGTGCGTGCCGTCTTCTGACGTGTATTCCGTATTGAACACGCCTCGCCGACCGAACCATGCTTCATCAATCAGATTGTTCTGTGCATTGCACACCCATGCGGGGGTGAATACCTCGGCCATGTCGCGAACACGCGCTGACTGTGCGTCGCGATGCTTGAGGATGCGGGGCATGATGACATGCCCATGCCTGCCAGTGATAAGCCTTGGAAGAATAGGGTCATTATAGCCATAGCCTTCGCCAAAGTGCTCGTAGTCATGTGTAGCCCATACGATGTTGTGCACCAGTCCGTCACAGCTCGTGGTGTGGTCTTTGAGAAGGGTGTCTAACAACTCTGGGGCGGCGGCAATTATGTCATTTTCTATTATATCTGCGGTAGAAGGCATTGCTTTCGCTTAAAATCCAATCCATCTCTGTGGGAGAGATGGATTCTAAGTCAATGCCTGAATACCAATTTTTTACATCATACACTCAGAGGCTTTGGAGTGACAATTTGACAATGTTATAATGTTTTTGCCTATATTCGCAGTGGTTAATCCATCTCTCCCACAGAGATGGATTAACCACAACTCACCTATCCAACGCAATTTCGGAGTATCCCTAATGCCACGACAAGAACAAAATGATTGGCTCTGCTTGCGAACGGACATTACTGCAAAGCGTTAAGAAGCAATCAATGCTGGCTGCACGAACTGTGAATGTCAGCGTTTGCAAATAAATCACTAACTTGCGGCCGTTTGCGTCCACCTGCAGTTGATCCAAGGGGTTGGGCGCATTGCAAACGGACAGGAATGGGAAACAATGAATACATCGAGATAAGAGGGGCGCGGGTCAACAACCTCAAGGGCATAGACCTTGACATCCCACGCGACCTTTTGATTGCCGTGACGGGAGTGTCCGGTTCGGGCAAATCGTCGTTGGCATTCGACCTGCTCTATGCCGAGGGACAAAGGCGGTACATGGAGAGCCTCTCGGCCTACTCGCGGCAGTTCCTCGGACAGATGAAAAAGCCTGCTTGCGACCGCGTGGAGGGCATACCGCCAGCCATCGCCATCGAGCAAAAGGTGAGCACGACCAACCCGCGCTCGACTGTCGGGACGGCGACGGAAATATATGATTACCTGTCGATGCTATATGCACGCATCGGACGCGTATATTCCCCCACAACTGGCGAAGAGGTCAAGCGCGACACTGTTGAGGATGTCATCAAGAGCATCACTTCCCACACGGACGGCACCCGGCTGCTCATAATGTCGCCAATCGGGACACAGGACGGGCGCACGGCGAGGGAGCAGCTTGAGACGTATGCTGCAGGCGGTTACAGCCGCGTCTTTGCCTCAGGACACGTCATCGGCATCGCCGACATCGCAGACAGCGACCTCGAAGCCGGCTTGTGGCTGGTCATAGACCGCGCCACTGCGGCAGGGGACAGCGACTCCATCAGCCGTTACTTTGACTCAATCACCACCGCATTCGACGAGGGGCATGGGCGTTGCCGCCTGCTTTTCTACACCGACGGCGGAACGGAGACGCGCGATTTCACAAGCACATTCGACGAGGGCGGCGAGCGGTTTGAGGAACCGACAGACCGTCTGTTCAACTTCAACTCGCCCTACGGCGCGTGCCCCGTGTGTGACGGCTTTGGCAACGTGCTCGGCATCGACCGCCGCCTTGTCATCCCCAACACGTCGATGAGCGTCTATGACGGCGCGGTGGCTTGTTGGCGGGGTGAAAAAACGGGAGAATGGCGCACAATGTTCATCCAGTCATCTGCGGCCGAGGGCTTCCCGGCATTCACTCCCTACTATGCCCTCACAGAGGAGCAAAAGGAGAGGCTGTGGAACGGCAAGTACGGGATAAACGAATTCTTTGATTTCCTGCAATCCAACCTGTACAAGGTGCAAAACCGCGTGATGCTCGCCCGTTACCGTGGCAAGACGACCTGTCCTGCGTGCGGTGGCAGCCGCCTGAGAAAAGAGGCCGGCTATGTGAAGATAGGCGGCAAGAACATCTCGGAAGTGTCTCGAATGCCAATTACAGGCATCCGCCAGTTTTTTGCCACACTCTCGCTGACAGACACTGAGAAAGCTGTCGGCCGCCGCCTGCTGGCCGAGATAACGCACCGTCTGGACCTGATGGAAAACATCGGTTTGGGCTACCTCACACTCGACCGCCTCGGCAACACTTTGTCTGGAGGCGAAAGCCAACGCATCAACCTCATCAAGTCGTTGGGCAGCAGTCTTGTCGGTTCGCTATACGTCCTCGACGAGCCGAGCATAGGCCTCCACTCCAAGGACACGGAAAGGCTCGTGAACATACTCAAGAAGCTGCGAGACATAGGCAACACCGTCCTTGTCGTGGAACATGACGAAGACATCATCCGCCAGGCGGACTGGATCATCGACATCGGACGAGACGCGGGCAGCCAAGGTGGCAACGTCGTCTACGCCGGCAGCATGGACGACATCGGTTCGGCAGAGGGCAGCCGCACGGCAGACTACCTGCTCGGCAGGGAACACATCCCCACCCCGCCCCAACGCCGGGTGTGGAACCACTCCGTGACCATTGTCGGAGCAAGAGAGAACAACCTCAAGGACATCACCGTGCGCATCCCCCTCAACGTGATGACTGTCATAACAGGAGTGAGCGGCTCGGGCAAGAGCACATTGGTCAAAAACATACTGCACCCCGCCCTGCTGCGTGAACTCGACCTGACTGGAGACATGACACCTGGCGAGTTCGACCGTCTGGAGGGGGATGTGGAGGCCATCTCCGCCGTGGAATACGTTGACCAAAACCCTATCGGCAAGTCGTCACGGTCAAACCCTGTCACCTACATCAAGGCATACGACGACATCCGCAAACTGTTTGCCGACCAACCGCTGTCGAAACAGATGGGATTCACACCCGCCTCATTCTCATTCAACATCGCAGGTGGCAGGTGCGAGGAGTGCAAAGGCGAGGGCACAGTCACCATAGAGATGCAATTCATGGCGGACATAGTGCTCGAATGCGACAGCTGCCACGGCAAGCGCTTCAAACCAGAGATACTCGAAGTCACTTACGACGGACGCAACATCAACGACATCCTCGACATGACGGTGAGCGACGCGGCGGCATTCTTCAAGTCGCACAAGCAAAACAAGATAGCACGCCGCCTCAAACTCCTGGAGGATGTCGGGCTGGGTTATGTCAAGCTCGGGCAACCATCATCCACACTGTCCGGGGGAGAGAGCCAAAGGGTCAAACTTGCCTACTTCCTCGGGCAAGAAGGCATGAAGCCCACAATGTTCATATTTGACGAACCGACTACCGGACTGCACTTCCACGACATCAGGAAACTGGTGGACATCTTCAACTCACTGATAAACAAAGGGCACACGATAGTCATCATCGAGCACAACATGGAAATAATCAAATGCGCAGACCATGTGATCGACCTCGGCCCGGAGGGAGGGGAAGCCGGAGGGCAAGTCATCGCCACTGGCACACCGGAAGCAATCTGCCAATGCGAAACATCATGGACAGGGAAATATCTGAAGAAACATCTGCAACAATGACACATCAAATAAGGAAACTGCTGCTCATCGCATCAATTGCAGCTTTTTGTCTGGCAACCGCAACAGCGCAACTCCCGCCAAAAAGGGAACTGCGCGGCGTGTGGATGCCGACAGTCACTGGGGAATATATGGGTCTCGACGAACAGGAGATGAAGGCCAAACTCATCAAGGAGCTTGACAAGATGGAACAGCTCGGCATCAACGCCGTCATTTTCCAAGTACGTCCCGAAGCGGACGCATGGTATGATTCACGCTTCGAACCGTGGAGCCGCTTCATCACAGGGACACAGGGACTGGATCCAGGATGGAATCCGACACAGTTTGTCATCGACGAGTGTCACAAGCGGTGCATAGAATTCCACGCATGGATAAACCCCTATCGCGTCAAAACGAGCCAAGCGACACGTCTCGACAGGCGGCACATCATGAACAAGCACCCGGAGATGTTCATCGAGTACGGCGGGCAGACATTCTTCAACCCGGCACTGCGAGAATCAAGGGAATTCATCTGCAATGTCATCAAAGACCTCGCCACACACTATGACATCGATGCCATCCACATGGACGACTACTTCTACCCCTACCCCAAAGCGGGCGAGCAACTGCCAGACTACTATGACTTCAAGGGGCAGGCGCGAGGCTTCGCCGACATAGGCGACTGGCGACGGGACAACGTGAACAAACTGATAAAACAAATCCGCGACACTCTCGACTCTTCCGCCCCATGGGTGCAACTTGGCATATCGCCTTTCGGCATCTACCGCAATGAGACAAGCGACCCACGAGGCAGCAAGACCAAGGGGCTGCAAAACTATGACGACCTCTATGCCGACATCCTCCATTGGGTCGAGCAAGGATGGCTGGACTACGTGGCTCCGCAACTCTACTGGGAGGTGGGACATCCTGCTGCCGACTATGACGAGCTGCTCAGGTGGTGGAGCGACAATGTGCCAGAAGGATGCTTGTTGTACATCGGGCAGGACGTCGCCCGCAGCGTCAGGGGCGAAAACCAGCAACGCATGAAACTCGACAGCCTGCGCGCCGACAAGCGCATCGACGGCTACTGCCTCTACCCCGTCAAGGAAGTCATGGCCAACACAGGTGAATATGCCGATGTACTCTATGCCGCCTACAACGCCACACCAGCATTGCCGCCAGTGGCTCGGAGGTTTGATGGCGAAAGGCCGAAAAAAGTCAGAAAAGTCAAAGCCATTGACACTTCCGACGGCAAAGTGCTGTTTTGGAGGGCAAAAAAGGTTAAAGATTGTTTCAAGCAACCCGTAAAATATTGTGTCTACCGTTTTGACAGGAAAAAAGACATTAATTTAGACAGCTCGTTTGCCCTTACAGCTGTCACAAGCGACACATTTGTCAAATTGGGAGAGAGCACCGGGCGAAAGAAGCGCAAGCAGTTTTATGTAATTACCGCTGTTGACCGATTCAACAACGAATCGGCGGGGGTGGTGAAGAAAGTGAAACTCTGAAACAACATACATAACACCAATATCAAACGAAATGAAGAACTATTTACCATTAGCCTTGGTGCTCTGCGGAGCAGCAGGCACTGCCTTTGCCGGTCCAGTCGGCGGCCAGGAGGCGTTGGAAATCGCGAAACAATTCTACCTTTCCAAGCTTGAAGCCTCAGGACGCGCCAAGGCTCCGGCGGACATTGACTTCACTATCGCCTTTGACAGCAACAGCGACGCGGCATCGAGCAGCGCACGCAAAGCCAAGGCCGTGAGTGGCAACCCAACCTATTATGTGGTCAATGCTGGCAACAGCGGCTACGTTGTCGTATCCGGCGACGACGATGCTCTGCCCGTGCTGGGCTACACTCTCAACGGCACAGCTGATGAATCCAACCTGCCAATCAACATGAGGGAGTGGTTGGAGTTTTACGACAACGAGATAAACGCGTTGCGTGCCGACACAAAGGACAAAGGCATGGCAGTCGAGCCTCTCACGTCGCCGACGGATGGTTACACCAACGTCATCTACCCCCTGCTTGGCGACATCAAGTGGAACCAGGATTCTCCCTACAACGACCAGTGTCCTACATACAACAATCAGAGGACGGTGACGGGATGTGTGGCAACGGCCATCGGACAAATCATGCGCTACTACCGTTACCCGACCAAGCCGACTGGATCCGTAAACTACACCAGCGACCTCGGGATGCAGGTGCGTGTCAACTATGACGGCGTTACATACGACTACGACAAGATGCTGCCTAACTACTCGGCAACCCCCGGTACTGCTGAAGAGAGGGCGGAAGTCGCAAAATTCCTCTACCACGTAGGTGCTGCGTCCAATATGAACTATATGCTCTCCATCATGGGCGGCAGCGGTGCGACCAACTACAACCTCATAAACGGTCTGCTGGAGCACTTCGGTTATAGCAACCAACTCAAGCTCGTCAACCGTTTTAACACCTCGACCGAAGCCTGGCACGCAGCCATACAACAGGAATTGGCAGCGGGACGTCCAGTCTTCCACACCGGATCGGGTGACGGCGGCCATGCATTCGTCTGCGACGGCTATGACGGTGCAGGGATGTACCACTTCAACTGGGGATGGGGCGGCATGAGCGATGGCTATTTTGTCCTTTCGTCGCTTGTTCCAAACTCACAGGGCATCGGCGGAAACACCACTGGCTACGATTACTTGCAGAGCATCATCACCAACCTCAAGCCAGCAAGCGAGAGCGACGGCGCGACAAGGACAGAACTTGGTATATACCCCACCTACTATTCCACAGAGCGGGACGAGACAAAAGGCGTTACACCCAGCGCCACGTCGGTCGAACTTGGACAGTCGTTCAGCCTCACATTCGGTGTGATGACATCTGGTGCGTTCCCATTCCAAGGATTCATCAGCGCATTGCTGCTTGACGAAAGCGGCAACGTAGTAGAGGAATTGTCCAAGATACTTGTAGCTAATCTTAAGGGCGGGTTCTACAACGACCGCCAATCCATGTCAACCAAAATTCCCACAAACGTCAAAGAAGGCACTTACCGCCTTGTGTTGGGCTACAAGGAAACACAGTACCAAGACGAGGACTGGAACATCATGCGCGGTTGGTACGCATCAACACCATCACAGTTGGTAGTCAACGTAGCCTACGGCAAAGCCACAATGAGTTACCTCGGCAGGGCCGACATCACTGCATCGCAAGTGACCGTGCCTGAGCAGGTGATGACGGGCAAAAACGCACAATTCTCCGTCACATTCGGCAACAACGGTGAGTCCTACTACTCAATGCTTGGCGTCCTGATCAAAGGCAAGGACAATGGCCAGCAACAAAACAACCTTGAGATGGTGCAATACATCAACAATGGAGACGAAAACACTGTAACTGTAAGTGGGCGCATCACAGTACCTGCCGGCACTTACCTCGTCTACCCGATGTATGACTCGGCCGGCAACGTCGAGGCTCCACAACTTGCCACTGTGCCTGGTGTCGAGCCAGTAGAGATAGAGATTGCCGAGAGCGACGGCAACCCGTCGTTCTCAATCCAACCGCTCGAAGACGGGTCGATGAACATCAGCACCAAGTCAGGCATGGGCTACAAGTCAGAGTTCAGCGTGCGCCTGAAAAACGATGGCGGCTTCTTCGCTGGCAATATCCGCGTCAGGTCAACAGACAATCTCGACGGTGCGGCCTTTGGCTATGCCGTGATTGGTGCAGGTGAGACAGTCTATGTCACAGTGTCCGGCGAAATGATGCTCGATCCTGGCACGCACACGGCACAAGTAGCCTACGACAACGGCAGCGGCTACATCACAATCAGTGGCAACTACCAACTCACAGTCGAGGCATTCACAAGCATCGACGAAACGGCAGGTGACGGTGCATTGCGCATCTATCCCAGCCCGGCAGATGACCTTGTGACCGTCGAGGGAAGCGAAGAGATCGATGTGGTGCAACTCTATGACACCACTGGCGCGCTTGTCCTCACACAAGAAGGCTGCGGCACGCAGGTGACGCTCAACGTCGGCGAACTGCCATCAGGCCTCTACCTCGCACGTGTACTTAGCCACGACAACGCGACAGTTCTCCGTGTCGTGAAGAGATAATCAAGACGCTGCGGAACAACACGCCAAAGGCGCGTGGGGAAAACACTCCCCCACGCGCCTTTTTGCATCAAACCCAAAGGACAAAAAACATACCGCCCAACACGCCAAAACATCGCACCCTGGTGATGATACTCACCGACGTGTCCGCCGCAGATGGATAACAAAATGCCCGAAAAACACCCGTTTGGCAAGCAAAAACGACGAGAAAACAAAAAATATTCCACTTATCGATGACACTTTGTCTTTTTTGTCCCTATATTTGGGCAAACAAAGCATGGAAAACATAACAGCCCACGATATGGAAAAGATTGACGAACTGGACAAACGGATACTCGAAATAATCTCGCACAACGCCCGCATCCCTTTCAAGGACGTGGCTGCCGAGTGCAACGTCTCACGCGCTGCCATCCACCAACGCGTGCAACGGCTCATCGACCTCGGTGTCATCGCCGGCTCTGGCTACCACGTCAACCCCAAGGCTCTTGGCTACTCGACCTGCACCTATGTCGGCATCAAACTTGAACGTGGCTCTATGTACAAACGCGTGCTCGACCAGCTCAAAGGCATCCCGGAAGTCGTCGAATGCCACTTCACAACAGGTCCCTACACCATGCTCGCCAAGATATACGCCCGCGACAACGAGGACCTCATGCAGCTGCTCAACTCCAAGATACAGGAAATCGACGGCGTTAACGCCACCGAGACATTCATCTCACTTGAGCAGGGCATAAAGCGAGAGATACCGATACAGACCAAGGAGTGAATATCACAAGTATTGCGTCCAAGGCAAACTAACGATATAGAATACATATAAAAAAGCATAGGCGGTGAGGACTTTACCCACCGCCTATGTTCATTTAGGCTGATGCTTCTCAGGCACCAAGCATCTCACTCACCCACCTTTATCTTAACCTTAGGCAAAGCTGGTTGAAGGCTCGCACGTTCACAACCATCGAAGCCTGCATCGACAAAAGCATTGTAGTAGTCAATGTCACCGTAGCCTCGATGCTCGACATAGTACATCTCAGTGAACGGATGCCTGGCCACGATGTGCCGCTCCAGCTCATGAGGTGACGGAGCAGCCGGCAACGCAGCATAGTCCTCGTAGGTGTAATCGAGGAATGCAGTGCGCTCCGTCACGCCGCGCCTGTCGAGCAGATAGCCGTCCTTGAGCCTCACAGGTTTGGCCAGCTGCCCGCCGACAATCAAATCAGACGGGGCTGGATAGGACACCACACGTGTCCCCGTCGCATCCATGCCTACCGGCACATTGTCATAGTAGTCGCCCGTCGTCTTATAAATCACCGCCCGGGGCAACGCCGACACAACCATCCGTTCCTCGTCCTGCATTGGGACAGGCCGCGGGCTGCCGCCGCCTGCCTCGTCCACCACTTGCCTACCCGATGAACAAGAAAGCGGCAAGATGACGAATGCCGAGACAAGCACGGCAGACATTGTGTTCCTTAACACTTTAGCCATGACTGTGATGGTTCTCATCTTTTCATCAACTTGACGACATTGCTGCCACTGTCGGTGGTCATCTGCAACAAGTAAGCACCGGCTCTGAGTTCGGACACGTCGATGTCACGGCTCAATTCTCCCGCGCACGGTACATCAATGACAAGCGAGCCGCCAAGCGAATAGACCTTGACAGACTGCAACGCCTCTGCACTGTCAACAGTCACGACATCGGTGGCCGGATTAGGATAGACTGTTGCACGCACCGTCTCCTCGTCAAGTCCTACGGTAGTTCCACGATGAGCCTCGCCAAGGGTGAAACGGATGGTGCTGTTCTCGTAAGGAGTTATGAAATAGTAACTGCCATCCCTCACTCCAAAGACCTGCAACGTGTACTCCTCACCGACTGTGCCCGTGGGAAACTCGCCATATATCTCAACGACAACACTCTCGCCCATGTCGATGCAGACAAACTCAGGATTGAGCATCCCTACGGAGGTCGGGCTCTCGGCATCGAAGATATATCCAGTGACATTGTTAGCATAATATCCGCCGTCGTTCCTCAGATTGACCGTCAGCCTGATGTCGTCCCAAGGCACATCCTCACTGCCGCCAGCCAAGGACAACGGTGCGGTCGTCGTAAGCATGGACTCAACGCCTGTGTCTTGCAAGACTTCGACTGGCACAAGGTCGCTTTTCACATGGCCATCAAGATCCAACACGACCATGTAATAGTTGCCAGGAGCAGCAGCAATCTTCTCGGTGAATGTCATATTGACCTCGCCACCAGCAGGGATATTAACATTATAAATGTTCGCATGGTAAACTTTGTAGTCGCCATCAATCAATGCGAAATAGATGCCACCGAGGTACTCACCTCCGTCATTGGACAAGGTGGCTGTGAACTGCGCTGCCTTTCCGGAATAGACCTTAGTGGCAGCCTCGATGGACGTCGCCCACAAGTCAGGTGTGCTCTCTTCCTCAAGCGAGAACGTGATGATGCCGCCATCAACAGTGACGTTGGCATACTGCGCGTAGTTCTTGTTTATACGGAGCTTCACCCACTCATCACTGCCGGCCAGCTGTCCGCAAAGGTACATCTTGTAATTGCCGTCCGGTAGGTCGATGTAGTCGCTATTAATCTCGATTGGATATGACTTATACCCATAATTGGGCTCAAGCCGTATAGGCTCTCCGAACAAAGGCAACGCACGCACCAACTCATCAGCCTCATTGTAGATGACAAAGCCGGGAATCACGTCTAGCGGGCTCCATCCCTTGTTGTACATACGACGCAACTCTATCGTGACATACTCACCAGGCACTATCGATGTTTTGTTAAAGACCATCGACGTGTCGGCAACCAACGACTCGATGTCTTGCACAAGCGGAGAACCGGCATCTGGTTGTATGCCTATGTTGATTGATTGGTCAAAATTGTAAGCGCCAGTGCCGCCACCAGTGCCAAGCGAGCCAGGCTCAAGCGCGGAGAGACGGAAATAGCCGTTGGAAAGTCCTCCCCAGCCCCAATTGAAGTGGAAGTAACCCTCACTGTCGTAGCCGTCGCACACGAAAGAGTGACCTGCCGTCGTCGAGTAGCCCGTGTACTCCAATGGGCGGCCATTGTCAAGCTCATTACGTATCATCTGCTCCCACTCGGCCGAGGTGTAGTAGTCGCGCAACCTGTACCTCATACCTGCGTCATAGCCGAAGTAATCATAAAGACTCCTGGGTATGGCCACTGACTGCGCACCACTCTCCAAGCCGTAATTCATTTCCAACGCCACGCCGCAATGGTACATCAGCGTCGCCACCGCCAATTCCTGCTCATCTGTCTCATCACCATCGTAGGCAGTCTGCATAGCGTCCCAGTCATACGCCGTACTGCTAAAATCCGCAGAGAGCGTCTCACTCCTGCCGTTGACTTGGCACACATAGGAGTGCGCCCCCATGCCGACAGCAGGCCACTTGTGGTAGTACATCACCTGGGCCATTGCCGTCGCCACACATCCAGTCGCACAACGTTTAGCTGTGTCGTAAACATACATCGGGCACAGATTGTTATATGGTTCGCTCTGATCCCATGCCAGGTTGCCAAGCAACGGAGCGACCTCAGCGGCAGGTGCCGCACGAACCTCGCCTGCGCCACTACCTGCTGCACCCTCGGGCAGAGCCTCGATCTCTCGTTCATATTCACTCAGCCACCATTTCATGTTGGTTGGCATATTGTCAAAGTCGAAAGTGCCGCTGTCGGCATAGCCAAGCACATCGCGCGCCCTTTCATCCGCAGCCACGACGACATAGCCGTCCGCCGCGCCACGGTTGAACACATAGTAGCAGTTGCGTCCGTCCGTCCCCTGCGCCGTGTGCGCCAGGCTCAGTTCCACCCCGGCCTGCGGGGCGCGCATCATCCTGCCGGCAACAGCCCTCTGAGTGAAGTCACGGGCAATCTCAAGAGCCTCGTCAACGCCAACCTCCTGAGCCTGCAAGCCCATGCCTGCTGCCAAGAGGCAAGCCAACGATGTCAGTAATCTGGTCTTCATTCCAAATCCGTTTTTATGGTTAGTTACACGTAAAGGGCAAATGTACGAAAAAACACACCGCAGTCACACTCCATGCGCTAAAAACAGCAGCGAGACCACCACACCAAAGCGGTGTAGAGTCCAACAGCAAAATGGATAGTTTTATTGTAATTATTCGTTTGAATATTTGGGATATAGCGGAAAAAGCGTTTTTTTGCATAAAACCATAAACAAACATCATGAAACATCTCATCCTAGCAGCTGCGCTATTGATTCCGGCTCTATGCACCTCAGCTCAAGAACTCAAGACGTACAACACCTCAAACTACAACGGGCAGGCCCAGACATCACAGCAAGAATGCTGCCTTGGTGAAGAAGAATGCCAACCAGATAAAGAAGAGAAACCTTATGTCCATGTAGAACAGATGCCTGAGTTCCGGGGTGGTCAGCAAGCTTTGCTAGATTACATTTCCAATAAGCTCAAGTACCCGGAAATTGCCAAGAAAAATAGCATAGAAGGCATGGTTGTCATCCAGTTTGTCGTAAAGGCTGACGGAACTGTCGGAGATGTCAAAGTTACCCGCTCGCTTGACCCAGATTGTGACAAGGAAGCTGTCAGGCTCGTGCGCTCACTGCCCCGATGGACTCCAGGCCGACAAAACGGACGTGCAGTCCCAGTTTACTACACATTGCCTATCAGATTCAGGATCCGGTAACAACGAGGCTGACAACAAGCAAGTGCATCCTCACAAGACCTTTGTGTCTTGTGAGGATGCACTGTTATGACTTATTCCCGCTGGTGATGGCATTCATCAGCCCCACGATTTCATTGGCAGTCTCCCGGTCGCCGTCCAGATGGATGCTAACAGCAGGAACGGACAGGCTGTCGATATTGACTATTACGTTGCAGCCGGAGGTGATTTTGGCAGCATCATCAACCTCAATGGCCTGTTCATCAACGACAGAACACCCCAGTATATCCGTCATGGGCAAATCCCTGCCCAAAAGCCAAATCCTGCCCGTCTTACCGAAAACAAAAATGTCCTTGGAGAGATCATACGCTCCCAAAATTATGATGTTGTCCGGCTCGCCATAACGCTTAAAGAGCCTACTTCTCCGCTCACGATATGCTTGCCTGCGCCCCTCTGTCTCACGCTCGACTTCTGCCTGGTGTTGCTTTTCATCCACCTTCTGCTGTACATCTTTGTCCAAAAAAGCAGACAAAAGCAGCACTACGATCTGGACTCCTACAAATATGCCAACGATGACCCAACCCAAGGTCGTCCACCCCACTACAAAACAAAATATGCAAAACAAGGCAATCAGTACAAACAGACACATAGGCAAAATGATTAGTCAATCAGACACCTTACTCGGATTGTAAAGATAGCAAATATATCTGTCCAATTAGGCCAGTTATCCCAATTATCACAATCCCAAGGCAAGCAGGTAAAAAAAGAGGGGGCACCCACCTGTCTGTCGGTGGGTGCCCCCTCGAAGGCGGCAGCGCCCTGCTCTCCCGCTTGCG
>CALULY010000007.1 GCA_944321635.1 uncultured Bacteroidaceae bacterium | reverse complement strand
TCGGATGCGGAAGTGGCACAGGCGATTGCACTTGCAAATGATGCGCTTTCGCTTGCAAAGGAAAAGAACCGCATATTTACGGCAACACCTTACACCCCTTATGAAGTCGGCGATTTGTGGGTTCAAGGCACAACCGGGGATATTATGCGTTGCATTAGAACAAGGTTGTCCGGCAGTTATTCGTCAAGTGATTGGCAAAAGGCAAGCAAATACACCGATAACACGGCATTGAACAACTTTATCAATGGCACATATTCGGATGATATTGCAGACCTGACCACACAGATTGACGGCAAGATTGAAACGTGGTTTCAGACAACCGACCCGGCAAATGGATGGGCGGTGGCAGTCAGGGCAAAGCACGTTGGGGATATGTGGTACAATTCAAGTACACAGAAATTGAAGCGATATTCAAGTTCATATACTTGGGTGGATATTGTCGATAAGACCGCCATTGATGCCTACAATACGGCAAGCAAAGCCCAAGACACGGCAGACGGCAAACGGCGTGTGTTCGTTTCAACCCCTTATCCACCTTATGATATTGGTGATTTGTGGGTCAATGGAACGGATTTGAAGCGGTGTGCAGTCAAGCGAACAAGCGGTTCTTACATTGCAACGGATTGGGTCAAGGCGGTATCTTATGACAATACAAAAACGGTCATTGATGGCGGTTTGGTAACGTCCGGCACAATTCAAGTCGCCGGAAGCACATCAACGATTCTTGCGGGTATGACAGGGCAAGGAACGGCGGCAAGTTCCGTGCGCTTTTGGGCTGGAACATCATTTGAAAATCGGTCTTATGCCCCGTATCGGGTTATGCAAGATGGGTCGGTTGTGATGGAAAAAGCGACCGTCAAAGGTGAAGCATACATTAACAAAGGCACAATAAACAACGCCGATTTGGATAACGTGGTTATCAACGGAAGCATTGCCAATGCTTTCAAGAACGGTTATTTCAAACTTGGCGGGTCAGAGGGCGGCGGCATAATAGTGTCCACATTGGGATTGCAAAACAACAATAATGTTGTCATTACGGGAACAAGCAGCGATTGGAATACGGCATTCCAAATACCGTTCACTATGGAATATAGCGGTTTCCGTGCAATCATTATGAATGATTACTTCAATGGGCAAACACCCGTTGGGCAAATCGTAAGCAATAGAGCACCAAGCGGAAAGTATTTTTATGAGAATGGCAGAACGTACAACACATTAACAATTTTGCCTTATGAAGCGGTCGAAATGATAGGACTTGGGGATGATTCCAAATTTTATGGGTGGATTATTTTGCGCCGTTTTTACACAAAGGCAACCAATATGCGTGGATTGCCATTTAAGGTGTCTTATATGGGGATGGTCAATCAATCGGGCGGATTGATTAAGTTGCACCGCTATGACACGGCAACGGTCACGACTTCGAGGATTGGCACAGGGCATTACAGGATTCGGATAAATCCGGGCTTTTCAAGCGTGAACAATTACTTGGTATTCCTTACTTGTGATGCGACAAGCCAAGGTTCGGTCGGCAGATATGCGGGCGTTTATGCCAAGAATGCGTCTTATTTTGACGTTTATACGGGTGACGATTCGAGTGCCAATGATTCGGCATTTTCATTTATGATTGTGAACACAACAGACTTTACCGGGTAAGAAGTTGTGCTTGTGTTATCCACAATGTTTTATAGTAAAACAATAACAAGTTAAATTTGCAAACAAAACTTTTTGATTATGAGTGAAACAAGGAGCGGCGAAACGGTGTCCGCACAAATCGGAAAGATGGGAGCGATCGACAATCTTAACAATGCTGATTTCAGCTTGCCGGACGGTCAATGCTTCAACGTCAAGAATGACGGCACGCAACCCGTGAAATTATCGGTGCAGCTTGCCGGAATGAATGACGGGGAATTTATCGAAACGCAATTTGATTGCGGTTGGAATCCTGAAATTGTAAAGACGGTGAAGCAAACTTCATTGTCAGGTACTAACTTAAAATGGGGCTATTGATATGGGATTGATTATTGGGGTCGGCAACACAAAGCCGACATTCGCTTATGATTATTATTATGGCATTGAATGGGATGCCACGGTGTCAAACCCGCACCCGACAAGGGTCGGCAAGATGGAACTTCACAAGGAATTGCCGTTGCAAAGCCTTATCCGGCGTTGCATCCTGAAAGACAATGGCGAAGTGAACTATTACTTGCACGCCAATGATTCGACAAAGCGCGACACAGGGGCGGTTGCAAACCTTACAGGGGCTGATGGGCAATACATGGATGAATTGCCCGATATGTATGTGCGTTTTGAAACTGACGGCGATAAAAGCCGCCATTTGCAGTCCACTGAACCTTTACCCGGCTTCAAACTTTGGCGCAAAGACTATGTTTCGGCGGTTGAAGCGACCGTCCAGCGTTCAACCCAAACATTATGCGCGGTCGTGAACAAAAGCACGGATTACAGGGGCGGCAACAACAATGCCGACCGTGACGGCACTTATCGTTCACAGCTTGGAATGCCCGCAACGGTTATTTCATTGACCAATTTCCGCACGTATGCAAGAAAGCACGGTTCAACGGAATGGAATTGCAACTTGTATCAGACACACAAAAAGTTGTGGTGGCTCTTTGCCGTTGAGTATTGCACATTCAATTCGCAAGAGGCATTCAATGCCGAATTGACGGACGATGGTTATCACCAAGGCGGCTTGGGTTCGGGTGTGACAACCTTGGATTGGACGAGGTGGTCAAACTTCAATGGCAATTATCCTTTTGTGCCTTGTGGTGTAACAAACAGCCTTGGCAACAAATCCGGGTATGTTGAATTTACCATGCCATTTGAATATGATGCAAACGGTGAAGCCAACTACAAGGGTGAATATAGTGCCGCGACCGCATACACCGCCGGGCAATACGTGTCACAAGGTGAATTGCTATACACTTGCAAAGCAGATGCAACAGCAGGAACGGCATTAACCGACACAACCCATTTCACGCCCATTACACGTAAGGTCGTGCAAGTACCGTCTTATCGCGGTGTTGAAAATCCTTTCGGGCATATATGGAAGTGGACGGATGGTTGCAAATGTCTTATTCAGAGTGAAGCGGACGGCGGACTTTCTGAATTTTACGTTTGTGACGACCCGGCGGCATTCACAAGTTCCGGCACGTTGAACTATGAGTTGCGCGGCAACTTGCCCCGGAAAGAGGGTTATGTAAAGAAGATGATACTTGGTGAGGATGGCGAAATCATGCCGCTTGAAGTCGGTGCGGGTTCGACAACTTACTTTTGCGATTACTTCTATACCAACATTCCGGCAAGCGGTGTATCAGAACGTGGCGTTTTGTTCGGCGGTACTGCGCTTAATGGTGCGGGTGCGGGGTTCGTGTATGCGACTACGTTTTACGCGGCTACGTATACGGCTGCGGCTGTCGGTTCTCGGCTTTGCTTTTACCCGCAAATCGAAGCGGCTTAAATCGTCAAATCGAGTGGCAAATATGATTTTGGAATTTGGATGAAAAATAAAACAAAGGTTGTCCGATGTCGTGGCGTTTTGTTCAGCGGTAATGCGAATAATGGTGCGAATGCAGGGTTCGTGTATGCGAATACGAATAACACGGCTACGAATACGAATGCGAATATCGGTTCTCAGCTATGCTTGTAAAAATATAGTTGCATATCGGAAACCTTGCCACAAAAGCAGCCCGACCGGGGTTGCATGAGTTGGGCAAAAGCCCAACGGCAAAAAACAAATTAGGTAAAACGGTTTTGGTAGGGGCAACCCGAAGAATCCTAATATACAAGCAAACTTGAAGTGAAAGGCAATGAAAAGAATTGGCAACTTGTTTGACCGGGTAATCAGCATTGAAAACTTGCAGCTTGCCGACCAAAAGGCAAGAAAAGGCAAGTTGCGGTCTTATGGCGTGCAGATGCACGACAAGAACCGTGATGCCAATATCCTTGCCTTCCATGAGAGTTTGAAAAACGGAACGTTCAGAACATCCCAATATCATATCTTCACCATATACGAGCCGAAAGAAAGGCAGATTTACCGTTTGCCCTATTATCCCGACCGTATCTTGCACCATGCCATTATGAATGTCCTTGAACCGATATGGGTTTCCATCTTCAACAAGAACACGTATTCTTGCATCAAGAACCGGGGAATCCATAAATGTGCAAAGGATGTCAAACAGGCGTTGAAGCAAGACCCGGACGGAACACGCTATTGCCTGAAAATTGACATAAAGAAGTTTTATCCATCAATTCACCATGATGTCTTGAAAAGCATTGTCAGGCGAAAAATAAAAGATAGTCGCCTATTGGCATTGCTTGACGAAATCATTGATTCGGTCAATGATGAAAAGGGTGTGCCAATAGGCAATTATTTAAGTCAGTATTTTGCAAACCTTGTCTTGGCTTATTTTGACCATTGGTTGAAAGAAACCAAGCGTGTGAAGTATTATTGGCGGTATGCCGATGATATAGTCATTCTTGCACCCAACAAGGAAGTATTGCATGAATTGTTACACGAAATCCGGGCTTACCTGAAAGGGTTGAAGTTGCGTGTAAAACGCAATTACCAAGTCTTTCCCGTTGATTCAAGGGGAATCGACTTCTTGGGGTATGTCTTTTACCATACGCATACATTGTTGCGGAAATCCATCAAGCAGAAACTTTGCCGCCGGGTGGCAAAATTGAACAAGCGCAAGATTGTTCCAAGCAAAGAGGATTACAAGCAACAAATATGCAGTTGGTGGGGATGGTGCAAGTATTGTGATTCGCTCAATTTAATGAACAAACTTTCAAAAACATTTCCGTATGAAATTAAATTTAATCGTGCCTAATGCGCACTATGACATGGCGCACGGAAAACCCGCCGTCTTGGAGTATGACAATGACGGTTCTTGGCTTTACCGCCTGAATATAGAACCCGAAATGGGCATTCCAGAGGGTCAAGAAGAAGAAACCCAAATCGGGTGGAAGTGCTATGAGGTGCGCGGCTACAACAAAGCCACGAAAGAGAATGTTAAAAGGGTCGTAATCCGTTCAGTCATTGACGAAACGGCAGAATTTGACCTTGTTAATTCCTACAACAAACACGTTCTTGGCGTTGCCGTGAACGAAAGCGCGGTTGAGGAATACAAGGAGTATTTGCAGTTTACGGAAGATTTGGATGCGGTCTTGGTAGAAGATTTGTCGAACTAAACATTAAAAGACGATGGCAAAGTTTTGTGAACTTAGCGTTGAATCGGATGTTGTCATTGGCAAGGGCATTGACATGGAAGATTTGTTCGGTCGCCGGATTCTGATTGAAAAGGTCATTATCCAACCAACGAAGTTTCCGGGCAAAAATTCATCCGGGTTGAGAATGCAAATGCAAGTTGTCCTTGCCACATTCAATGAGGAAGCAGACAAGGACGGTGACTTTTATACGAAGAATCCCGACGGCACGCCCGCCGGGGAAAGACGGTCTTGTTTTACCGGGTCTGACATACTTATTGGGGCTATTCAGAAAGCCGAAACCAATTTGCCGTCAATGAATGCAAGCCGTGCGGAAAAGGGATTGTCGCCAATTCGTTTGTACCCAATTGACACTACTATTGTCAAAGTTGGTAAATGTTTTCAATTTACTTGATAGTTATGAACGAGATATTGGTTACAATCGGTTCCATTATAGGAACATTGGGAGGTTGGGAAGCTGTCAAATATCTTATAAACAGAAAAAGCAACAAGACTATTGCAGAAGCGAATGCTTTTGAAGTCCAGCGCAATGCCCTACTTGAAGATTACAAGCGCGTGCAGGGTGAAGTCGATGTCCTGAAAAAAAAGGTCGATGAATTGTATGAAAAATTACATAGCCTTGAAAATGAACGTCTTGACCTTATCCGTGAAAATAATGAATTGCGCTTGCAACTTAAAGAAGCAGAAAAGCACGTTTGTTTGCAGCCGGATGATAAATGTTTACAAAGATTGAACAATGGTGTCAAGTGTCGTCTTGTCAATTTGTTGCGTGGCAACTATACAAAAGACCATCCTGATGCAATCATAACGGAAGAAGATATGCAAAATTCCAATGGAGATTTAGAAAAGGAAGAAACCGTTTAACAGATGTAATTATGGCAGATGTAAATAAGTTACTGCCTTTCATATTGAAATGGGAAGGTGGTTTTGTAAACGACCCGGCGGATGCCGGGGGCGCAACAAATAAAGGTGTGACAATCGCCACATGGCGCAATGTGGGTTATGACAAGGACGGTGACGGGGATATTGACGTTAAAGACCTGAAATTGCTTTCGGTTGATGATGTCCGTGACCGGGTGTTGAAGCCCCATTTTTGGGATAGATGGAAAGCCGACCAAATCCAATCGCAAAAGGTCGCCAACATCCTTGTTGATTGGGTATGGGGGTCGGGAAAGCACGGCATTGTCATTCCTCAAAGATTACTTGGGGTCGTTGATGATGGCATTGTCGGCGACAAGACTTTATCGGCGGTGAACTTTGCCGACCCTGACCAACTCTTTGATGCAATCTTCAAAGCCCGTGTTAAGTTTTTCAACGACATAACAGAATCGAGCATTAAGAAGTATGAAAAGAAGATTGGTCGAAAGGCAACGGAATCCGAATTGATGAAGTACACCAACAAAAGGTTTTTGAAAGGATGGCTTAACCGATTAAATGACATTAAAACGATATGACATGAAAAAGATTGTTGCCCCGGTCTTGGGGCTTGTATTGCTTGCATCTTGTGGTACTGCAAGGAAAGTCCAGCAGACCAAACAGGAAGTCCGAATTGATAGTACGGCAATAGCGAAAGAAGCGAATGCCAAGACGGACAAGTTCGTTGATACGACCCGAACCCAACATGGTAAAATAACCATTACGGAGATAGATTTTTATCCACCCATGCCCGACAATATAAATAATGTCGTGTCGGTTGATAGTGGCAAGCATGATGATACATCTTCAAGGGCGATGCCGCAATCATATCCGGCAAATGCGGATTTGCATAATGTCGGGAACATCAAAGGTGCGGTTAAGTCCATCAAACAAACGGTCATTGAATCCGATGTTGAAGAAAAAGGCGAAAGCGAGGAATCGAGCGAAAGCAAGGAAACCGAAAGTGCCGCCAATGTAGGAAGAAACGAAACGAATGTTCAGCAAAGCCAAGAACCAACCCCCGACCCGTACCGATGGCGATACATCTTTTACATATCGTTGATTGCCGTTGCGGTCTTGCTTTACTTGAAAAGAACGCCAATAATCAATTGGATAAAGAAGATTCTTGCAGGGATAAGAAAGATTCTGTGAAATCTTCACTACCTTTGCACCACATTGTTGCGAAGCCCCAAAGTTGCATTGGGGAACAATGCGCCCCGGCTTTGTGTCGGGGCTTTTTCGTGTACAATCGTGTACATGGGTGTACACGACTTTCAAGCACAAAAAAACGCCCCAAGCATTGATATTTGGGGCGTTTCGTGTACATTTTCGTGTACAAGTTTCGCAAATCCTTGATTTTCAAGGCTTATTGCGGAGAGACAGGGATTCGAACCCTGGGAACAGTTGCCCGTTCACCGCATTTCGAGTGCGGCCCGATCGACCACTCCGGCATCTCTCCTAAAAAGAAACGCGCCTATCGCTCGTTGCGAAGCGCGCTTGGCCGGTCTGTTTTGCGGAGAGAGAGGGATTCGAACCCCCGGTACCTCTCGGTACGACGGTTTTCAAGACCGTTGTAATCGACCACTCTACCATCTCTCCTTGCAATTATGTCTGTTGCATCCTCTCCTCTGAAAGGTGGTGCAAAGGTAATGCTTTTTTCGTAGCAGCCAAACAATCCGCATGATTTTTCATCATTGTCCGCGCCGCACGCCGCCAGCGCATAGTGTCGTGGCCCAGGCTCACCGTGTCTTGCCCGCGAGCCTCAGGGCAAGTTCCACGGCGAGTGAGGAGTAGCGTTCCAGGTAGATGTATGGCCGCTGCACTGTGCCGTACTTGGAGTAGGAAAACTCGACGTCGCGCATCATGCTCCCCTCGAAGTCGTAGGCTTTAACCCTCCCCGAGCAGAATCGTATGGCTTGTTCCACGGCGAAAGTCGATGCCCCCGCCGAGGCATTGCGCACGTCCGTGCAGCTCATCAGCTGGTAGGCTGTCGTCGCGTCCCACACCACAAACACTGCCGACTGCAAACCTCCATCGCGTCCCCTCACGGCGATAAACGCGCATTGTCCCCGCCCGGCCATCGTCGAGACCAGGCGGTCAAATACAGCCTCGGTGTAGCTCGGCCTTTCGCCCTTGGCGGCAAGGCAGCGGGAATGGAAGTCGCGGAACTCGTCGCCGCACATCGCGCTGTCTGCCGTCAGCCCCTCGGCCGCTGCCGTCCTGAGATGCCCGCGTTTGGACGGATGGAACGACCGCACCACCTCATCCGGCGACGAGATGTCAGGGAGCAGGTAGGTGTAGCGTGTCGTCTCCCGGTAGCCAGCCCAGTGGAAAGGCAGCCAATCGGTGTAACTGTGGTGCATCGCCATCTGGACGTAGGCAAACCGCTCAGCGGCGATTTGCCTGATGATGTCCGTAGCGCACTCGCGGAACAACGAGCGTCTGCGGTAGTGCGACTCGCTGGTCAGCCTGAAATCGACCTGTGGCCCGAGGAACTGGGTCAATTGCGGCTGCAACATGAAACGCCGCCCCAGCCGCCGCACACAGTGCCACGGCATAGCGGCCACGGCGCGGCCGGACTTGCGTGCGAACATCACATCCCATTCGCCAGGGCAAACCGCGTCGAGCCAGTAGGGCTGCGCGAACAACGGCACGGCCACGCGCGCGCAAAAGTCCTTGTATTCCTCTATGTTGTCGTTCCTCGTCATCGTCAGGAGGCGATGCCGTGCGGCAATCGCAAGGGCAAAGTTAGCTTATTTCCTGCACAAAACCCATCGTTCGCCGCACGGTGCGGCAGCCATCCCCCTTGTCCCTGCACGCGTCGTTGGGGGCAAAGATGGCAGCTCGGGAGGAAAAGTTTGTTTTTAGCCTAAATTTATGTATTTTTAGCTTGAAAATATGTAGATTTAGTTTGAAAACATATATTTTTAGCCTAAAAACAAACTATCCGCACCGGGCTGGCATATTCCATCCCTTGCGCACCCGCATCGCCTCCAAACGGGCGACGCCCGGCGACCGTGGAACGCGCCTTGGCATCAGGTCGTGCGGCTCACGGCACGGTTAAAAAATCTTTTGCGATTGTTTCATAAATAGACAATAAAGAGTACTTTTGTCGCCAACATGGATTGCAACCCCTTTATGCACGGGGTGTTACGCATTGGAATAAACAAAGAAAACTGACATATAACAATGGCAACTCAAAAAAAGAATGCAAATCAAGGCTTGAATGCCGAGGAGATGTTGAGCCGCTCGGAGACATTCATCGAGAAAAACAAGAAATCAATCATCGGCGTAATAGTAGCCGTTGTGGTCGTTGTGATCGCCGTGGTGCTCTACAAGAACTATTACAGCGCGCCGCGTGAAGAGAGGGCTTCGGATGCTTTGTTCCGTGGTCAGGGCTACTTCATGGCAGGCGACTACGAGACAGCCTTGAACGGTGACTCGGTTTCATACTTCGGTTTCGCGCGTGTCATTGCCGACTACGACGGGACGGATGCTGCCAATCTGGCAAAAGCCTACGCGGGCATCTCGCTGGCAAAGACCGGCAAGTACGAGGAGGCCGTTGCCTATCTCCAGGACTATGAGGCGACTGACGACTACCTCGCCGCAGCCGTCATGGCAGCCCTTGGCAATTGCAAGGTCAACCTCGGTAGCTTGGAGGAAGGTGCAGGTTTGCTCGTTGATGCTGCAAGCAAGGCTGACGCCAATTCGCTCAGCCCTGTGTGGCTGAGGCAGGCGGGCATCGTCTATGAGAAACTGGGACGCAAGGCCGATGCTCTGAAGTGCTACACGGAGGTCAAGGAAAAATATGCCGCAAATCCCGTCATCGCCAACGACATCGACAAGTACATCGAGAGGGTGGCGGAGTGATATCGGCAACTTGATTTGACAACACAACATCGCAGACGGGTCGCCGCAGCCTCAAGGCTTGATGGCGGTCCGTCTGCCTTTTGAACGCATAAGGTTTATGGCTACAAGATTCCACAATTTGTCTGATTATGACCCCTCGCAAGTCCCTTGCGCGCGGGGCATGAGATTTGGCATCGTCGTCTCTGAGTGGAATGGCGGCATCACCGGCAAGCTGCTTGACGGGGCGGTCGGCGCGCTCAAGGACAACGGGGTGACGGATGAAAACATCAAGGTGATGTATGTCCCGGGCAGTTTCGAGTTGACTTTTGGCGCTAATCAGATGATCAAGCACGCCGATGTTGACGCTGTGATAGCCCTCGGGTGCGTCGTGCGAGGCGACACCCCGCATTTTGACTACGTGTGCCAAGGCACGACTCAGGGCATAGCGCAGCTCAATGCGGCCGGTGACGTGCCGGTCATCTACGGGTTGCTTACGACCAATGACATGGGACAAGCGCAAGCCCGTGCCGGCGGCTCACTGGGCAACAAAGGGACAGAATGTGCCATCTGCGCAATAAAAATGGTAGATTTTGTTTGGAGGATGAAAAAATAGCCTTATCTTTGCACCACCTAACGAGCGGTGTTTCCGTTTGTCGGGGTGGAAAGGGCAAATTCCAGAGTGGCCAAATGGGGCAGACTGTAAATCTGCTGTCTTACGACTTCGGTGGTTCGAATCCATCTTTGCCCACAAAACATTTTGCGGAAGTAGCTCAGTCGATAGAGCATTAGCCTTCCAAGCTGAGGGTCGCGGGTTTGAGTCCCGTCTTCCGCTCTGAAGATGAAGAGGAGTAATCCTCTTTTTGTCTAAAGGATGGTTCCGTAGCTCAGCTGGATAGAGCAACGCCCTTCTAAGGCGTGGGTCAAGCGTTCGAATCGCTTCGGAATCACGGTCAAAACCCCGGTTCGCCAAATGCGGTGCAACCGGGGCTTTTTTCGTCCCCTGCCGGTGCTATGCGCCGCCCCCGCAAAGGCGGCAATGCAACAAATAGCGGCAAAGTTTTGTGCAATCGGAATAATCAACATATATTTGTAGAAACATTGCAAGTCATGACAGCCGAGGATAGGATTGTCCTTGAGACGTTCAAGGTGCGACTTAATGATTTTGTCAAGCAGTATGACGAACTGAAGTGCCAATTTGAACTCTTCAAGGAGCAGGCAAGGCTTGAACTGGGTGAGAAAAACCGCGAGATAGTCGCCCTCTCCGCGCGAGTCGAGGAGTTGGAAAACAGATGCGACGAGCTGCGTGTCGCCCGCTCGCTTGCCGGTGAAGGCGAAAGCCCGTCGGATGCCAAGAGGCGGTTGTCAGGCATTGTGCGTGAAATAGACAAGTGCATAGCTTTGTTAGGTGGCTGATGACAAAGGTATGGATGAAGATAAGTTGAAAATAAACCTGAACATTGTCGGGTGCGCATTGCCCTCGATCGTGATTGACAGGCAGGACGAATACTTCTACCGTCAAGCGGCAAAAGCGATCCCGAGCGTTCTTGCCTATTACAAGGAGGCATACAAAGGACTGTCGGAACAGGAGCATTACTACATGGCGTTGGTGCATTTCGCCGCCAATATGTTTTGCCAGATCGACAGGAACGAGGCCAAGCCATTCGTGGATGAGATGGGACGCGTCACGGCACTCATCGAGGACAGGTTGGCAAGGTGAAAAGCCCGAGGAAACTTGGGTCGGGACAAGGAACTATTCACGCACGTCATGCCATGCAAATGGGATGGTGTGCGTTTTTTATTTATAATTAACAAACAAAACTATGGATGCAATGCAGGTCATATTACCCGTCGCGGGTTTCATCATCGGTGGCGTTGTGACATACATCTTCTACAAAACAGCGTTGAAGAACAAATGTAACAACCTAATCAAAGAAGCTGAAGCCGAGGCGGAAGTAATAAAGAAAAACAAATTGTTGGAAGTAAAGGAGAAATTCCTTAACAAGAAAGCGGAACTGGAGAAGGAGGTTACTGCAAGAAATCAGAAGATCCAGCAAGCCGAGAACCGTATCAAACAGAAAGAGGCGGCGTTGACGCAAAAACAAGAAGAGTTGCAGAAACGCAAAGCAGAGAACGAAGACCTCCGCACCAACCTTGAAGCACAGATGAGAGGTCTTGACCTGAGGCAAGAAGAGTTGGCGAAACTGCAGCAGCAGGAGATTGCAAAACTCGAATCCATCTCAGGCTTGTCCGCCGAAGATGCAAAGGAACGTCTCGTGGAATCGTTGAAAGAGGAAGCCAAGACGCAAGCCGCCTCCTACATAAACGACATCATGGATGATGCCAAGCTGACCGCGACACGCGAGGCCAAACGCATTGTCATCCAGTCCATACAACGCGTGGCGACGGAAACGGCGATTGAGAACTCTGTCACCGTCTTCCACATCGACAGCGACGAGATCAAAGGTCGCATCATCGGACGCGAAGGCCGCAACATCCGTGCGCTCGAAGCCGCGACAGGCGTCGAAATTATCGTTGACGACACACCCGAGGCGATAGTCCTCTCGGCCTTCGACCCGGTCAGGAGGGAAGTCGCGCGCCTGGCACTTCATCAATTGGTGTCTGACGGGCGCATACATCCGGCCCGCATCGAGGAAATCGTTGCAAAAGTCAGGAAGCAACTTGAGGAAGAAATCATCGAAGTTGGCAAACGCACTACTATCGACCTCGGGATACATGGTTTGCATCCGGAGCTTATCAGGATTATCGGCAAGATGAAGTACCGTTCTTCCTACGGGCAAAACCTTTTGCAACACGCCCGTGAGACCGCCAATCTGTGTGCGGTCATGGCTTCTGAACTGGGCTTGAATCCCAAGAAAGCGAAAAGAGCCGGCTTGCTCCATGACATAGGCAAAGTGCCTGACGACGAACCCGAACTGCCTCATGCTCTCTTGGGTATGAAGATTGCGGAGAAGTACAAGGAGAAACCTGACATCTGCAACGCGATTGGCGCGCACCATGATGAGGTGGAAATGAATACGCTCCTTGCCCCGATCGTGCAAGTGTGCGACGCAATCTCCGGTGCCCGCCCTGGCGCGCGCAGGGAAATCGTGGAGGCGTACATCAAACGTCTCAATGACCTTGAGCAGTTGGCTCTGTCCTATCCGGGTGTCAACAAGACCTACGCCATACAGGCCGGCAGGGAACTGCGGGTCATCGTTGGTGCTGACAAGATAGACGACAAGCAAACTGAGAGCTTGTCGGCGGAGATAGCCAAGAAAATCCAGGATGAAATGACCTATCCCGGTCAGGTCAAGATCACGGTAATCAGGGAGACAAGGGCGGTAAGTTTCGCCAAATAAACCCTAACAGCCGCATACAATGAGCCAGGCCGTCGTGACCTGGCTCATTTTGTTTAGACGAAGTGATGTGATAGAACAGGATAATTATGGAAATACATGATTTGGCAGTAGCATACTTCTCCCCCACAGGGACATCGAGAAAGGTTGCAGAGGCAGTGGCTAGCGGCGTGGCGTGTACTGATGTCTTGACATTTGACCTGACACACAACTCTGTTGAGGCGCATATCGGGAGTGCCAGCCTTGCCATAGTCGCAGTGCCTGTCTATGGAGGTCATTTGCCACAGCTCGCGGTAGAGAGGTTGCAGGGGCTTAGGTCGGATGGCGCGCCTGCCGTGGCGGTTGTCGTCTATGGCAACAGGGCGTATGAACACGCGCTGGTGGAGTTGTCTGATTTGTTGTCTGGCAATGGTTTCAATGTCGTGGCAGCGGGCACGTTCATCGGCGAGCATTCTTACAGTTCGGAACAAACGCCCATAGCGGCTGGAAGACCGGATGCCGATGACTTGAGGCTTGCCGGGACATTGGGGATGAAGGTGTCTTCAAAGCTTTCCCGTTTGACGTCGTTGTCCGCATCATCCTTGGTCGATGTCAGGAAGATCAGGAAACCCCGTCAGCCGCTCTTTGCCACGGCGCGCTTCACATTCAGCGTGATGAGGATGATCATGCGGAAAGTCATTATGCCTCCCGCGCCATTGACTGATGCTTCGCTCTGCCTGCATTGCGGCAAGTGCGTGGATCTTTGCCCTGCGGGTGCGATCAAAAAGGGGGAAGAGCAGATGACGGACAAGAGCAAATGCATCAAATGTTGCGCTTGTGTCAAAGGTTGCCCGGCGCGGGCAAGGACATTTCCCACGCCGTTTGCCAAGCTGCTCGCTGCTAATTTCAAATACAGGAAAAGCCCCAAGCTGCTCTGTTGAGACGGCATGGGGCTTTCCCTCAGGCTGTGTCCTGTGATTCGCTACATCATGATGGCGGATTGCCTGAGCCCGGTAGTTTCTTCCAGATTGAACATCAGGTTCATGTTGTGGACTGCCTGCCCCGCGCAGCCTTTCATCATGTTGTCTATGCAGGTCGTGATTGCCAACTTTCCGCCTTGAGCATCAAGACGGATGAGGCAGTTGTTAGTGCCTGTCACATATTGCAGTGAAGCGTCTTCTACGAGATGGGTGAATGAATCTTCCTCGTAGTAACGCCGGTACAGTTCCTTAAGTTCATCCAGCTTGACATTGATGTCGGTTGAGACGGTTGCCACGATTCCCCTTTTTAGCGGGGACACGACGGGCAGCACGAAAATGTCGGTGTCAAAGCTCTTTTGAGCCGCTGCCATTGTCACTTTTACTTCGCTTGTCACGCCAGGGTCAAACGGTGACGTGACCGACATCATGCTTGGCTGCATGGGCAGATGCCTGAAGCATGAGGTGCCAGCAAAGACCGTTGCAGTGATCTCATTGTTTAACAGCAGGCTTTTGGCCAGTGGCAACAAGGCCAACTCAAGCGCCGTGGCGATGTCACCGGGGTTGGAGACGTATTTTGCTTTGCACGTAGCCCGCCTGTTCAACTCTGGCAATCCGTAAACGAACCCACCATCATCGTCTTCATGTCGGAAGTCATGGGACAAATCGATTATCTTCAACTTTTCCGGAATCGGGGTCTCCCTCATGAATCTCCGCATGAAACCGTCGCCTTGGTAGCAGCAAAACATCACGTCCACCCTGTCAAGAGGAGAACCATTTGAGAACCTGATGCCTGTTGCACCTGTCATGCCGTGGAAAACGTCGGTGAGCATCTTGCCTTCATGCTCTTCGGAGTCGACGAAAACAATCTCGGCATCAGGGTGGCAGAGCAAGAGACGCAGCAGTTCGCCTACGGCATAAATGTCGTTGCCTGTTATCCCAGCTTTGATCATGGCGTTAGAGGTTGGGGATTATCTTTATCAAAAGTTCTTTCAACTTTTGACGGCTCGTGTCCTCGCGCAGCACGAGGAGGATTGTGTCATCGCCTGCAATCGTGCCGAGGATTTCATCAAAGTTGGCTTTGTCTATCTCGTAGGAAATCCCGCCTGCGTACCCTGACCTCGTTTTGATTATAGCCATGTTGCCTGAGAAGTCAATGGATTTGTAGCCGTTGTTTATTGGCATATTGGGAGTGATGACTATGTCGTGGCTTACCCGGCGGTACATCGCGTCGTTGGGCAGCACGTAGATGTAGCTCCCGTTTGGGGTGGCGGCTTTCGCCACCTTGAGTTGTTTCAAGTCACGTGAGAGGGTGGCTTGTGTCAGATTGAACCCATGGCCTCTGAGGATGCCAAGCAATTCCTCCTGGCTGCCTATCTCGCTGCTGGAGATGAGCATCTTGATGACGTTGAGGCGGCTGCTTTTGTTCTTCATGTTTGGTATGTTTATGCTGTTGCTTTTGGCAAATGTTATGTTTTTATGCATTAAAACCAAATGTTTGCCGCCTGATTTCTGCAACAGGCACCAGTCTCTCCAGTCACAAATGTCTGATTTGCATAAAATGCAGTCCCTCCCGACCCGCTATTGTAAGCGGCACATTGCAAATGCATAATTATCCCAAAAGACAAATGCCCTGGTGGCCTGTGCACGGATGTTCAAAGCCTGCCCTCGTCGGCAAAGCTGTAATAGCCGTTTGATGCGACAATCACGTGGTCGAGCAGCCTTATGTTGAGCAGTTTCCCTGCTTCGGCAATGCTTGTCGTCAGGCGGATGTCGTCGTTGCTCGGCGTGATGTTGCCAGATGGATGGTTGTGGCAGACGATCATTGCGCTTGCCCTTGCCATGAGTGCCGCCCTCATGATGAGACGTACGTCCACTGTCGTCTGTGTGATGCCGCCCCGGCCGATGAGTTCCTTGGTGATTACCCGTCCGGCATTGTTCAGCATGATGCACCAGAATTCTTCGTGCGGCAGCTCCATCATGTCCGGACGCATGATGTGGTAAATGTCTTTTGAAGAAGTTACTTTTGTGATTGTCTCGTTGTTGAATTCTTCCAGCCGTCTTATCCCTATCTCGACGGCAGCCATGATGGTGACTGCTTTGGCCGGGCCTATCCCTTTGAACGCGCACAGTTGTTGGAAAGAGTACTGTCCCAGTGTCTTCAGACTGTCGCCGCAGCTCCTCATGATGTCCCGCATCAGTTCCACTGCGCTTTTTTCAGCTGAGCCAGAACCGATTAGTATCGCCAACAGTTCTGCCGTGCTCAAGGCTTTCGGCCCTTTTTCAAGCAACTTTTCCCTCGGACGGTCGTCCTCGGCCCACTCTTTGATGCTGGGTCTTGTCCTCTTGTGTGCGGGGTCGTCAGCGCAGTGCCCTGCCAACGTCTTGTCAGGCTTGGGGGTCATTGCTGCTCAGAGTCTTTGGTGAGCAGCCTTTCAAGCTCCTCCGCCGTTATTTTTATGTTTAGTTCCCCGTTGTGTGCAACGGAGATTCCGCCGGTTTCTTCTGAAACTATCACGATGTCGGCGTCAGATTCCTGCGACATCCCGAGTGCAGCCCTGTGCCGCAGGCCGAGGTCTTTGGGGATGTCAAGGTTGTGTGAGACCGGCAGTATGCACCCTGCCGCCTTGATGCGCTTGTGGCTGATGACCATCGCGCCGTCATGCAGGGGACTGTTTTTGAAGAAAATGTTTTCAATCAGCCTCTGGTTGATGTTTGCGTCGATTGTTTCCCCTGTCCGGACTATTTCGTCGAGTGAAGTCCTCCGCTCGATGACAATGAGTGCTCCCACTTTTTTCTTGCTCATGCTCATGCACGCCATGACGATAGGCATGATGTCTTCGTGGTCGGTGTCCGACTTTTTGTTCTTGGTGAGCCATTTGAACAGCAGGCTTGTCTTGTCGTGGGAGCCGAGTGTCAGCAAGAAACGCTTGATCTCGTCCTGGAACAGCACGATGAGGGCTATGGCTCCGACACCTACCACCTTGTCAAGTATTGAGCCGAGCAGCCTCATTTCGAGGACTTGTGAGACGACAACCCAGATGACAATGAATATGATTATGCCCGTGAACAGGTTGATCGACCCCGAGGATTTCATCATCTTGTAGATGTAGTACATGATGGAAGCCACGAGGAGTATGTCTATCAAGTCCTTTATTCCGAAGTCCAGTAGCATTTTATCCGAATTGCTTTAGTTTGCTTGTTATCTCGACCGCCTCGACGGCCTGCCTCACGTCGTGGACGCGCAATATGTCGGCCCCTTTCATCAGGGCGAAAGTGTCGAGGACCGTAGTGCCGCCCAGCGCGTCGTCCGGCGTTATGCCCAACAGCTTGCACACCATGCTCTTGCGCGAAACACCTACGAGCAGCGGGCATTCCAACTCCTTGAACAAGTCGAGGCTTGCCATGAGCCGGTAGTTGTCATCAAGCGTCTTGCCGAATCCGAAGCCGGGGTCGATGATGATGTCGCTCACGCCTTTGTCATTGAGTGCCGCGACCTTTTCGGACAGATAGAGCATCACTTCGCCAAGCACGTCATCGTAGTGGGGAGCATCCTGCATGTCCTTTGGGGTGCCCCTCATGTGCATCAACACGTAAGGGACTTTGAGCCGTGCCACCGTGTCAAACATCGCATCATCGAGCTCACCGCCCGAAATGTCGTTGACAATCGTGACACCATACTCCTCCACGCACATCTTGGCCACGTCGGCGCGGAACGTGTCTATCGAACAAACAACGTCGCCCACTTCACGTCTGACAATCCCCAAGGCGTGTGACAGGCGGCGCATCTCTTCGTCAGGCGGCACATCGTCAGCCCCTGGGCGTGACGAGTAAGCGCCAATGTCGATGATGCTCCCGCCTTCGTCGATGATTTGTCTTGCCCTGGCTGCTATCGAGGCATCACCTTGCACCCTGCTGGCCGGGTAAAACGAGTCCGGAGTCACGTTGAGGATGCCCATCACCAAAGGTCTGACGGGTTGCACGAGAGTGCCTGAGATATTGATGCTTGCGGTGGTCTGCTTCATTTAGCGGTGTGTATGACCGAACAAAAGTACTGAAATAATGCATACCTTTGCATGATGCTAACAAAACATTGCGTTTTATGGGAATCACAGACCTCTACCAGTTGTTCCTGCAATGCCCCCGGATAACGACGGACAGCAGGAATTGCTCTCAAAACTCCATATTCGTCGCCCTGCGGGGTGACAACTTCGACGGCAACGCATTCGCGGCCGCAGCCTTGGCAAACGGCAGCGCATACGCCATCATCGACAATCCCGACTGCTATGATGCCGGGGACAAGCGCATGGTGCTGGTCGATGACTGCCTCGACACCCTGCAAAGGCTCGCCAACCATCACAGGCGGGTGCTGGGGATAAAGATCCTGGCAATCACCGGGACGAATGGCAAGACCACGACCAAGGAACTCATCGCCACGGTGCTTTCCGAGGTTCACAACGTGTTGTACACCCAAGGCAACCTCAACAATCACATCGGCGTGCCGTTGACCCTGTTGCAGATGACCAACAGGCACAACCTCGCCGTCATAGAGATGGGGGCAAGCCACCCCGGGGAGATAGCCAAGCTGTCGGACATTGTTGAACCAAACTTCGGGCTTGTGACCAACATCGGCAAAGCGCACCTCGAAGGCTTCGGCTCATTCGAGGGAGTCAAGCGCACCAAAGGGGAACTGTTTGACTACCTCCGCACCAAGGAGGACGGCACAGCGTTTGTCAACAACGAAAACAAATGCATCGACGAGATGGCAGATGGCTTGTTGAAGATAAGATACGGCACGGCGGACGGTCTTTATGTCAATGGCGCGGTGACGTCGTGCGACCCATTCCTCTCGTTCCGCTGGAAGGCGGGCAAAAACGGCGAGTACACCGAGGTCAAGACCAAGCTCATCGGCTCCTACAACTTTGAGAATGCCATGGCGGCAGTCGCCGTGGGGCGGTTTTTCGGCGTGGATGCCAAGCACATAAAGATGGCACTTGAGAGCTATTCCCCCTCCAACAACCGCTCGCAATTCCGCAAGACTGCGGCCAACAGGCTCATCATCGACGCCTACAACGCCAACCCCACGAGCATGTCGGCTGCTATCGCCAACTTCAAAAAATTGAATGGCGAGAACAAGACACTCATCCTCGGCGACATGAGGGAGCTGGGCGTGGAGAGCGCGGCAGAGCACCAAAAGGTGATTGAGATGCTTGTCGAGTACGGATTCACCGACGTAATCCTCATCGGCACCCAGTTTGCCGAGACGGACAACAGTTTCAAATGCTTCCCAAATGTGGTCGCTTTTGCCAATTACCTGAAGTCAAACCCGCTCGTTGACCGCACCATCCTCATCAAAGGGTCAAATGCCGTGCACCTTGAGCGGGTGATTGACCTCCTCTGATGGTGTGTGTCCTGGCGGGTTGCCAAGGCCGTGGCGCTTGTGACATTGATTGTGGAGACAAAAAACATCGCGTGATCTGATTTCTATCATGCGATGTTTTTTGTTTAGCATACAATGATTTTGGTGTTTGCATACAATGTTTTTAGTGCTACCATGCAATGTTTTTCGCCTGTTCGCTGCATCTGGCTTGCGCTATCTGTAATGCACTTGCTCCAAACCTGCCATGACAAGCGTTGCAGGTTAAATGATGTTAATTTGATGCAGCGTCGTTTTGAAGTCGGGGCGGAAACATCTACTTTTGCACCCAGAAACAAATCGCGGAGTGGAGCAGTTGGTAGCTCGTTGGGCTCATAACCCAAAGGTCGTGCGTTCGAGTCGCGCCTCCGCAACAAACTGACGAGTCAAGCCCTTTGTCCGAGGGCTTGGCTTTTTTGTTTTCCCATCCCGTTGTTTCCTCTTTTTGCTATATGGCAAAACCGTGTGGCCGGTATCCGCGCGTCTGCTTGCCGGCGTTCCGCCATGCGGCTTAGGGTGTCTTAGGCTTGCCCGTTTGATAAAAAACGGGGTGTGCCGGCCGGCTTTGTGTTGCAAAATCTTTACCTTTGTGGCAATATACTAAAACAAGAGGAATGGATAATCGATTGAAAGACATAGTGTCGCATTTTGACATAGATGGCGAGATAGTTGACATCAAGCCCCTTGGCGCAGGATTGATAAACGACTCCTACGAGGTAGACACCGACAGGCGCGGCCGCGCATACGTGCTGCAACGCATAAACCACAACGTGTTCCGTGACGTGGAACTGCTGCAAAACAACATCGAGAAGGTGACTGCCCACATCAGGAAGAAGCTCATCGAGCGCAACGAGGCGGATATCGACCGCAAAGTGTTGCAATTCACGCGTTGCGGCGGCAAGACTTACTACTTCGACGACAAGGACTATTGGCGCGTGATGGTGTTCATCAGTGATTCCTACACTCACGAAAGTGTCAATCCGGAATACTCCTATTGCGCAGGAAAGGCGTTTGGCGATTTCCAATCAATGCTTGCTGACATCGACGAGGTGCTGGGCGAGACGATACCTGACTTTCACAACATGGAGTTCCGTCTGAAGCAGCTGCGCGATGCCATTGATGCCGACAAGGTGGGACGCCTTGACGCGGCGCGTGAGATGGTGGACCGTTACCTTGCTTTCGCCGACGAGATGTGCCTTGCCGAGCGTCTGCACCGCGAGGGCAAACTGCCCAAGCGCATCTGCCATTGCGACACCAAGGTGAACAATATGCTTTTCGACAAGGACGGCAACGTGCTTTGTGTCATAGACCTTGACACGGTGATGCCCAGTTTTGTCTTTTCCGATTTCGGGGACTTCCTGCGCACCGCCGCTAACACAGGCATGGAGGACGACCCGGATCTCGACAATGTGGACTTTGACATGGACATATTCCGCGCCTTTGCCAAGGGCTACCTGGAGTCTGCGTCCTCGTTCCTTACCGAGACGGAGCGTGGCAACCTGCACTATGCTGCGGCGTTGTTCCCCTACATGACCGGTGTCCGGTTCCTTGCCGATTACCTTGACGGCGACAACTATTTCAAGACACAGTACGATGACCACAACCTCGTGCGTGCCAAGGCTCAATTCAAATTGTTTGAGAGCGTGCGCCGCCGCTATCCCGAAATGAAGGCGTTTGTCGAGGACTTCAAGTAGCCGGACGGAACGCCTGACCATAATACCTTTATTAATATGAAACACATCGTCGCACCGCGCATCCAGGTGGATGCAGAGCCTGACCCGCTGGAGGTCAAGGGGCTTCTCGACCAGGCAGGGGTGCAAGCCGAGACCATCGGCACAGTCAATTGGGGCGAATTCCCCTATCGTCCCGAGGTGAAATTCCGCATCGCGCACACGGGTTCTTGCATCCTGTTGCACTATGTGGTCAATGAGAAGACCAGCCGCGCCGCTTACGGCGACGATCTCGGCCGGGTGTGGACGGATTCATGCGTGGAGTTCTTCTCGTGTCCGTCTGATGATGGCTATTATTACAACCTTGAGACCAATTGCATAGGCACGGTGCTGCTCTGCTGCGGCAAGGGACGTGAGGGACGCGAGGCTGCACCGTCAGAAGTGCTTGGTGCGATCAAGCGTTATGCGACCCTTGGCCGCCTGACTTTCGACGAGCGGCCTGTCGGGCAATGGGAACTGAGCCTTGTCGTCCCGTCATCCTTCTGGTTCAAGCACGGCATCAAGTCACTTGGCGGGTTGGAAGTGACAGCGAACTTCTACAAATGCGGTGACGAACTGTCCGACCCGCATTTCCTCTCGTGGAATCCTATAACCATCGACCACCCGGATTTCCACCGTCCGGACTTTTTCGGGCACGTGAGGTTCGAGTAGGGTGGGACTACCGGCTGGAAACATATAACATGGTCGGCGCATCTGTGCAGATTGCACGAGGTGTGCCGACTGTCTTTTTTCCCTACCTTTGCACCCCAACCAGACGCAATGCAATGATATACCCTGTTAATTTTGAAGAGAAGATAGGTTTCGACGACATCCGTGCCATGGTCAAGGCACGCTGTGCCAGCGATTATGCACGTGACAAGGTGGACGACATGGACTTCACGTCACGGCATGAGGAGGTGGTCATGCGTGTTGACCGTGTAGTGGAATTCATGTCCATCATCGACGGCGATGACACTTTCCCCGACGGGCACTACTGTGACACGCGGGAGCAGTTGCACAAGGTGCGGGTCGAGGGAGCATGGATGGATGAGGGCGAATTGTTCGACCTCCGCCGCTCGTTGCAAACGATAGGGGACATCGTTTCATTCTTCACACGTGAGGAAAAGGCTGCTGCCTATCCCGCGCTTGCCGCGATGTCCGAGGGTGTTGCCACCTTTCCCGCCATCGTCAGGGACATTGACCGCATCATCGACAAGTATGGCCACATCCGCGACAATGCTTCCCCAGGGCTGGCACGCATCCGGCACGAACTCGAATCGGCGGTGGCAAGCATCTCGCGCAGCCTTAATTCCATCCTGCGGCAAGCACAGTCCGAGGGATTGGTCGATAAGGATGCCTCGCCATCGATGCGTGACGGCCGTCTGGTAATCCCCGTTGCCCCAGGATTGAAGAAGAAAATCCGGGGCATAGTCCATGACGAATCGGCCAGCGGCAAGACCGTCTATGTCGAACCGACCGAAGTCGTCGAGGCCAACAACCGTGTCCGCGAGCTGGAACGTGAGGAGCAGCGCGAGATAATCCGCATCCTCACACAGTTTGCCGACAGCATCCGTCCCGAATTGGACGGGCTGCGCACCGCCTACGACTACTTGGCAGAGGTGGATTTCGTGCGTGCCAAGGCTGCATTCTCCCGCGAAATAGGCGCTGTCAAACCATCCATCGAGCGGAGATGCCTCATCGACTGGACGGCGGCGGTGCATCCACTGCTCATGCTGGCCTTGCGCAAGCAGGGCAAGCAAGTTGTGCCGCTTGACATAGAGTTGGACGGCGGCCGCCGCATACTTGTCATCTCCGGCCCGAATGCAGGAGGCAAGTCCGTATGCCTCAAGACCGTAGGATTGTTGCAGTACATGCTCCAATGCGGTCTCCCCGTCACTATGGGCGAGGGCAGTCGCATGGGGCTGTTTGAAAGCATCTTCATCGACATCGGCGACGAGCAGTCCATAGAGAACGACCTCAGCACCTATTCGTCGCATCTGTTGAACATGAAGAATATGATACGCGGTTGCAACGCCCGCAGCCTCCTGCTCATCGACGAGTTTGGCGGCGGCACCGAGCCACAGATAGGCGGTGCCATCGCCGAGGCGGTCCTGCGCCGCTTCAACGACAACCGCACATTCGGCATCATAACGACCCACTACCAGAACCTCAAGCACTTTGCCGAGGACAACGATGGGGTAGTCAACGGCGCGATGCTCTACGACAGGGCATTGATGAAGCCGCTCTTCCAGCTCCGCATCGGCAACCCTGGCAGCTCGTTTGCCATAGAGATTGCCCGCAAGACCGGCTTGCCGGAGGATGTCATCAAAGAGGCTTCGGACATTGTGGGCAGCGACTATGTGAACGCGGACAAGTACCTCCAGGACATAGTGCGCGACAAACGCTACTGGGAGAACAAACGCCAGAGCATCCGCCAACGCGAGAAACAGCTGGAGGAGACGGTTGCCGAGTACGAGAAGCAGATTGCCGCCCTGCGCGCATCCCGCCGCGAAATCATCGACCGTGCCAAGGAAGAGGCCGAAGAGATAATCCGCAAATCCAACTCCGCCGTCGAAAGCACCATCCGCGCCATACGCGAAGCCCAGGCCGACAAGGAGGCAACGCGCCAGGCACGCCAGCAGCTCGACACGCTCAAGGAAGCATTGGCCGCCGACACCACCGACGACGAGCGCGAGCAGGCTATTGCCCGCAAGATGGAGCAACTGCGCCGCCGTGCCGAGCGCAAGGGCAAAGGCAAAGCACACCGCCCTGCCGCCGCGCCGTCCGCCCCGGCAGAGCGGCCTCTCGCCGTCGGCGACCACGTGAAACTGCGCGGCCAGTCCACCGTCGGCAAGATAACAGCCTTGCAAGGCACGACAGCCCGCGTGCAGTGCGGCATGATGGAGCTCAGCGTCAAGACCGACCGCCTTGAGCGTGCCGTCGCCCCGCAGACGGCATCCGACGCGGGGCGCGCCACATCATTCCTCTCCCGCCAGACACAGGATGAGATGTACGACAAACGGCTCAACTTCCGTCAGGACATCGACGTGCGCGGGATGCGCGGCGATGAGGCCGTGCAGGCCGTGACCTACTTCATCGACGACGCGATACAGGTCGGGGCGGGCCGCGTCCGCATACTCCACGGCACGGGGAGCGGCATCCTCCGCACGCTCATCCGGAACTATCTCGACACGGTGCCGGGAGTCCGCTCCTACAAGGACGAGCACGTCCAGTTTGGCGGCGCGGGCATAACGGTGGTCGATTTGGACTGATCAAAAAAGGCAGCGCGGCATCACGATGACATGATGCCGCGCTGTCTGCTTGACGTGCCAATCCTCAATCAAGATATTCAAACCTTTCCGTCACCACAGTCCGGTTGCCCCATTGGTCATTTATGGCGAATGCCACCGAGACCACGCGCCCCATGCTGTCATAGGTCGGTTGCTCGCACTCGTATGTCTCTCGGCTCACAGTCTCATATTCTCCGCTTCCCGACGTGACTTCGCGTGTGATCCTTTCGGGAATGTATGCCGGCGCCTTGCCCATGAGACCGGAGTAGTTGAGGCAGACGGGCATATCGGTCAGAAAGTAGGTGAATGTTCCGGAGTTTTCCCATGCCGGCTCGGCGTATTCGTATCTGTACACTTCCTTGCTCCAGCTTTCTCTCATGCTCCCATCGAGAAATGTCTCCACTCTTTCTTTTGTTTTCACTATCGAGTCCAGTCTCTCTCCTGTCCAGTGTATGATGGCTTTGTTTACACCATTGTTCGTAAACGCGCCCATGTCCCATACGTAGTCGTTGGAGTTGCTTATGCTCTCGATCATCCCCGCGTTATTGTAGGTGATGGCTATGTTGTCGTCCCCGTCCCACGCCGCAACATCTTGCCGGAAGTCGTCGTGCAATGAGTACGCCACCGCCAGCCCCTGTCCGTTGAGTGTGAAGTTGTCCAGCTGCCACTCCCTGTGGTAGGTGGAATCGTTGTAATAGGAATATGCGTATGCGATTGGATCCCACTCGACAGCATAATTGACTGTTTGCGGAACGCTGCTGCTGTTCCAGTTCTCGATGCCTCTCACGCGCCCGTCCTCCCAATCCAGGTTGAAGCGGAATTCCATCCTGTTGCCCGTTGAATAGTCGTAGGTGGTCGAGACACTCCTCACGACCCACTCCATCCCGAGTTCTTCGGCTGTCGGCATTTGCACGGTGTCCTCGCCTGGGTCTGGTGCTGGGGTCGTGTCGTCTTCCGAACACGAGATAAAGCTCATCGACAGCAGCACCGCCGCTGCACACATCATCTGAAAGAATCTAAATGTTCTCATAATACGAAGTTTGATTTGGTTTTGTAATCACTTTGTTTTCACCCGCTAATTTACGCCGTTTGCGCAAATATCAACAATGCTTTGCAAACATTTTTCCTGCATCGCACACGCATCCCGCCGCGTGAAATCCCGTCTCACGGCGCATGGGCACCTGCCGGGTCGGGCATAAACTTCGAGAGGGTCTGATGAAAAGTCCTATTGGGTCTGGCCTAAAGTTCAAAGACGCCAGACCTAAAGTTCATTCAGAAGTTTTGTTTATATAAACAGAACTTTTGAATATATAAACAAAAGTTCTGAATATATAAACAGAAGTTTTGTTTTTACTTTATGTCAGACCCAATGGAAGTTTAGGTCTGGCCCGATCGAAGTTTATGCCTGACATCACCGGGTTTATCCCCCGTGCCATGTCGATGGATTGCCGTGCGCGGGCGCAGGGATGCGCACAGTGCCTGTCCACCGCATCCCACGCGGCACGCCAACATCCTCCGCCAGCCGTGGGGAAGTGTGCCGCGCACTGCTGCGGGAGTCGCGTTGGAGTGGGAGGGGGCACACGCCGCTGTTCACGCACAGGACAAAACGACGGGCGCACGAGGCTGCCTCCATTGGCTTGCCCCGTGCGCCCGCAGATGTCACAAAGACGGATGCCGCGTCACTTGCGCGGGATGAACGTGACGGCTTGCCCGCCGCCCTCGGCCATCACGACGGTGAGCGTGTCGGCAGAGGTGACGGTGCGGTGCACGATCTTGTAGGATGTGGGATTGTGCTGCCAGTCGGCATCGTCGCCGTCGGCATAGATGGCTGCGTCGTAGGTCACGCCCCCGACAAGGAAGTCAAGGGGGACGGTCAGCGTCCGCGCCTCTTCGTTGGTCGATGCGCCAAGGTCGTAGCGGTCGCCTGCACGGCGCACCACGGCTATGTAGTCGCCCGGCTCGCCCTGCAAGGCCCGCGACCAGTCGCAGTCGGCATCAAAGTCGCGGAAGAACTGGAAGGCGGGATGCCCCTCATAGTTCTCCACCAAGTCGGATGCCATCTGCAACGGCGAGTAGAGTATCACCCAGTTGGCTATCTGCTTGGCCAGCGTGGTGTTGACGCGGCTGTTGCCCTCGTCGAGATCATTCCACTTGCGGCGGCGCGGATCATTGCGTGTCGCCTCATAAAGGATGTCGAATGTCCCGGGCGTATAGTCCATGGGACCGGCAAGCAGTCGGGTGAACGGCAATATGAGCTCGTGTTCCAGCGAGTTGCCTTTGCTCCACGCATTCCATTCCATGCCCCGTGCGCCCTCGCGGGTCATCATGTTGGGCCAGGTGCGACGGATGCCAGTGTCTTTTATCGGTTCGTGCACGTCAAGTGACACGTGGTAACGCGCGGCAGTCTCGACCACGCGGCGATAGTGCCGCACGCCGTACTGCCCATGGTGGAACTGCCCGCCCGGCATACCGCCCGCGTAGCCCGTCTTGACGTAACGTATGCCGAGCGAGTCGCACCAAGCGTAGGCGCGGTCAAGTTGCCGCTCATAGTTTGGCACGTTGCCGCCCGTCTCATGGTGCCCGATGACCTGCACACCGCGCTCCTTGGCATAGCGGACAACCTCGCCCATGTCAAAATCATCGTAGGGCGCGGTGAAGTCGAATGATTGCCGGCCGCCCCAGCTCTCCCAGCCACGGTTCCAGCCCTCGAAGACCACGCCCTCGATGCCGTTGTCGGCGGCAAAGTCTATGTACTTCTTGGCATTGGCGGTCGTCGCCCCGTGCCGCTCGTCGTCTTGCCACGTCTCTATGCCGAGGTGCATTCCCCACCAGACACCGACGTAGCGCATGGGGCGCACCCAGTCAGTCGTGGCGAGGGCGCACGGCTCGTTGAGGTTGAGGATGAGCGGCGAGTTGATGAGCCCTACCGCTTCGTCGGCAACCTGCACCGTCCTCCACGGCGAGAGGCAATGCCCGCCGGCATAGCGTGCCTTGACCCCGTCGGGCCACGGCGCAAGGTCGGCCTTGAGAACGCCCGTGCTGTCGCGGCGGAGCGTCATCTCGGGATAATCGGTCAATGCCGCCTCGTGCAGGCTGGCATACAGCCCGCCTTCCGTCTTGAATGTCATCGGGGTGTTTGCGTCACCGACGGTGGAAAGGGGCATCTCGCGGTATTCGAGTTCGTAGGTCTCAAAGCTGGCGGGAATAGACCATGACATCCCGTCGCCGACAATGGCAAACTGTGTCAGCTCGTCCGTCACGAAAAGCGAATCGACTCCAGGCACGTCATAGTCATACCTGAACCCCAGCCCGTCATCAAACAGCTTGAATGACAAGGTGAGTTGCACGCCTTCGCCGTTGGCCATCGTGACCGACATGGAGTTGTGCCGGTCGGTCAGTTCTTTGTTTTCGCCCCAAGGCTGGTGCCACACCGAGTCGACCGCGCCGTGCTCTATGTCCTCGATCACGAAGCCGGATGCCAGTTCGGCATTGCTGGCGACAAGGCCAAGGCGCGACGGGGCTATGAACGGCGAGCCGTCAACGTCAACTTGGTAGAAGATGCTGCCGGCCTCATCGACCGTCAGCTTGAGATGCAACCGCCCGTCGGGGGACGACACCTCTGGCGACGAGCACGAGGCTAACACCGCCGCCACGAACAGGATTGATGTGATGAGTTGTTTCATGGGTATATGTTTTTAGTGGATTAGGATTCATGCGTTCTTGTATTCTACGGGAGTGACACCCACGTGCTGCTTGAAGAATTTGCCGAAGTGCGATGGCGTCTGGAAGCCCAGGTGCGATGCGACCTGCGATGCGGACATGTTGGTGTTCTTCAAGAGCATCTTGGCCTCAAGGATGACATAATCATTGACCCACTGCACCGGAGGTTTGCCGGTGGCGTCCTTGACCACGCAGGACAGATGCTTGGGAGAGACGCAAATCTTCTCGGCATAGAATCTGATGTTCCGCGTGACCTTGTAGTTTTCGGTCATCAATGACAGGAATTGCTTCAGGATCTCATCGCTGCGGGACAGTTTCTTCCTAGGCATTTGGGAGAGCCGGTGCATGATGTTGCCTATCTCAAAGAGGAGTGAATATGCTATGCCCCGCGCGATGTCGTTCTTGTAGAAGCCTCCGTCCTTGCTCATCTTGTTGTAAAGGAAATCATAGAAGTCCTTCAACGATTCGGTTTCTTCCTTGGTGAGATGCACCACTGGATACTCCCACACTTCAAGCAGCCGCCCGAGAAGTTTCTCGCGGAGATTGGGGACAGAGCCCATGAACGTAGGCGAGACGGCGATTGCGAAAAACCGTATGCCGCTGATTTGTCTGATTTGCACCGTCTGGTGTGGCAGGACAAAGAGCATGTTGTTCTTTTCCACCCTGAACGGCCTGAGGTTGATCTCGATCTCTCCCCAGCCATCGGTGCAAATGATGAGCATTGCCATCTCGACACGTACCGGGTAGGAACGTATGGGGCTGTTCTCAAGTGTGTCGAAAAGCGAGATGGCATCGTTCATGTAGCCCGGGTGGGTCAACTTGAGGATGTCGCTGATGCCTATGCCGTTTATGTTGCCGCCTGATGTCGCCATGTCTGCATTGTTTGTTAGCGTGTGGATGGATGCCAAGAGTGCCGTCAACGTTTTATGAAACCGACCTTGAGGTTGAGCTTCATGTAGTAAATCCCGTTTTCCCGCTCGACGTATCCATATTTGTCCTTCTGCACTGGACCTTTCTCAAGGCGCGTGTTGTTAAACAGAAAGTCCGAGAACACATCTTGCCGCCCGTCATGATAACAGCGGACAACGCCGTCTGCATCGACCAACAGCAGCCCTTTGATGGCAGACTCGCGACCACGATATATCTTGGCGGGACGCATACCGGTTGCTGCTGCCATGAGGAATTCACGGATTTTGTAGCGGTAGTAACCGTTCTTGGTGATGAGTTCATCCTTTATCTTGAACGGGTTGGCCGCTTCGAGCATCGATGTGAGTTCATTGACCCGGGTGACACCTTGGAGATGCATCATCTTGACCATCTCGCCTGCCAAGCGCGGGAATCGGAGGTCGATCATGCAGAGGTTGGCCCTGAAGATCTTGTCCGCCGCGTCCGCGAATTTGAGGGAGCATCCCAGGCGTTCAGCCATCAGTATGCGGGCCAGGACATCTTCATCATCGCCGCAGTTGTTCACCTTGCTGACGGCGGGGGAGGGAAGTTTCGCGCCGACGAGTTCATACTTCATGTTGGCAGCCCTGCCGCCGTCGAGCAACGGGGTCATGCGTCCGATGCATGAACGGACGATGAATCCTTTGTCAGGGGCGGACGGAGCATAAAACGAAATGCTGAGGTCTGTCCTGTCTTCCGTATTGGCTTCGAGGTCGTAAATGGATGTTTCGTCAAGGAATTCCTCCACTCCGTCGGGGGACTCCACCTCGTCACCGGGCGATTGGGTGATTGCCGAGAGTATCTTGTCGGCGGCCGATGAGAAACGGGATCTGGGGAAACGTTTGTCCATGCTTTCCCCAACGATGTGCACGTCCTCACCATCCAGCAAGTATCGTCTGGCGCCGTCATGCTCGTCGCGCTTTATGCCAGCGACAGGGATGCGCTCCATGTCGGTGCAGGACAAATCCGGCAAGCCTTCGCATACGAATCCATCTGACATGATTCGCATGAAAGCGTAAAGTTCACTCCACTCTCGTTTGGTCGCGCTGAATGCCATAAGCTGCTTAGTTTGTCATTAAACAATAAAAACCGGCTTCTGAAACACATGGATAGCCATGCCGCATCAGACAGCCCGCCAGTAAAACTTGTGGTCAACAAAAACTTCCTCGGCCACATTGAAACGCACGAGGCGGGCCATGGCGCGCACGGCCGCCTTCCTCGGCACGCCGGCCGATCTTGAGAAGTCATCGACATCGACCACATCTGATGCCGCAAGCCGCTTCATCAGTTCTTCGTCAACCCCGCCCATGACCACCATTTCGCCGCGTTGCTTCCTCTCTTGTTCCCAGAGGCGGATGTGGACGGGTGAGGCAAGGACATTCTCGTCGGCGCGGCGCAGGTAAGCCAATTTGCGCCCGTCCTCACCGATGACTTTCACCGGCTTGGCATCCGATTCATGCACCTCGGCGATGAGCACCGTCTTGCCTTCGGCCGAGACAGTCCTCATGTCAACGGTGGGGACGGGGGAACAATAGACTTGCGCCGCCGCTTCTACCATATAGATTTCCTCGTCGCTGTCTATGCCTGCAATCTTGCCATTGTCCTTTACCCCGACGAGCAAGCGGCCTCCGGACGTGTTGGCAAAGGCGGAAAGCGAGCGTGCTATCTTCCTGGCATCGGACACCTCGAACTTGAAGTCCTGGTGTTGGTGCTCACCTTCTGCAATGAGGGCTTTAAGATATTCTGTCTGGTCAGTCCGTCTCATCTGCCCTCCGCTCCGTTTCTTGCTTCATCGACGGCATCGCCACCTTGCGTGGCCGCAGAGCCAAGCGACCTGTAAAGTGTGAACGGCGTGTTCAGCACCAAAGATGTCTCGATTTGCTTGTTTACATATCTGCTTGCGTCTTCGATTTCCAAGTGTTGTCCAGACACATTGAAACTGCCTTTCATGCCGGCAACCACGAGCGGTGCGGCGCAAATGATGAGTGCCAGCTGCCAAATGTAGTAACGGACGAGACGGTAATATGCCTTCGTGCGGTAGGCCGTGTACAACTTCCACATCGCGAATGCCATTGCAATGGCTACCAGGATGAGGTACCAATGCGAAAGCAATTCACCCAAGACGAGCGAACCCACGCCCGCTCCTCCAGCTTCTGACTGCAACAAAGCGTATGTCATGCGCTTCCCCGTGTGCTGGAACACGACCGAATCGGCAAGACCGGCGCACACGGCCAGCGTGTTGGTGATGACATATACCCATTTTGTAACGGCAGCATAGATGTCTGTGTCTTTCAAATGGATTGGGAACAAGGCAAGAACCACATATATGATATTGGTGTAAAGGATAGCAGATGTGTCGAAAAGCAACCCGCCTCTGATGATGGAAAAGAAAAGCCCGACCGTCATGTCATCGGCAAAGCATTGCCAATTTTCCACCATGAATTCAATCCGGCACAACATAAATGCCGCATAAGCCAAAAGCAGATTGCAAGCGACTGCAATCATGGGCTTGACATAGCCGTATAGTTCCTTGTTTCCCATTACATATAATATAAAGATGGCAAAACCATCAAACCGTGCCGGACGCACATCCTACGCCCCTCGTGCGTGGCCACGGCCTCTGGAGCTCAGACCTTGATGACCTTGCGGATCTTGTCTAACAGCATCTCGGGAGTAATCTGCGCAAGGCAATCGTATGTCCCGAACCTGCACGCCTTTTGCCCGAAGATGGAACACGGACGGCACTCCATGTCCAGCTGCACCGCATTGTCAAGAGGCTGTTTCCACCCGAAGAAGCCGCAATAAGGGTGCGTAGCTCCCCACACCGACACAACGGGGGTCGCCACGAGGGATGCGAGGTGCATATTGGCAGAATCCATCGAGACCATGCAATCCAGCTTGCTCATCAGCAACAACTCGTCACCAAGCGGCAGCTTGCCAGCCACGGATGTCGTGTTTGCTATTTCCCTTTCCCAAGACGTCAACGTGGCCACCTCGCTTTTGCCAGCCCCGAAGAGGAATACATGGTTTGTCTCACTCGCCGCCAGCATCTCGACCACCTTGCGCGTGGTCTGCAAGGGGAGTTCCTTGCCACGGTGTGTCGTGAATGGCGCCACGCCTATCCAATGCCGCCCGCGCAGTCCCTCGACAAGCGGGAGCAGCTGTGTAGCGGCTGGCCTGCCTGCTTCATACAGGGAGGTGAATTTGTCGTCAGTCGCCACACCCACTTTTGCAAAAGCGTCGGCATAGCGTCTGAATGATGTTTTCAAGGGGACGAGCCGCTTGTTGCTGCTCCTGACGAGGGCACGGCGGCGCGACCGTTCCTTGTCGATGTGCGAGACTTTTGCCCCGCCGAGTGTGAAGAATGTACGCAATTGTTTCGTCCGCAATACGTCGTGCAAATCGACAACCTTGTCAAAGCCCTCGGGCTTGAGGTCGCGATAGAGGTTCATCATGCCCGTCAACCCCGCATAGCGTTGGCACTTGAGGTCAACGCCGTGGAATCTTATGTTTGGAGCAAGCCCGGCAAACAGCGGGGCAATGTAGTCCCTGCTCAGCACCGTGAACTCGTCATCGGGCGACAACCTTGCCGCCGACACCAATACAGGTATCGCCATGGCTATGTCGCCGAGGGCGGAAAAGCGGATTGCAAGGACTTTGGACATCGAGCCTCGTTTATTTCTTGCCGTACAGTATCGGGTTCAGGTTGGGGTCATTGTACATCTTCATCTGCTTGTAGACTTTCATGTACTTCTTCCCCTTTGCAATGTCATCTATCAGGGCGTCGATTGCCGACGAGAGGTCTTCGCGTTGTTGCAGCAAGACGGCCAACTTGTCTTCGCACTTGCGGCGGTGCTCCTCGCCGACATCGGTGCGGGAGGTCTCCTGCCTCATGTGGTATATCTTGGACGCAAGTATCGAAAGCCTGTCTATTGCCCATGCCGGGCTCTCGGTGTTGATTGTCGCGTCGGGCGACTTTGGCACGTTGCCGTACTGGTCAAGGAAGTAGCTGTCCAGCATCTCCACCACGTCAGTCCTGTCCTGGTTGGACTTGTCGATGCGCCTTTTCAACGCCAAGGCCTCGACCGGGTCGATGTTGGGGTCACGGATGATGTCTTCGAGATGCCATTGCACCACGTCGATCCAGCATTTCAGGTACAGATAAAATTCGATCGTCCCCGGCTTATATGGGTTGTCGATCGGCGTGTCAACGTTGTCAGTCCTGTGGTAGACTTCGACCACTTTGTCGAATATCTTGTTGTAATTTTCCGAGTTTCCCATCATTTTGCGGTTTATATATTGACAAAGGTAAAACTTTAACAGACAAAACAAAGGGAGGCACCGTCACAAAATTCTCTCGCACTTGAGGTATTCGTAGCCGAAACGGCAAAAGAAACATTTCTTCTTCTGGCAGTACTCCCGCGTGAGTTGTATCAGTGCCTGCGAATCCGCCGCGTTTTCGGGAGCCAGGCCTGCCCTCTCCCAGTTGCGCACCATGTAGTTGTCCTCTGCGCCCACCGACTCAAGCAGCGCAAGTGCCTTGGTGCACGACGAGCTGTCGCCCGTGTAGCTGCCGTAAGCGTACAAAAACGGGACGACAGTGTTGATTAGCACCAGGTCGGCCGAGCGGTCCGACAACAACCTCTCCCCGCCGCGCGACACGTGGCCGAATGTGCTGTGCGTGTGCCAGTAGTCCGACGTCCCGCACTTGAAAAGGCCGCGCAGCTCGTCGGCGGACGTGCAGTCAAGGACACGGGAGAACAACGACGGTGACGAATGGTAGATGCGCGCCAACTGTGCTATCCTCACGTGCGGGAAGTTGCTTGGTCTCATACGCAGCAGTTTCCATGAGAAATCCGGGGTATCGGGCAAGCCGAACTTATGTTTCAAGTAACCATACTCGCGCAGCAAGTCCTTCTCATAATCATCCCTGCCCTCGCGCCTGAGCAATCCCGACGTGCCGAACATGAAGCTCTCCACCTGCCGCAAACTGTCGCGGTGCTTGTCAATGGCACGGTAGGGCAGCATCGAGGCCCACCGCTCAAAGGAGTCGCCATTGACCCCGAAACCGAAGTTGCGGGCAAGCGAGACGAAAAACACATCTTCCCAATTGCCGCCAAACCGCGCCAGACGCTCCGCCACAAGCTCCGTCTTGCCCCGCAGCCTCTCGACCGCCAACGCCGACAGCCAGGAGCGTTTGACGATGGACGGGATGCCAGCGATGGCGGCATAGCACGCCGGCGACATCTCCGCCGACCGCAGCGTGTCATAGTTCTGCCTCACGTGCGGCGGCACCTCAAGCACCAGCTGTGGCACTTCTTCGCCGTCCTGCCGCACAACGGGACGGTCGGCCACCTTGCAGACGTGCAGCACGACAGAGTCGTAGGCGCGGTCGCGGTCATGCCCGTGCGCATACCAGTCCGACGACCTGTCATGCACCTCCACGCACCCCGCCCACATCGTGCCGCCTATCTCGACCTTGGCATTGAAGAAGTCCGGGCCGGCATCGCTGTTGCGCAGTCCCGGGTCAATGACCCTCACGGACCGCCCGTCGGTGGTCTCCATCGGCCGTGTGCGGTCGAGCAGGTGCTTCCAGACGTAATGTAGGAGGTATTCCATCTGTCCTGTCGGTTAGTTGCAAATGACTTGCGGCGGTTGCATACAAATGCCTGCAAAGGCGGGTGCAGTACGGGCAGCGGGGACACTCTCGTGTCTGCTATGCCAAGCCGCATCCTATATGTCCGCTTACGGCAAATATACGCAAACACTGACACACCATCAGAGGATTCGCGCCCGATTTGACACCTGTTGCCACAGATAACGGCAGCCCTGTCCCAATGCGTAAGCGACCTTCGCCTCTGGAGAAAAATCTGCCAACCCGAATGTAAAGTCACATTGCATAAAGCCTGAATTCCGACTGCCCGGTGCATAAAGTTCATTACCCCCGTACATAAAGTAAAAACAAAACTTCTGAATGAACTTTATGTCAGACATCTTAGAACTTTATGCACCGGGCAGTCGGAATTTTCATCTGGCACTGTGAGGGCTTGTGCCAGACATCGCGGGTTTTATGCTTGTAGGCGTCGGCCTTGTCCCCCGATGCATTCGGTTGGGGACACCGGTGCTGCTGTTGGAGCGCATGATGTGTTCTTCCGTCCGCTCCCGCACATCATCTTGCATCATGCTGCCCTGCGGACGTGTCTCCGTGTGTCAGGACAAAAAAAGCGCGGGCGGCCGTCGATGGCCGCCCGCGCCTGGATGTGTTTGATGCCGTGCAGTTTATTCTGCGTTGAGCGTGTAGCGACGGAAGTCCGTCACCGTCAAGTCCTTGTCCACAGCCTTGAGGATGTCTGCGACGGGTTTTTTCTCGTCGTTGCAGACATATTCTTGTTGGAGGAGGCAGACTTCCTTGTAGAACTTGCCGAGGCGGCCCATGGCAATCTTCTCGATCATGTTTTCGGGCTTGCCTTCTTCGCGTGCCTTGTCGGCTGCTATTTCCTTCTCGCGTGCGACGACGGCGGGATCAATCTTCTCGGGTGTGACTGCGAGGGGGTTCATTGCGGCGATTTGCATTGCCACGCCGTGTGCGAGGTCGGCGGGGATTTCCTTGTTGAATCCTGCTACTACCGCGAGCCTGTTGCCTGCGTGGATGTAGCTGGATGTGACGGGAGCCTCGACATAGCCGAACCCGTCGAGTTCCATCTTCTCACCCGTGATGCCGCTGCGGTCGGTGACGGCTTGCGCGACAGTCGCGTTGCCGTAGGGGAGGTTCTTTATCTCGTCGAGCGTCTTGCAACGGTTTGCCACGGCCAAGTCGAGGATCTCGCGTGCGAGTGCGACGAAGTCGGCGTTCTTTGCTACGAAGTCTGTCTCGCATTTCAAGGCGAGTACTGCTGCATAGTTTCCGTCGGCTTTTGCAAGCACGCATCCTTCGCCAGCTTCGCGGTCAGAGCGTTTTGCGGCTACGGCCTGTCCTTTTTTACGGATGATTTCCATCGCCTTGTCCATGTCGCCTTCGGCTTCTGTCAAGGCGTTCTTGCAGTCCATCATGCCAGCTCCTGTCATCTTGCGGAGCTTGGTTATTTCTGCCATTGTCACTGCCATAATTCAGTAGGTTTTATTGGTTTTGTTAATGTGTCTTTTGCTGAAGAAAAGGGTTAAAATAGTTTGTCCCGTTCAGTGCGGCGGTCCTCGCTACCTTAACCCTTGTGTTGCCCGGAGACCGGGTGTGTGGTGTTTGGGAATGTTGTTATTCCTCGTCCTCTTTCACGTATGCCGCAGCTTTTGAGGCGTTGATTGCGTCCTCGTCCGACTTTTCGAGGCGCGCCTTGGATGATTTCTTCCTTGCGCGTTTCGGTGCGGCTTCGGCTGCTGCCTCGTTTTCGAGCTTCTCGGCCTTGCGTTCTTCGAGCCCTTCTGATATTGCGGCGCAGCAGGTGTCCATGATTACTTCGATGGACTTGGTCGCGTCGTCGTTTGCGGGGATTACGAAGTCAACGTTGTTGGGGTCCGAGTTGGTGTCCACGATGGCGAACACCGGGATGCCGAGGCGGTTTGCTTCGCGAATCGCGATGTTTTCCTTGAGGGCATCCACTACGAAGAGGGCCGAGGGAAGGCGGTTCAGGTCGGCGATAGAGCCGAGGTTTTTCTCCAGTTTAGCGCGTTGGCGCGAGATCTGGAGCATCTCCCTCTTTGAGAGGTTGGAGAATGTTCCGTCGTTTGTGAGCTTGTCGATGGTAGCCATCTTCTTGACTGCCTTGCGGATTGTCGGGAAGTTGGTGAGCATACCGCCCGGCCAACGCTCGACGACGTAGGGCATATTGACCGCCGCCGCACGTTCAGCGACAATCTGTTTCGCCTGTTTTTTAGTAGCAACAAAAAGTATTCTTCTCCCTGACTTGGCAATTTGCTTCAAAGCCTCGGCGGCCTCGTCGATTTTTGCTACGGTCTTGTGGAGATCGATGATGTGGATGCCGTTGCGCTCCATGAAGATGTATGGAGCCATGGACGGATTCCATTTTCTTTTGAGGTGGCCGAAGTGGCAGCCAGCTTCCAAAAGTGTATCGAAATTGGTTCTTGACATTGTTTGTTTCTTTAAAGCGTTTACATTCTTGTTTGTTTGTCAACTCCCGGGTAGCTCGTTGTAGGTCCCGGCAGTTTAGATACTAAACGTCGCGTCTCAGTCCATCATGTCCAAATCCGACCGGCCTCATGCGGCCCATCGTCGTCCGAACGATTCAACCGGATTAACGTTTGCTGAACTGGAATCTCTTGCGTGCCTTTGGACGGCCTGGCTTCTTGCGCTCGACGACGCGTGAGTCGCGTGTCATGAAGCCTTCCTTGCGGAGCGCAGGTTTGTCCTCAGCGTTGATCTTGACCAGGGCACGGGCGATGGCAAGGCGGAGTGCCTGGGATTGCCCGGTGAACCCGCCGCCGAAGATGTTGGCCTTGATGTCGTACTTCTCGACCACGCCGAGCGTGAGGAGCGGTTGTTTGACGACATACTGGAGGATTGACGAGGGGAAATATTCGGTGATGTCCTTTTTGTTTATGACGATTTTCCCAGTCCCTTCCGTGACATATACGCGGGCTACAGAACTTTTGCGCCTGCCTGTTGCATTTACTACTTCCATATTAGTCATTTGAGGGTGTTGATATCGATTAGTTTCGGGCTTTGCGCTTCATGGTTGTGCTCCGGGCCCGAGTACACGTAGAGGTTCTTGAGCAACCTTGCGCCGAGACGGTTCTTAGGCAGCATCCCTTTGACCACCCTGCGCATGAGTTTCTCGTCGCCTCCGGGGCGTGACTTCAAATCCAGCGGGCTGAACCTCTTCTGGCCGCCAGGATAACCCGAGAATGTCATGTAGACGCGATCCGTCCACTTGTTCCCTGTCATTTTGACTTTGTCTGCGTTGATAACGATCACGTTGTCGCCGCAATCCACGTGAGGGGTGAAGTTAGGCTTGTACTTCCCTCTCAACAACTTAGCCACCTTGCTGCCCAAACGGCCAAGGATCTGGTCAGTCGCATCGACAATGACCCACTCCTTGTTCACAGTGGCCTTGTTGGCTGAAATTGTCTTGTAACTTAAAGTGTCCACTCTGTTAAAAATTTAATTGTTACTACTAATACCGACGTACCCCGTGCGAAAGCCCTCGGACCTGAGCTTAAAGCATTAGGTATCATCTCTTTAACCAGATTTGATAATAATCGGCTTGCAAAGATAGTGCTTTTTCGGCTGATTTTACAAAACTTAGGACACTATTTTACTCCCGGCCTGCATCCTGCGCTGCAAATGCTGCGGGCATTGCCCTCCATGCAAAGTTGCGCGGGATGGCTGGGGCGATGTGGCGGGGAAGTCGCTGCGAAGGGGCGTTTGCCGCCGCCGGTTACATTCAATGGTATTTGGAAAAACATAGTATGGTAAGGGCAAAAACATAGAATGATAATGTGAAAAACATACGATGCAAAAAGCGGCAACGTCCCCCACCTTCACCTCCGCCGTCCCGGGTCATGCCTGCGATGCCGCCCGCAGCACTTTGTCGCTACCGGCAAAAAAAATCCCGTGGCACGGATTCAGTGCCACGGGACTGTATATGCCTGCCGCGACGTGCGGCGGACCGGGATGCGTCACTTGATGACCCCGAGCTCCTTGCCTATCTTCACAAAGGCCGAGATGCACTTGTCGAGGTGCTCGCGCTCGTGGCCGGCGGAGAGTTGTACCCTTATCCTTGCCTGCCCCTTGGGGACTACCGGATAGTAGAACCCAGTGACATATACCCCCTCGTCCAGCAGTTTGCTTGCATAGATCTGGGACAACTTGGCGTCGTAGAGCATGACGGCGCAGATGGCACTCTGTGTCGGCTTGATGTCGAAACCGGCCTCAAGCATACGTGTGCGGAAGTATTCTACGTTTTCCATCAGCTTGGTGTGCAGCGAGTCGCTTTCTTTCAGCATCTTGAACACTTCGAGGCTCGCCCCGACAACTGCCGGCGGGACTGAATTTGAGAAGAGGTACGGGCGTGACCTCTGGCGCAACAGCTCGATGATCTCCTTGCGGCCTGTCGTGAAACCGCCTATCGCGCCTCCGAATGCCTTGCCCAACGTGCCAGTCATTATGTCTATGCGGCCGTAGGTGTTGAACAACTCGTTCACGCCGTGTCCCGTTGCCCCGACGACACCCGCCGAATGGCACTCGTCCACCATGACCATTGCATCGTACTTTTCAGCCAACTCGCAAATCTTGTCCATCGGCGCGACGTTGCCATCCATTGAGAAGACACCGTCGGTCACAATTATCCTGAACCGCTGTGCTTGTGCCTCCTGCAAACACTTCTCAAGTTCGCCCATGTCGGCATTGGCGTAGCGGTAGCGTTTGGCCTTGCAAAGGCGCACTCCGTCGATGATGGATGCGTGGTTGAGCGAATCAGAGATGATGGCATCCTCCTCGCCAAACAAAGGTTCGAACACACCGCCGTTGGCATCAAAACAAGCTGCATAGAGGATGGTGTCCTCAGTCTTGAAATAGTCGGAGATGGCTGCTTCGAGTTGCTTGTGGATGTCCTGCGTCCCGCAGATGAACCGCACGGAAGACATCCCGTAACCGCGCCGGTCGATCATGTCCTTGGCCGCTTGCATCAGGCGGGGATTGTTGGACAGTCCGAGGTAATTGTTGGCGCAAAAGTTGAGTACGGTCTTTCCCTTGACCGTAATCGCTGCTTGCTGTTGGCTCTCGATGAGACGTTCCTCCTTGTAGAGGCCCGCATCTTTTATCTCAGCCAGCGTCTGAGACAAATAATCTTTTATCTTCCCATACATATATATAATAGTTTAAAGGGTTGTCCTCCCGTTTACCTGCGGCTTGTGGCATTTTAACACACGATGCAGCCTGTTCCGGCGATTAAGACCGCGCCAGCAGGCTCAAATCCTGCGGCAATGGGGCTTAGTTCTGACAAAATGCTCGTTGGATGCCGGCCGCGCCGCACCCCTGCAAAAATGGATAATTATTTCTAATAAAGCAATTGCACTATAATCCTAATTCGGAAAACTTCCCTACTTTTGTGCCAATTTATAAACCTTTATTAATACTTATACGATGAAAAAAATCTTGGTTATCGGTTCTACCGGGCAGATCGGTTCAGAGCTGACCATGGAATTGAGAAAACGTTACGGCAACGACAACGTTGTTGCCGGCTACATACCCGGCGCGGAGCCCAAAGGTGAATTGAAAGAATCGGGTCCCAGCGCACTGGCGGACGTGACACGCCCCGACGAGCTTTCAGAGGCGATAAAACGGCACGGCATCGACAGCATATACAATCTCGCCGCCTTGCTCTCTGTGGTGGCGGAAAAGAAACCCCTGCTCGCATGGAAGATAGGCATCGACGGGCTGCTTAACATCCTCGAACTTGCCCGCGACCACGGATGCTCTGTCTTCACGCCCAGTTCGATAGGCTCGTTCGGGCTCAACACCCCGCACTGGATGACCCCGCAGGACACCATCCAGCGTCCCAAGACAATATACGGGGTCTCAAAGGTGACGACGGAACTGTTGAGCGACTACTACCACACCAAGTACGGTGTTGACACTCGCTCGGTGCGTTTCCCCGGCATCATTTCAAACGTGACACCTCCGGGAGGTGGCACGACGGACTATGCAGTGGACATCTACTACTACGCCGTCAGGGGGGAGAAGTTTGTTTGCCCCATCAAGCAAGGGACATTGATGGACATGATGTATATGCCCGACGCACTCAACGCCGCCATAACACTGATGGAAGCCGACCCTTCACGGCTCGTGCATCGCAACGGGTTCAACATCGCGTCGATGAGTTTCGACCCTGAAGAGATTTACAAAGAGATAAAGAAGCACCGCCCCGCCTTTGAGATGGTCTACGACGTTGACCCGCTCAAGCAATCGATAGCCGAATCGTGGCCGGACAAGATGGATGACAGCTGCGCACGTGAGGAGTGGGGATGGCGTCCGACATACGATTTGGCGACCATGACCGTCGATATGCTCGACAAGCTCTCGGCGCGCCTGCTCAAAAAGTAACACACAGCACAGATGACATTCAGACTTCTCGTCCTGACCGCCCTTGCCTGCGCCGTCGCAATCTCATCATGCGGCAGCAAAGACAAGGGCGGCAGTCCATCGGGCAATGACGTGGCAGCCTTGCCCGCGCCGACCGGGAGCGGAACAGATGGAGACGCGTTGCGGTGCTACGGCGGCAACGTGGACAGTTCGTTCTACGACTTCATCTATCTCTTCAAGTCAGACAGCGCGTTCCAACGCAGCCGCACGGCATTCCCCCTCGACCTCGACAACCTCGGCAAGCGGGGCAAGGTGGAGGCTGGCAGTTGGCAATTCGACTCACTGCTGCTGCAAAACGTCTACTACACCCTGCTCAACGACAACGAGCAGGCGTTGGACACGGGATTTGACATGAATGCCCACGAATTGACACTGCGCGAAGTCTACACCGACAACGGGATAACAAAAAACTACCACTTTGCCAAAGACGGCAACAAATGGTTTCTCCGCAGCATCGCCATCGACAGCACGGCGGCGCGGCAAGGCACGTTCCTGTCGTTTTATGAGCGTTTCGCCAACGATTCCGCCTACCAGATGAGGCACGTGGGACGCGAGGTAGGCTTCGTCACCTACGACAACGGCGACGAAATGAGCCTGCTCGAAGCCACAATCTCACGTGACCAGTGGAAAGCATTCCGCCCGAGCCTGGCCGCACCGGTCATCTCCGGGTTTGACTGCACCACGACCGGCGGGCGGTCACAAAAGATGATTGTCACCGTCGTCAAGATTGAGACGGGCTACAACATCCGCCTTTACTTCCGCCACAATGCGGCGAAAGGGTGGATGCTATATAAATATGAAGACTTAAGCGTTTGACCCATGATCACCGAACACCGCAACATCTCACTGCGCCCCTACAACACTTTCGGCATTGATGTCAATGCCCACCTCATGCTGGAATACGACAACGCCGGCGACCTCGCCGAGATATTCGCCACACGCCGCCCGGCAAAATTCCTGCACATCGGGGGAGGCAGCAACCTGCTCTTCACCCGCGACTATGACGGTCTGCTGCTGCACTGCACGGCACGGGGCATCGAGACTGTCAGGGAGGACGGGACCTCCATCGACATACGCGTCGAGGCGGGGAAAGTCTGGGACGAGCTCGTCGCCGAGTGCGTCGCCCACGGCTGGACGGGGGCTGAAAACCTGTCACTCATCCCGGGCGAAGTGGGAGCAAGCGCGGTGCAAAACATCGGGGCATACGGCGCGGAAGTCAAAGACCTGATTGTCGAGGTCGGGACCTTCGACACCACGACCGGGCAACGCCGCACCATCCCCGTCGGTGAGTGCGGTTACGCCTACCGCGAGAGCCGTTTCAAGCACGAGCGGCATCTGATAGTGACGCACGTCACCTACCGCCTCTCCAAGACATTCAAGCCCGACTTGTCCTACGGCCACCTTGCCACGATGTTCCAAGGCAAGGAGGACAGCCTCACACCCGCCGCACTCCGCGACGCGGTGATTGCCATCCGCCGCGACAAACTGCCCGACCCAGCCGTGACGGGCAACGCGGGCAGCTTCTTCATGAACCCAGTGGTGAGCGAGGAGAAATACAAGGAACTGGCAGCCGCCTACCCCGCCATCCCATCCTACAAAGCACCCGGCGGCGTGAAAATCCCTGCCGGATGGCTCATCGAGCAGTGCGGTTGGCGCGGCCGCTCACTGGGACGCGCCGCAGTGCACTCACGCCAAGCCCTCGTGCTGGTCAACCTCGGCGGCGCGACAGCCGACGAAATCACCCGCCTGGCACGGGCGATCATCGATGATGTCAAGGACAGATTTGGCATAACGCTGAAGGCGGAGGTCAATTTCGTCTGACTTAAGACAAGTCCACCCCCGTCCTCATGACCAAATCCATGCTCCATCACTTGCTACACACCGGGCGGATGCACATGGCATTTGACTTGTATTTGCCCTGGAGGATTATTGCTGGCGTGTCTCCATTCGCCCCGCTGCCTGAAACATTGAGGCATGATGTACAACACGGTTCAGAGGTATCATAACTACTCGTCATATAGTTGGCCTCTATGTCGGGAGACAAATATGTATCCTCCGCCTCGATGAATATTGAAACACCGCTTGGTCCAGTGACTACAAATCCAGTTGTCCAATAATAGTCTATACGCTCCCAACGGCATCCTATGAGCTCACGGCACTCATCCTCGGTAGGGATACGCCACGACCCACCCAGTTTGACACTGGCCGCATCATCAATCGCCTCTAAGGACAGCTTGCCATCAACATTACCATAACTCTCTACGGTGTTATACTTGGTCAGGCAAATATTGTTCCACATCCAAATTTCACAGTGGTCATAGCTCTTCCAGGTGTATTCATCCTTGACACGGGTCTCTCCCCAGGCATACCAGTCGCCATACTCCTCGGGGGAGTCTGCGCCAAGATTGCAGGCAGCCCACTTGACACTCAACCCTAAATCCGCCGCCCCCGACCTGACGATGTTGTATCTCTCAGTGACTGCACAGTAGGACTCGTATTCTGCGACCTTTTCCCTCGCGACTTCGTCGCCTTGCGCTGCTGCCAAGGCAAACCACCGCACAGCCTCATCCGTGTCTTTATCCACTCCCCAGCGGGCATAGGCGTAGTTTAAGCCGATGTTGCGTTGAGCTGTGGCATAACCTTGGTCTGCCGCGCGCTCAAGCCACATCATTGCCTTAGCTTCGTCAGCACTGAAGCCATGGCCATAAGCATAGCAAACCGCCAGGAGATTCTGCGAGGGAGCATGGCCTCTGTCCGCCAGAGGGAGCAACAACTCCAAAGCTGTCTCATAGTCTCTCGCTTCGTAAGCAGCAAGAGCATCCGAATACTTCTCACCATCGGACTGCGCGAACATCGACGATGACACTGCAAAAAGAGCGGCGACACATAGTGCCATGTTCCTGATAATTGGTGTGCGTTCCATAATTGTTTGAGTTATAAGTTTTAGAATTATTATCAACTTGCCCACGGCAGGATTTGAATGTGAACAAATGTAGTAAATATTATTACACACCATACACTCCAGCATCCCACACGGCACACAAAATCAGAGCACAGCACGAGAAGATGCAGCCCGCCACATCTGCCGCCCCGCCTCCCGTCACCGCGCGCAGTCCTGGCTGTGACGGGCATGAAATCCAATGAAGTCTGGCATAAACTTCCGCCTCGTGCCGGGAAAAGTTCAAGACGATAGGACATAAAGTTCGTTCAGAAGTTTTGTTTATATAAACAAAAGTTTTGAATGAATAAACAAAAGTTTGGTTTATATATTCAGAAGTTTTGTTTTTACTTTATGTGCGTAGGAAACGAACTTTTTGTCCGACTGTATGGCAGTTTATGTCCGACGACACCGGGATTGGTGCCCGGCATAGCCAGGTGCGATGCTGCGTGTGGTGCTGTTTCCCGTCTAAGCGGCTGTCACAACCCTCCGGCTGTGCGGTGTGTGGGACTCAATGCAGGTCGAACTGCCCCTTGCAGAAGTCGGCGGGCGGCACGTCGATGTAGGCGTCTTTGTCCTTTGCATAGCCTATGAGCTTGGCATAGACTGGCGATTGCTCCAGGAGGGCGGGGTTGCCTATGACGATGGTGTGCAGCCTTGCGCGCGTCATGGCGACGTTGAGCTTGCGGTCGATTTGCGCGCCGGACTGGTCGGTGTAGGTCGTTGCGGTGAGGAAATCGAGTTGCGCGGCGGTGTGCACCGTGGTGCAGTAGATGATGGTGTCGCGTTGGCTTCCTTGATAGCGTTCCACCGTGTCAACCGTCACGTCGTGGAGCGTCGGGTCGAGGCGGTCTATGGCGGCTCGGACTGCGGCTATTTGGTTGCGGAACGGGACAATCACCCCTATGGCGCGCACTGGGTCCGGTGCGGTGCTGTTGTCGCGGGCGGCGCACACAGCGGCGGCGGTCATTGCGGCCTCGACGTGGTTGGTCTTTGAGGTCGGGGCGGCATCGTCGGGCGCGGGAGCGGCTACGAATGCGAGCCGCCGCGTGGCGAGCAGCCTGTGCAGACCGTCGGGGTGGGACGCAGGCGGTTCTTCGGCCCCGGCTTGGTGTGGCAATGGCACTGTGTCGAGCTGCCCTCCGTAGAATGCGTGATTGGGAAAGTCCGCGACCCCTTCGTGCATCCTGCCTTGACGTGTGAGCATACCCACGATGTCCGCGTCGTCGCCATAGAGTGCCAACAGCCTGTCAAACAGCGACAGGCGGCAGTCGGTCATTCCCATGCGGCGGAGTTCCGGGTCGGTGACGGCGGATGCGTCGGGGCTTTGGGCCACGACGGCGGGGAGCTGACGGTTGTCGCCTATCATGACAAAGCGCGAAACGGCGTCCCCCGCGCCGTGCCGTGCGGCGAGCGTGCCGAGCAGATATGCCTCGGGGATCTGTGAAGCCTCGTCGATGATGGCGAGGTCAAAGCGTTTTAATTCAAACAACTGCGGCGAGCCGTTGAGTGCTGCCACCGTTGCGGCGAACACCCGGGTCGAATCGACCAACGCGGACACCTCGGTGACGGTGGCGGTTTGGCCCAGCCTTTCGGACAACAGGTAGGGATGGAACTCCCTGGCGCATGAGAGGGGACTGCCGATGCGGATGAAATCTATCGGTCGCGGTGTCGCCTCCACCAGCTTGCTGCACATCTCGTCAACGGCGCGGTTGGTGTATGCCAGGAGCAGCACAGCCGTGTCCGGGCGGTCAAGTTGCGCCTTGAGGATGTTGAGCATGGCGAGTGATGTCTTGCCTGTACCGGGAGGCCCGATGACGACGAAGCAGTCTTTGGCGCGGCTGGCTCTGCTGACGAGGGAGGCTATGCCGTCTGTCGCGGTGGCAGGGTGGGGTGTGGCGGGCTTTTCCACTTCGGGACGGCGGCGGGCGAGCAGCAGGTCGCGCCGCCTCTGGGTCGCTGTCAGGAATGCGTGCAAACCACGGTAGAGTGGGGTGTAGGAGGATTCGAGGAAGTCATGTTCCACCGCCCACGCCCATCCCGCAGGGACTTTCAACGGCTGGCTGTCGGTCTGCGGGGCGCGCAGACGCAATGTCATGGACGACTGTCCGAGGTCCTCGATGGAGGCGCGGTGCACCATGGTCCGCCGGGCATCTGGCGCTATACCTATTATATATGGATAAACAATCACCGTGTCGCCGCGCCGGAAGTTGGTGGACTCGGGGCTTGTCCCGTCGGCAAACGACAGCATGACGTGCGTCACGCCTTCCGCTTCCTCGCCGCCATCGGGGATGGTGAGCGTCATGCCGAGTGCGATGTCGCCGGCATCCGACTTCTCCTCCAGCGGCGAAAGCCATGTCGAGGCGAATCCAGCCCTGCCGTCCCCCGCACCTCCCGTCTTGGCCAGCAGATGCTCAGCGGCCACAAAGCGGTAGAGCCTGAAGTAGTAGGCTCTCTCAAGCGGCGTGGCACGGTGCAGCGGTGCGAGCAACGCCTCCAGCCTCGGACGAGCGAAGCGGTGCATCAGTCCCGCGCCGGAGGGATTAGTGACGAGACGGTCTGGAGTGATGCCCATCAACACCTGCTCCACGCCGCCTTGCGCGGCTGCAAATTCGGTGGCGGCTATGGCATTCCTGACCTTGATGGCGCGGTGCAGCAGTGCCGGGTCGGCATCCATGCGGAGCAGTCCGTCGGAGTATTTGGAGTAGAGCAGGAAACAGTTCATCTCTCCGTAGTCCAGCCCGAACGCATAGTGCAGCACGGCCATGTAGAGCAGCAGCTGCACGTAGTGTTTCTCTTGGCGGCGTATGCGCCCGTTGCTGCCAGAGGCGTATGCTGCTTTGCCGGACTTTTGTTCCACCAGCACGCGGCAGTCATCCTGCAACAAGTCCATGCGCCCTTGCAATCCCAGCATCTCGCAGACAAACGACGGCTCGACCACCGACTTGCCACGGCGATATGCATCCACGCCGCCCATGTCGCGGCGGATGGCACTGGCGATGTTTTCACGTTGCAGCCTCGCATCGGCGTGGAACGATGGCGAAAGGTCAGGACAAGCCGCCATTGCCAGGCCGTTGCGTTTGAAGAATCGTCTTATGCTCTCGGCGTATGTGGTGTTTGACGACAGCCCATGCACCTCTTCGTCGAGGAGCTGCGATGCGAAGTTTCCGAGGAGTATGGCAGATGATGAGGTTCGCGGCTTCAGACGGTTGAGCAGGAAATGTAGGGGGCTTTCACCGTATGGCTCAAAACAAGCCGCCACCGACGAGACATCCACGAGGTAGTCGGGTTCGACCACTATGGCTTCGCCGCCGAGTGTTCTGCCGTCGTCGTGCGGTGCGACGATGTTGAGCTGCGTGCCTTTTCGCACAAGGGTGGTGAGGTGCGCCCAGTCGCGTCCCATGCTGTCGAGCGCAAGGTCGCGCTTTCCCCCGTCATGTGTCGTTTGCACCGTGATGGATGTGGCTGTGCAAGCCGTCACGGTGGCGCGGATGCAGTCCGCAGCGTGGCGTCTTCCGCTGTTGCCAATGCTGTCTGTCGAGTCGATTGTTGCCATGCTAAGCGGGGACAAACTTACGTTTTTTGTTCCGTCATTTCAAGATGCCGTGCTTTGGCAGTGGTGGTGAGGCGGTGTGTTTTTGCTTTTGTATCCACCATTTCCTATCTTTGGCACGGCGGCATCTGCTGCCAGAAGAATTACAAACAAAACAAATACGACATGAGGAAACTGTTTTTCATTTTTGCCGCGATGCTTTCGCTCGTGGCTGTGGCTGCAATCACGCGAGAAGACCCACCACAAGGGAGTGAAGGCGGCGTGGCCTGCCGTATGGAGTTCTGTGGCATGACCCCGGACGGGCGGTGTCCCGAGTGGCGGCACGGTTGCCAAGAACATAAAGTGAGGGTTGATGTCTGCGTCTTGTCCTGTACGGAGAAAGAGCATGAGTGCTTGTATGAGTGCGAAATGAAGTTTTATGATGCCGACGGCAAGGTGTTTGAGACGCGCAACAGGACTTATGCCGTCCCGGAGGGTGCTGACTTGGCGGATTATGTCAATCCTTACGGGTGCAATCCCAGCGCGCGCCATTGCTACTATGGGACTGACAGTGTGTGCCACGTCCGAGAGACTTGCCCAGCTGCATCAGACCGCCAGGACTGTTGCAGCCCTTGTCACCGCCCGCGCCACGGATGCTGCGGCAGGTGGTGATGTTTGCCCTCTGACCAAAAGGCGGAGATTTGATGGTGGAGATTTGCTCGGCAATCCTCCACCATTATTATATATATGGGGCAACAAACGATTAGGAATCCTTGGCAAACCGTCTAATTCATTCTCCTACGTATCTCCGAGGTTGACGGGTACGGCGTTGCCGATAGCTGTTTTTACTGTTTCAGGACAATTTTTCTTTGGTGATGACGCTTGCATCGTGTACTTGCAGAAGTCTAAAGCTGTCAGTTGCCAGATGTACTTGCTGGTTTGATGTCAGATGTTTTACCTGTTCCGCAGTTTCAAAATAACTGGATGACACTATCGATTGAGGCGACAGTCTTAATGTTTGGCGTCTGTCCGTCAATGTGCTGCAATTCTGTCATTTCCGTCAAAAAAATAGTGTGCGACATTGATAAGTGAAATATATTGCATATCTTTGCAGCCCGAATTATATAGAATTGGAATAAAATAAATAAACAACAATATAACAAATTAAAACTAATAGAAATGCCTACAATTCAGCAATTAGTGAGAAAAGGGCGTAACGTGCTGGAGGATAAGAGTAAATCTCCCGCGCTTGACTCATGCCCTCAGAGGCGTGGGGTGTGCGTGAGGGTTTACACGACAACCCCCAAGAAGCCTAACTCGGCAATGCGTAAAGTCGCCCGTGTGCGTCTGACCAACAAAAAGGAAGTGAACTCGTACATTCCAGGTGAGGGCCACAACTTGCAAGAGCACTCCATCGTACTTGTACGTGGCGGTCGTGTGAAAGACCTCCCGGGTGTCCGTTACCACATAGTGCGTGGCACTCTTGATACGGCAGGTGTCGCAAACCGCACACAACGCCGCTCGAAGTACGGTGCAAAGCGTCCGAAACCGGGACAAGCTCCTGCAGCAGGCGGTAAGAAGAAATAAAGTCGCGAGACCTAAGGAATTAAAGTAATTAGAAACAACAGTTTTGGTTTGTAAGGATTGGCGTTAGGGTTGAGTAAATGAACCGGTGGGTGATTTGAAGACAGTCATGCAGCCTCAAACAAAACGATTATTTGTAGAAAACAAATGAGAAAAGCAAAACCAAAAAAACGTGTGATCCTCCCGGATCCAGTGTTCAACGATCAAAAGGTGTCGAAGTTTGTCAATCATTTGATGTACGACGGCAAGAAAAACAAGTCTTACAAAATCTTCTACGATTCGTTGGAGATAGTGAAAGGCAAACTCTCTGCGGAGGAAAAGACTCCTCTTGAGATTTGGAAGAAGGCATTGGAGAACATCACTCCGCAGGTAGAGGTTAAGTCTCGCCGCATTGGTGGTGCTACTTTCCAAGTACCTACTGAGATCCGTCCTGAGAGGAAGGAGTCTATTTCGATGAAGAATATGATCCAGTATGCGCGTAAACGTGGCGGAAAATCCATGGCCGACAAATTGGCTGCGGAGATTGTGGATGCCTACAACGAGCAAGGTGGCGCATACAAGCGTAAGGAGGATATGCACCGCATGGCAGAAGCAAACCGTGCGTTCGCTCATTTCAGGTTTTAATCAATACTTAGGTTAGGTAAATATGGCTAAACAAGATTTGCATTTGACCCGCAACATAGGCATCATGGCGCACATTGATGCGGGTAAGACTACGACCTCCGAGCGTATATTGTTCTACACCGGATTGACCCACAAGATTGGTGAGGTGCATGATGGTGCTGCAACAATGGACTGGATGGAGCAAGAGCAGGAGCGTGGTATTACCATCACATCGGCTGCGACTACGACCTATTGGAACTATGCAGGTCACAAATATAAGATTAACTTGATTGACACTCCGGGACACGTCGATTTCACTGCTGAGGTCGAGCGTTCATTGCGCGTGCTTGATGGTGCAGTCGCTACATACTGTGCGGTCGGTGGCGTGGAGCCCCAGTCTGAAACCGTCTGGCGTCAGGCTGACAAATACAATGTCCCCCGCATAGGTTATGTCAACAAGATGGACCGTTCTGGTGCGGATTTCTTTGAAGTCGTGCGTCAGATGAAAGATGTCTTGGGAGCAAATCCTTGCCCGGTCGTCATTCCTATCGGTTCAGAGGAAAATTTCAAGGGTGTGGTTGACCTCATCAAGATGAAGGCAATCCTCTGGCATGACGAGACCATGGGCGCGGACTACGATGTCGAGGACATTCCGGCAAATCTCGTTGATGAAGCTAACGAGTGGAGAGACAAGATGCTTGAGAAGGTGGCTGAGTTTGATGAGTCTTTGATGGAGAAATACTTTGAAGACCCCTCAACGATAACCGAAGAAGAGATCTTGCGCGCTCTCCGTGCAGGAACGTTGAAGATGGACATCGTGCCGATGCTGTGCGGCTCTTCTTTCAAGAACAAGGGCGTGCAGACATTGCTTGATTATGTGTGCGCATTCCTTCCGTCTCCTCTTGATACCCCAAACATTATTGGTAAGAACCCGAATACGGGCGAGGAGGAAGATCGCAAGCCGAGCGAAGATGAAAAGACCGCAGCTTTGGCATTCAAGATTGCAACAGACCCGTATGTGGGCCGTTTGACATTCTTCCGTGTCTATTCAGGAAAAGTTGAGGCTGGTTCTTATGTTTACAATACGCGTTCAGGAAAGAAAGAGCGTGTTTCCCGCTTGTTCCAGATGCACTCAAACAAGCAGAATCCTGTCGAGGTTATTTCTGCTGGTGACATAGGCGCAGGTGTAGGATTCAAAGACATACGCACTGGTGATACATTGTGCGATGAAACAGCTCCCATCGTCCTTGAGTCAATGGAATTCCCGGAACCTGTCATCGGTATTGCTGTCGAGCCTAAGACTCAAAAGGACCTTGACAAGTTGTCTAACGGTCTTGCCAAGTTGGCAGAAGAAGACCCGACATTCACAGTCAGGACGGACGAACAGTCTGGACAGACGATCATCTCAGGTATGGGTGAGCTTCACTTGGACATCATCATTGACCGTCTGAAGCGTGAGTTCAAGGTTGAATGCAACCAGGGTCGTCCGCAGGTGAACTACAAGGAAGCGATAACCAAGACTGTTGATTTGCGTGAAGTTTACAAGAAGCAGTCTGGTGGCCGTGGTAAGTTCGCTGACATTGTTGTGAAAGTCGGTCCGGTCGATGAGGATTTCAAGCAAGGCGGTCTTCAATTCGTGGATGAAGTCAAGGGTGGTAATATTCCTAAGGAATTCATACCTGCCGTGCAGAAAGGTTTCACGACTGCAATGAAGAATGGTGTCTTGGCTGGTTTCCCGGTTGATTCGCTTAAGGTCGTCTTGGTTGATGGTTCTTTCCACCCAGTCGATTCTGACCAGCTCTCATTTGAAATTTGCGCCATCCAAGCCTACAAGAATGCTTGCGCTAAAGCGGGTCCGGTGCTTCTCGAACCTATCATGAAACTTGAGGTTGTTACACCTGAAGAGAATATGGGTGATGTGATAGGCGACCTCAACAAGCGTCGTGGTCAAGTCGAGGGCATGGAGACGAGCCGTTCAGGGGCAAGGATTGTCAAGGCAATGGTTCCATTGGCAGAGATGTTCGGTTATGTGACTGCGTTGAGGACGATTACCTCGGGAAGGGCTACATCTTCTATGTCTTACTCTCATCATGCACAAGTCTCGCAAACCATAGCAAAAGCTGTGCTTGAAGAAGTTAAAGGCCGAGTAGATTTGCTTTAAAACTATTTATTCATGGCGGGCGGTGATAGCGAATGACTCTTAGCACCGTCCACCATGGATTATGAAAACGAATAATACAAAACTTTAAAAGACGATTATGAGTCAGAAAATCAGAATCAAATTGAAATCTTACGATCACAATCTGGTGGACAAATCATCAGAGAAGATTGTCAAGACAGTGAGAGCAACTGGTGCGATTGTGAGTGGGCCGATTCCATTGCCGACGCACAAACGTATATTCACGGTGAACCGCTCGACTTTCGTAAACAAGAAGTCAAGGGAGCAGTTTGAACTGTCAACCTACAAGAGACTGATAGACATCTACAGCTCTACTTCAAAGACCGTTGATGCGTTGATGAAATTAGAGTTGCCGAGTGGTGTAGCAGTTGAAATCAAAGTGTAAATTGATATAATTATTAGTAGAAATGCCAGGATTATTAGGAAGAAAAATCGGAATGACATCCGTTTTCAGTGCTGATGGCAAAAACGTGCCATGCACTGTTATCGAAGCAGGTCCTTGTGTTGTCACTCAAATCAAGACGCTTGAGAAGGATGGCTATAAGGCAGTCCAATTGGGTTTCGAGGATATGAAAGAAAAGAATGCCACGAAGCCTATGATTGGACATTTCCAGAAAGCCGGGACAACACCAAAGAGACACTTGGCCGAGTTCTCATTTGACACGGAATTGAATCTGGGGGATGTGGTGTCAGTAGACATCTTCTCTGATTCAACGTACGTAGACGTGATTGGAACTTCAAAAGGTAAAGGTTTCCAAGGCGTAGTCAAGCGTCATGGTTTCGGCGGTGTGGGACAAACGACACACGGTCAGCACAACAGGACAAGGAAGCCAGGTTCAATAGGTGCCTGCTCTTATCCTGCCAAAGTGTTCAAAGGTATGCGAATGGCTGGTCACATGGGTTGCGACAGAGTCACAACTCACAACCTCAAGGTTTTAAAGGTTATACCGGAGCATAATCTCCTTCTCATAAAGGGGTCAGTTCCTGGTTTTAAAGGTTCAATCGTATTAATAGAGAAGTGAAGTAATGGAAGTTAGTGTATATAACATCAAAGGAGAAGACACAGGGAGGAAAGTCACCCTTAACGATGCGGTCTTCGGCATTGAACCTAATGACCATGTGATATATATGGCCGTGAAGCAATATTTGGCTAATCGCCGCCAAGGTACTCACAAGTCGAAGGAAAGAAGCGAAATCTCTGGTTCTACGCGTAAGCTCGGTCGTCAAAAAGGTGGAGGTGGCGCACGTAGAGGTGACATCAACTCTCCGCTTTTGGTTGGTGGAGCGCGTGTTTTTGGTCCAAAGCCACGTGATTACAGCTTCAAGTTGAATAAGAAAGTCAAGGCTCTCGCGAGAAAGTCAGCTTTGTCGTATAGGGCAAAAGAAAACTCAGTAGTGGTTCTTGAAGACTTCACTTTCGAGGCTCCAAAGACCAAGCAAGTGGTTGAATTGGTAAACAATCTTAAATTATCTGGTAAAAAGTTACTTTTTGTTTTGAAAGAATCTGACAAAAACGTATATTTGTCGGCCAGAAATTTAGAGAAGGTGAATGTTCAACCCGTTTCGGGTATGAACACTTATAATGTGTTGAATGCTAACGTGCTTGTCCTTACAGAAAGTGCGTTGGCTGCTATTGATAACAATTTAATGTGATAGAGGAGGAACTATGAGCGTAATAGTTAAGCCACTGGTTACTGAGAAAATGACTCGCATGACGGAACGTTTCAACAACCGTTATGCTTTTGTCGTAGTGCCTAGTGCTAATAAATATGTGATCAAGGACGAGGTTGAGAAACTCTACAATGTCACAGTTGTCAAGGTCAACACGATGAGGTATGCTGGTAAAAACAAATCCAGGTACACAAAGGCTGGACTTATCAAAGGCAGGACTGATGCTTTCAAAAAAGCGATTGTCACTTTGAAGGACGGCGATACTATTGATTTTTATAGTAATATTTGATAATAAGAGATGGCAGTACGTAAATTCAAGCCCACAACGCCTGGGCAGAGACATAAGGTTATTGGTACATTTGAAGAAATTACTGCATCGGTACCAGAGAAATCTCTTGTGTATGGTAAAAAGTCCACTGGCGGTCGCAACGATTCAGGTAAGATGACTGTCCGTTACAGGGGCGGAGGACACAAGAGAAAATACAGAATCATCGACTTCAAACGTGACAAGGATGGCATACCAGCTACCGTGAAGACGATAGAGTATGATCCAAACCGTTCAGCACGCATCGCGTTGTTGTTTTATGTGGATGGTGAGAAGCGGTACATTATTGCTCCAAACGGGTTGCAGGTCGGTGCTAAATTGATGTCTGGCCCTGACGCGGCTCCTGAGGTTGGGAATGCCCTCCCTTTGCAAAACATCCCTGTCGGTACTCTTATTCACAATATCGAGTTGCGTCCCGGTCAAGGTGCAGCTTTGGTTCGCTCAGCTGGAAACTTCGCTCAGTTGACTTCACGTGAAGGTTCTTATTGTGTTATCAAGTTGCCTTCGGGTGAAATAAGAAGAATCCTTTCTACTTGCAAGGCTACGATAGGTAGTGTGGGCAATTCTGACCATGCCCTTGAAAAATCAGGAAAGGCTGGTCGTTCAAGATGGCTTGGCCGTCGCCCCCGCAACCGTGGTGTTGTCATGAACCCTGTTGATCACCCGATGGGTGGTGGTGAAGGACGTGCATCAGGAGGTCATCCAAGGTCGAGAAAAGGCTTGTATGCTAAGGGTCTCAAGACAAGGTCTCCGAAGAAGCAGTCATCCAAGTATATAATCGAAAGAAGGAAAAAGTAATCTGAGTTAAAAAGTTCACTATGAGTCGATCATTAAAAAAAGGTCCATATATCAACGTCAAGTTGGAAAAGAAGATTCTGGCAATGAATGAATCTGGATCAAAGTCGGTTATTAAGACTTGGGCTCGTGCTTCAATGATTTCTCCAGACTTTGTCGGTCATACGGTTGCCGTTCATAATGGGAATAAATTTATCCCTGTCTACATTACCGAGAATATGGTGGGACACAAGCTTGGGGAATTTGCCCTGACGAGGACGTTCCGTGGCCATGCAGGTAATAAGAAGAAATGATATGGGTCGCAGTAATAGAATAAAAAAGAATAAAAGATAATGGGAGCAAGAAAACGAAATGCAGCTAAGGCAAGGAAGGAAGCTCAGAAGTCGCTTTACTTTGCAAAGCTTCGTAACGAGCCTAGTTCGCCGCGCAAGATGCGCCTCGTTGTCGATATGATACGAGGTATGGAAGTAGGCAGAGCTTTGGGTGTCTTGAAGTTCTCCACGAAGCGTGCATCGATTGCCGTTGAGAAATTGTTGCGTTCTGCAATTGCAAACTGGGAGCAGAAGAATGAACGTAAGGCCGAGGCAGGTGAGTTGTATGTGTCAAAAGTCTTTGTAGACTGTGGGCCTACATTGAAGAGGATGAGACCAGCACCACAAGGGAGGGGTTACAGGATTCGCAAGCGTTCAAATCATGTGACATTGTTTGTTGATACCAAGAGTACGAACAAAGCTGAAAATTAAGTTAAATGGGACAAAAAGTTAATCCGATAAGTAACCGTTTGGGAATCATCAGAGGTTGGGATTCCAATTGGTGTGGAGGAAAGAATTTCGGCGAATTCATTTTAGAAGACTCGAAAATCCGTAAATACCTCAATGAGAGGCTTGCAAAAGCAAGTGTCTCAAGGATCGTGATTGAGCGTACAATCAAATTGATAACTATCACAGTTTGCACAGCTCGTCCAGGGGTCATAATTGGTAAAGGTGGTCAGGTTGTCGATGCTCTCAAGGAAGAGCTGAAAAAGATTACGGACAAAGACATCCAAATCAATATATTTGAAATCAAGAAGCCGGAGTTGGATGCCGTCATCGTTGCAAACAACATCGCTCGCCAGGTGGAGGGCAAGATTGCTTATCGTAGGGCAATCAAGATGGCCATCACCAACACAATGCGTATGGGAGCAGAGGGCATCAAAGTCCTTATCTCAGGACGTTTGAACGGTGCGGAAATAGCTCGTTCAGAGATGTATAAAGAAGGAAGGACTCCTTTGCATACATTCCGTGCTGATATTGATTATTGCCAGACAGAAGCTTTGACCAAGGTTGGTTTGCTCGGCATCAAGGTCTGGATTTGTAAGGGTGAAGTTTATGGTAAAAGAGACCTTGCGCCAAATTTCTCTCAGTCAAAAGAGGGAAGGGATGGCATGGGAGGTGTCAACAGAAGCTTCAAGAGAAAGAAAAACAATCGTTAATTAGACAACTATGTTACAACCTAAGAAGACAAAGTTCAGAAGGCAACAAAAGGGTCGCATGAAGGGCATAGCCCAGCGCGGCAATCAATTGGCCTTTGGCTCTTTTGGGATAAAGGCATTGCAGACCAAATGGATCACTGGACGCCAGATCGAGGCTGCGCGTATTGCAGTTACAAGATATATGCAACGTCAAGGACAAATCTGGATTAGGATATTCCCCGATAAGCCAATCACCAGAAAACCTGCAGAAGTGCGTATGGGTAAAGGTAAAGGTAATCCCGAGGGATTTGTCGCTCCAGTAACCCCAGGACGCGTGATTATTGAAGTTGAGGGCGTTTCATACGATGTTGCAAAAGAAGCATTGCGTCTGGCAGCACAGAAACTTCCAATTACCACAAAGTTTGTTGTAAGGCGTGATTACGATTACACTCAAAATGCTTGACGACTATGAAAATTGCAGAAATTAGAGAATTACAAACCAACGAGTTGAAAGAGAGGCTGGAGGCTGAAGTTGCTAATTACACTTCTATGCGTTTGAACCATGCAATTTCTCCGTTGGAGAATCCTTCCCAATTGAGGAAAGCACGCAGGACGATTGCGCGTATGCATACGGAGTTGCGCCAACGAGAACTCAATAATAAATAATAGTCTTGATGGAAGCCAGGAATTTAAGGAAAGAAAGAAGTGGTGTTGTAGTTAGCAACAAGATGGATAAGACTATCACAGTTGCTTCCAAGTTCAAGGAGAAACACCCCATTTATGGAAAGTTCGTCAACAAGACGAAGAAGTATTACGCTCACGACGAAAAGAACGAGTGCAATATAGGTGACACTGTGAGGATTATGGAAACTCGTCCTTTGAGCAAAATGAAGAGATGGAGGTTGGTCGAAATAATCGAAAGGGCTAAGTAATTATGATACAAACAGAAACCAGGCTAACAGTTTGTGACAATAGTGGCGCGAAGGAAGCATTGTGCATTCGTGTCCTTGGTGGTACGAGAAAACGTTATGCGACGGTAGGCGATGTGATTGTTGTAGCAGTAAAGAGTGTGATACCTACCAGCGACGTTAAGAAGGGAGCGGTTTCAAAGGCTTTGATAGTCCGTACCAAAAAAGAAATCCGTCGTGCGGACGGCTCATATATCAGGTTTGATGACAATGCTTGCGTGCTGTTGAACAATGCAGGTGAAATCAGGGGCAGCCGTATTTTCGGTCCTGTTGCAAGAGAGTTGAGAAGCGTGAATATGAAGGTCGTTTCACTTGCGCCGGAAGTTTTATAATTAATCTCAAGAACTACAATGAGCAAGTTACATATAAGAAAGGGTGACACTGTCTATGTAAACGCCGGTGATGACAAGGGGCGCACAGGGCGTGTCCTCAAAGTTCTTGTTGACAAGAACCGTGCCATAGTCGAAGGACTCAATATGGTGTCCAAAAGAGTAAAGCCGAATGCGAAGAACCCTCAAGGAGGCATCGTGAGACAAGAGGCTCCAATTCATATTTCAAATCTCAATGTGCTTGACCCCAAAACAGGTAAGCCGACAAGGATTGGGAGAAGAAGGAATGAAGATGGCGTTTTAGTTCGTTATTCTAAAAAATCAGGAGAGGAAATACAAAATGGCTAATACGGCAAATCTTAAGAACGAGTATAAGGAGCGTATTGCTCCAGCATTGATGAAGCAGTTCCAGTACAAGTCTGTGATGCAGATTCCGGTACTTAAGAAAATTGTAATAAATCAAGGTCTGGGTATCGCAGTCGCAGACAAGAAGATAATAGATGTAGCTATTAATGAGCTGACAGCTATTACTGGACAGAAGGCTGTGGCAACGGTTTCAAGAAAGGATATCGCAAACTTCAAGTTGCGTAAGAAAATGCCGATAGGCGTTATGGTGACTTTGAGAAGAGAGCGTATGTATGAATTCCTTGAGAGGCTTGTTCGTGTGGCGTTGCCTCGTATCCGTGACTTCAAGGGCATCAATAGCAAATTCGACGGTCAGGGCAATTACACTCTCGGTATTGACGAGCAAATCATTTTCCCTGAAATCAACATCGACAGCATCACGAGGATTATGGGTATGAACATAACTTTCGTTACGTCAGCCAAGACTGATGAGGAAGGTTACGCATTGCTCAAAGAGTTTGGCTTGCCTTTCAAGAACGCAAAAAAAGATTGAGATAATGGCAAAAGAATCAATGAAAGCCCGTGAAGTAAAGAGGGCTAAGTTAGTTGCTAAGTATGCAGCAAAGCGTGCGGCTTTAAAGGCAGCAGGCGATTATGAGGGTCTTCAGGCTCTTCCCAAGAATGCTTCCCCTGTACGTTTGCACAACAGATGCAAGATAACGGGGCGTCCGAAAGGCTATATGCGTTTGTTTGGCATATCGAGAATTCAATTCAGGGAGATGGCCTCAAACGGTCTGATACCTGGAGTGAAGAAAGCAAGCTGGTAAAAACAGATTGTTAAATATTGTCAGGGTAGCCCTGATTAATTTAAATCAATTATAAAATGACAGATCCAATAGCAGATTACTTGACGAGGCTGAGAAATGCAATCAGTGCAAAGCACCGTGTTGTTGAAGTTCCAGCTTCAAACTTGAAAAAGGAGATTACTAAAATCCTTTTCGAGAAAGGTTACATCCTCAATTATAAGTTTGTCGAGGATGGCCCGCAAGGGACAATCAAGATTGCCTTGAAATACGACACAGTAAACAAGGTAAATGCAATTCGTAACCTCAAAAGGGTTTCGACCCCTGGTTTGAGAAAATATACGGGTTATAGGGATATGCCCCGTGTAATCAATGGTTTGGGCATAGCTATTATCTCCACCTCAAAAGGTGTTATGACCGATAAAGAAGCTTCAGCTTTGAAGGTCGGCGGAGAAGTGTTGTGTTATGTTTATTAAAAGAGGTAGGAGGTAAAAGAAATGTCAAGAATTGGAAAATTACCAATAGCTTTGCCTGCTGGCGTGACGGTTTCAATAAATGAGAATGTCGTTACGGTCAAAGGACCAAAGGGCGAGCTTTCGCAATATGTGGATCCTACGATTTCTGTTGCAGTAGAGGATGGTCATGTGCTCGTTACACGCGCTTCTGATGAGAAGCAGGAAAGGGCTTTCCATGGCTTGTACAGAGCTCTGATTCACAACATGGTGGTTGGAGTTTCAGAAGGCTACAAAAAAGAACTGGAATTGGTGGGAGTCGGCTATCGTGCTTCTAATAAGGGCAACGTCCTGGAACTGGCATTAGGTTACACTCATCCGATTTACTTCGAGTTGCCTAAGGAAATAAAGGTGGAGACAAAGTCCGAGAGGAACAAGAATCCGCTGATAATCCTTGAATCTTATGACAAGCAGCTCTTGGGGCAAGTTTGCGCGAAAATCCGTTCATTCCGTAAGCCTGAGCCCTACAAAGGAAAGGGTGTCAAGTTTGTCGGTGAAGTTATTCGCAGGAAATCTGGTAAGTCGGCAGGTGCTAAGTAAACCATTTAAATTTTAGAAGTTATGGCAATTACAAAATCAGAAAGACGGCAAAGAATCAAATATAGAATACGTAAAAAAGTCTCTGGCACAGCCGAGCGTCCTCGTATGTCCGTTTTCAGAAGCAATAGGCAAATATATGTCCAGCTTGTAGATGACTCGTGGGTTAACCCCGTGGAGCATGAAAACCAAAATGGCAAGAAGTTTCAGAATGTGGGAAGGACTTTGCTTGCAGTCAGCTCTTTGGCTCTTGAGAAAATGCCCAAGAAGGAGCAGGCAGCTAAAGTCGGGGAACTTGCCGCGCAGAAAGCTTTGGCCGCTGGCATAACACAGGTTGTTTTTGACAGAAATGGTTATTTGTACCACGGCAGGGTTATGGAAGTTGCAGAAGCTGCACGTAAGGCTGGATTAAAAATTTAATAGTCATGACAGAGAATAACAGAGTAAGAGTTGCCAACGATGTCGAGTTGAAAGACAGGTTGGTGGCAATCAATAGGGTTACAAAAGTAACTAAGGGTGGACGCACGTTCACTTTCTCGGCCATCGTAGTCGTAGGCAACGAAGATGGCATCATCGGCTGGGGCTTAGGAAAGGCTGGCGAGGTCACTGCTGCCATTGCCAAAGGTGTTGAGGCAGCTAAAAAGAACTTGACAAAGGTTCATGTCCTCAAAGGCACAGTTCCTCATGAGCAAGAAGCAAAGTTTGGTGGAGCGAAAGTTCTCATCATGCCCGCATCGCACGGTACTGGCGTTGTCGCAGGTGGAGCTATGCGCGCGGTCTTGGAAAGCGTTGGCATTACCGACGTGCTTGCAAAATCAAAAGGCTCTTCCAATCCCCACAACCTCGTAAAAGCCACGATCAAGGCTTTGAGCATGATGCGTGACCCACGGACGGTTGCTCAGAACAGAGGTGTCAGCCTGGAGAAAGTCTTTAACGGATAAATAGGAGGAACGCAATTATGGCAACTATTAAGGTTAAGCAAGTAAAGAGTATGATAGGTGCTCCACAAGACCAAAAAGACACAATGAGGGCTTTGCGCCTGACTAAGATGAACAGGGTGGTCGAGCATGAAGATACCCCGTCGTTGCGCGGCCGGATCCGCAAGGTGCGTCACTTGGTGAAAGTGGTAGATTAATTTTTTGTTGAATAATAATTAGATTAGGATATGGATTTAAGTAATTTGAAACCAGCTGCAGGTTCTACGAAGACAAGGAAACGTGTAGGCCGTGGTCCTGGCTCAGGTTTGGGCGGAACGTCAACCAGAGGTCACAAGGGAGCAAAGCAAAGGTCAGGTTATTCCAGGAAAATAGGTTTCGAAGGTGGTCAGATGCCGCTTCAGCGTCGTGTCCCCAAATTCGGCTTCAAGAATATCAACCGTGTAGAGTACCAAGTAGTAAACTTGGGTTACATTCAATCTTTGGCTGAGAAATTGAATCTGACCAAGGTGACGCTTGAGGACCTGCGTTTGGCTGGCAAGATAAAGAGAAAGAATCCTGTCAAGATTCTGGGAATGGGCGAGCTTACGCTCAAACTTGAGGTTGAAGCTAATGCTTTCTCTGCATCGGCAGTTGCTGCAATCGAGGCCGCTGGTGGTTCTGCTGTAAAAGTTTGAATCAATGAAAAAGTTTATTGAAACAATCAAGAACATATGGAAGATTGAGGATCTGAGACACCGGATCCTCATCACCATATTGTTTATAGCCGTCTATCGTTTCGGCTCTTACGTCGTTCTGCCTGGCATAGACGCGGCAGCTTTGTCCAAGTTGCAGGAGCAGACGAGTACGGGGCTTCTCTCTTTGTTGGATATGTTCTCTGGAGGCGCCTTTTCCCAAGCATCTATCTTCGCTCTGGGAATTATGCCTTACATCACGGCATCTATTGTCATCCAGCTGATGACGATTGTCGTGCCCTATTTCCAGAAAATGCAACGAGAGGGTGAGAGCGGCAGGCGTAAAATCAACCAGTACACGAGGTATTTGACGATTTTCGTGCTGGTTCTCCAAGCTCCATCGTATTTGATTAACCTTAAGATGCAAGCTCCCAATGCTTTTGCGGGCAATTGGACTTTCTTCATGGTAACATCTACGATTATCTTGGCAGCCGGCAGTATGTTTATCCTCTGGCTCGGTGAAAGAATCACTGACAAAGGCATTGGCAATGGCGTCTCGTTGATAATCATGATTGGTATCATCGCGCGCCTTCCACAATCTTTGTTCCAAGAGCTTGTTTCAAGGATGTCTGAGAAGACAGGCGGTCTTGTCATGTTCCTGATCGAGTTGTTACTGCTGTTCTTTGTCATGGCTGCTGCAATATTGTTGGTGCAAGGTGTAAGGAAAGTTCCTGTGCAGTATGCAAAGCGGGTTGTCGGTAATCGCCAAGTAGGTGGTGCGCGACAGTATCTTCCGTTGAAGGTGAATGCGGCAGGTGTCATGCCAATCATCTTCGCGCAAGCGATAATGTTCATTCCTTTGGCTTTTGTTGGCTATGCGAATGAAACACCGTCGGCGTTTATGACGGCCATGATGGATCATACAAGCATCTGGTACAATCTGGTGTTTGCTGTGCTGATAATACTCTTCACCTATTTCTATACCGCTATCACGATCAACCCGACGCAGATGGCCGACCAGATGAAGACCAACAATGGCTTTATTCCGGGCATCAAACCTGGCAAGGCTACGGTCGAGTACTTGGATAAGATAATGGACAGGATTACGTTGCCAGGTTCTATTTTCTTGGCAATCATAGCAATGATGCCGGCTTTTGCCCATCTGTTTGATGTGCAGGCTGAGTTCGCTCAGTTCTTTGGTGGGACATCGTTGCTGATTCTCGTCGGTGTCGTGCTTGACACTTTGCAGCAGATAGAAAGCCATTTGTTGATGCGTCATTATGATGGACTTCTGAAGTCTGGCAGGATAAGAGGTCGCAACGGGAGTGTTTCTGCTTATTAATAATTTCAAGGATGGTATACCTCAAAACAGACGATGAAATCGCTCTTCTCAAGAAGAGTAATCAGTTGGTAGGTCTGACTTTGGCTGAGGTGGCTAAGCACATCAAGCCAGGCGTGACGACGAGGCAACTCGATGCCGTCGCTGAGGAATTCATACGGGATCATGGGGCAGTACCGACCTTTAAAGGCTATCCAAACACTCACGGGCAACCATTCCCGGGCTCGATTTGTGCCTCTGTCAATGATGTTGTTGTCCATGGCATTCCATCTGATGAAGTTCTCAAGGAAGGGGACATAATCTCTGTTGATTGTGGAGTGTCACTCGACGGTTTTTGCGGTGATTCCGCCTATACATTCGCAGTTGGAGAAATCTCTCCCGAATTGCAAAAGTTGCTTGAAGACACCAAGCAGTCTCTTTATCTCGGTATCGAGCAGGCTGTGGTAGGCAAGCGCATAGGCGACATCGGCAATGCTGTCCAGAACTATTGTCAAGCAAACGGATTTAGTGTCGTGAGGGAGTTCGTGGGCCATGGCATAGGGCGAGAGATGCATGAAGCACCGGCAGTCCCAAACTATGGGGCAAGCGGTCGGGGCATGATGCTCAAAAACGGCTTATGCATAGCCATCGAACCGATGATAGTGATGGGCAACAGGAACATTTATATTGAGCGTGACGGCTGGACTGTGAGGACCGTTGACCACAAGCCGGCTGCGCATTTTGAACATTCGATTGCGGTGAGGCCGCGTGGTGCGGAAATCCTTTCGACATTTGAGTTCATAGATGAGGTTTTAACAGCGAATAAAGTTTAACACAAGCAATTAAGTATGGCAAAGCAGTCTGCAATAGAACAAGATGGGACGATTGTCGAGGCCTTGTCCAATGCGATGTTCACAGTTGAATTGGAGAACGGGCATTCGATAACTGCTCACATTTCAGGCAAAATGCGGATGCATTACATCAAGATCCTCCCTGGCGACAAGGTAAAGGTGGAAATGTCTCCCTATGACCTTACAAAAGGCAGGATCGTGTTCAGATACAAATAAAAGACATAAGAATATGAAAGTAAAAGCTTCAATCAAGAAACGCACTCCCGAGTGCAAAATCGTTAGGCGCAAGGGGCGCTTGTATGTGATAAACAAGAAAAACCCTAAGTTTAAGCAGCGTCAAGGATAAAAGTATTATTTTTGCAAAAAATTAAACTATATATGGCTATAAGAATAGTTGGTGTGGATTTGCCCCAAAACAAAAGGGGGGAAATAGCGTTGACCTACATATATGGCATAGGTCGCAGTAGCGCAAACAAAATCTTGAGTCAGGCTGGAATCGACAAAGATATAAAGGTTAAGGATTGGAACGATGACCAAGCTGCCAAGATAAGGGAAATCATCGGTGCTAACTATAAAGTCGAGGGAGACCTCCGCTCGGAAGTGCAGATGAATATCAAGCGTCTTATGGATATAGGATGCTACAGGGGCATTCGCCATCGTCTCGGTCTTCCCGTTCGCGGTCAAAGCACAAAGAACAATGCAAGGACGCGCAAGGGAAAGAAGAAGACTGTCGCGAACAAGAAAAAAGCTACTAAATAATTAATTGTAGATATGGCAAAAAAAGCAGTTGCAGCAAAAAAGAGGAATGTAAGGGTTGATGCAAATGGACAATTGCACGTCCATTCTTCATTCAACAACATCATTGTTTCTCTGACCAACTCTGAAGGACAGGTTATCTCTTGGTCTTCAGCTGGTAAGATGGGTTTCAGGGGCTCTAAGAAGAACACCCCTTATGCGGCGCAAATGGCAGCGCAGGATTGCGCTAAAGTTGCATTTGACTTGGGACTTAGGAAAGTGAAAGCATACGTCAAGGGTCCAGGCAACGGACGTGAGTCTGCAATCAGGACTGTGCACGGCGCTGGAATCGAAGTCACTGAGATAGTTGACGTAACACCGCTTCCACACAACGGCTGTCGTCCACCGAAAAGACGCAGAGTCTGATTTCAACACCTGAATTAATACGTGAGATTGTTTTGTTATGGATTACATCTCCTTCCTGTAATCGCGGCTGCAACAAAATGAGATCATAACTTAAACAATTAATAAAGAATAAAAATGGCTAGATATACTGGACCAAAAACTAAAATTGCACGTAAGTTTGGTGAAGCTATTTACGGACCCGACAAGTACCTGTCTCGTAGAAATTTCCCTCCTGGACAGCACGGGAATAGCAGGAGAAGGAAAACTTCAGAATACGGTGTGCAGTTGCGTGAGAAGCAAAAAGCTAAATATACCTACGGACTTCTCGAAAGGCAGTTCCGCAATCTTTTCAACAAGGCTGAGCGTTCAAAAGGCATTACTGGTGAGGTGCTCTTGCAGTTGCTTGAGTGTAGGCTTGACAATGTAGTCTTCCGTCTCGGGCTTGCCAAGACCCGTCCTGCTGCCCGCCAGTTGGTGTCTCACAGGCACATAACAGTTGATGGGAATGTGGTTAATATCCCTTCCTACTCTGTAAAGCCTGGCCAGGTCGTTGCGGTTCGTGAGAAATCAAAATCATTGGAGGTCATTGCGGACTCTTTGGCAGGTTTCAACCACAGCAAATATCCTTGGATGGAGTGGGATGATGCAAGCAAGACAGGAAAGATCTTGCACATTCCTGACAGGGCAGACATCCCTGAGAACATCAAGGAGCATTTGATTGTCGAGTTGTACTCTAAATAATAATTGATTCATGGCAATATTAGCATTTCAAAAACCTGATAAAGTCTTAATGTTGGAGGCGGACTCCAAGTTCGGTAAGTTTGAATTCCGTCCTTTGGAGCCAGGCTTTGGCACGACGATTGGCAATGCCTTGCGCAGGATTCTCCTCTCATCACTCGAGGGTTTTGCAATCAACACCATTCGCATCGCAGGAGTTGAGCATGAGTTTGCTTCAGTTCCTGGTGTCAAGGAAGATGTCACTAACATTATTTTGAACCTGAAACAGGTGAGGTTCAAACAGATAGTTGAGGAGTTCGAAGGTGAGAAAGTCAGCTTGACCATCGAGAACGCAACTGAATTCAAGGCGGGTGACATCAACAAATACCTGACTGGATTTGAAGTGTTAAATCCTGAATTAGTTATTTGCCATTTAGATCCAAAGGCAACGATGACAATCGATTTGACTATCAACAAGGGAAGGGGCTATGTCCCGTACAATGAGAACCAGGAGTTCTGCACCGACCCGAGCATGATAGCCATCGATTCAATCTACACCCCTATCCGTAATGTCAAGTACACCGTTGAAAACTTCCGTGTCGAGCAAAAGACAGACTACGAGAAGTTGGTGCTTGAGATAACTACGGACGGTTCCATTCACCCGAAGGAAGCATTAAAGGAAGCTGCAAAAATCCTTATCCACCACTTTATGTTGTTCTCTGACGAGAAGATTACCCTTGAGGTGTCTGACAATGACAACAACGAGGAGTTTGATGAGGAAGTGTTGCATATGCGCCAATTGTTGAAGACCAAGCTCGTAGACATGGATCTCTCTGTCCGTGCTCTCAATTGCCTTAAGGCGGCCGAAGTCGAGACACTCGGCGACTTGGTGCAATACAACAAGACAGACCTCCTGAAATTCCGAAACTTCGGCAAGAAATCGCTCACGGAGCTTGATGATTTGCTCGAGAGTCTGAATCTGTCGTTTGGAACTGACATATCTAAGTATAAATTAGACAAAGAATAAACAATGAGACACAATAAGAAATTCAACCACTTAAGTCGTACTGCATCTCATCGCAAGGCCATGTTGGCTAATATGGCCATTTCGTTGATCATGCACAAAAGAATCACTACGACTGTCGCAAAGGCCAAGGCTCTCAAGAAATATGTCGAGCCACTTTTGACCAAATCAAAAAGCGACACGACAAACTCGCGCCGTGTCGTCTTCAGTTACCTGCAAAACAAGTATGCGGTGACTGAGCTCTTCAAGGAAATCTCAGTGAAGATTGCAGACCGTCCGGGTGGCTATACCCGCATCATCAAGACAGGTCCACGCATGGGTGATGGCGCAGAGATGTGTTTCATCGAGTTGGTTGACTTTGATGAAAACATGATGAAGGACACTGCGAAGAAATCGACTCGCACGCGTCGTTCCAGGAAGAAAGCTACGTCAGCAGACGAGGCGCAAGCTGCTCCAGAGGCACAACAACCCGCTCAGGAACAAGAAGCACCCGCTGCGGAATAATCAGTTCATATATAGTTTAAGTAAGTCCCATGGCTCGCAAGCAGCTATGGGACTTTGTTTTTCCTCAGAGTGCAGCTTGTAGCGATGCCTATCTGTTTCCGTCTTATGGAGGGAGGCAAAGCTCGTGTACATCAGGGGAAAAGTCCAAAAGTGCTCGTCATAAAGTAGAAACAAAACTTTTGAATGTACTTTTTGACAGACATAATACAACTTTTCATCAGATGGTGATGGACTTTATGCCTGACCCCATTGTTCGTTTGCCCCTATTCAAGAGTGGGGTGTCCTGTCATTTTTGTCTTGGGATATGGTCTCGGTCCTGCGGTTTCCTGTGGTGCAGTCGCGTGGCTGTATGTCGTTTTGTCAATCATTGGTGTCAACGAGGCTGACGCTTTGTGTTAAATGTTGCCAGTTTCGCTGCCCGTTTGTCGCGCTTGCTTGCAATCTGTGGTTATTGTGCTTGCGGCTGCCGCGTGTTTGGTTATATTTGTCTCTGTGATAGTAATATTTGTGAGCATTGTAGTCATACATTAAAATAATGAGCTTATGAAAAAGTATGTTTCTGAAATGATTGGGACAATGGTGCTCGTCCTCATGGGGTGTGGCGCCGCAGTTTTTGCAGGGAGTGCCCCTGAGACTCTCCAAACAGGTGTGGGAACGCTGGGTGTGGCGTTTGCATTCGGTCTTGCAGTGGTGGCAATGGCCTACACGATAGGCGGCATCTCAGGTTGCCACATCAACCCTGCCATCACGTTGGGGGTCTGGATGAGCGGCAGGATGTCTGGCAAGGATGCGGGGATGTATATGCTGTTCCAGGTCATCGGCGCAGTACTCGGCTCGGCGATCTTGTATGTCCTATGCCACGCGGGAGGTTATGCGGAAGTTACCATGACGGGGGCTAACTCCTTTGGCGAGGGTGAGACGCTCCAAGCCTTTGTGGCTGAGGTGGTCTTTACCTTCATTTTTGTGCTGGTGGTGCTTGGCGCGACTGATGAGAAGAAAGGTGCCGGCAATTTGGCGGGACTTGCCATCGGTTTGACACTTGTGTTGGTGCACATCGTCTGCATCCCTATCACTGGCACGTCGGTGAATCCTGCCCGCAGTATAGGTCCAGCCTTGTTTGAGGGAGGTGTGGCGTTGTCGCAGCTGTGGCTCTTCATCGTCGCCCCGTTTGTCGGTGCTGCCATTTCCGCTCTTGTGTGGAACGCTATTGGTGGTGAGAGGAAGAAGTGATCCGTTGTGTCTCAAGTGAAAATGCCTGTGCTCTACGCTTCTGCGTTGCACAGGCATTTCTTTTTCTTTCGTTGGGCTCCCCATTCACTCCACTATTTCGCAACTGCATCGTTGGTCAGTCATGGTGGCATAATCAGCGATGTCATGTGCGTCGATGACAGTGGCGACGGCTTTGGCATAGGCTTCCGCCCCTGAGGTGGCATCTACTGTGCAGGTGAATTGCTGTTCCTCCGCGCTTTGTGGGAAGTTGCCGCTGTGTTTGTCCCTGTCGTAGGTCCAGATGGTCATTGTCACGCGGTAGATTCCGGCGTGGTGGGTCATTAGGCGTTTGATTTTGTTTTTGTCTTCGTTTGAACGTGCCATCATCAGCCTGGAGCGTTCGGCCTCTGCTTTCTGGTGGCGTGCCGTCTCGCGTCGCATATATTCTTCCTGATGCTCCTCCAATGTCTCGCCGAGGGCGTCGTATATCCTGATGCGGCTCTTCCCGCAGCCAGTGGTGGCAAGCGAGTGAATGTCGCAGCCGTGGTAGTCTTTCCGTCCGGCGAATAGGTCTTCGAGCAGTTTCTCGGTGTGTGCGTTGCAGGTCAAGCCGTCAATGGAGTTGATGAATGCCTTGGCTTGGGCCGGGGTCTCGCACATGGCTATGTTGTCAAAGTAAACAAAGACTTTCTTCATTGTCTCTCGTCGTGGTTTGTGTTTGTCTTGCCGTGTCTGGCAACAATTGACAAAGGGGCACAGGGCGTTTGGCAGCCCTATGCCCCTTTGATGGTCTTGTGTCAGCCCCTTGTGTTATTGGATGTTGGGGTTGAGCTTGTTCCACTCGCTGATGGGTGGCAGCACGCCCATGCTTATCACTTCGTCGCGGAGCTCGCAGAGGTGCTTGTAGCTCTTGACGAGTTCTGCGTGTTCCTCCTCTGTGCCTTTGACTTCTTTGTAGTGTGCGCCGTCTTTTGTGATAGATGTTTCCATCGCCATCATTATGTGCTGGAACTCGCCATTGTTGACGTAAACGCCGGCAGGCCAACGGAAATCAGCTCCGCCCATGGCTGCTGCGATCATCTCGATTGAGACGTATGCCGGGCTTTGGAAAGAGGAACGGCCGCGAAGGTCGATGATGTTCTTTCCGCCTTGGATTACACGTTGCTTCAATGCCGCCCAATCTTCAGCCGGCAACTTGTCTGTGCCGATGAGTGATGAGAGGGGTTGGCCGGCTACGGTCGTTGTCGAAGCGAAAACGGCCATTTGCTCGCCGTGGCCGCCATAGGTGCGGCAGTTCTTGACCTCTGATGTCGGGAGTTTGAAGTATTTGCACAATTCCGACCTCAGGCGTGTGCTGTCGAGTGCTGCAAGTGTGGTCACTTGTGTCGGCTTCAAACCTGAGTAGAGCAGGGTGATGAGCCCGGTGATGTCGGCAGGGTTGAATATGATGACAACGTGCTCCACGTTGGGGCAGTACTTGCGGATGTTTTTGCCAAGTTCCTCTGCGATGCCGGCGTTGCCTTTCAACAAGTCCTCGCGGGTCATCCCGGCCTTGCGTGCCGCGCCGCCTGAAGAGACGATGAAGCTTGCACCTGTCAGGGCTTCCTCAACGTTGGATGTGAATGTGATGTTTGCACCCTCGAATCCGCAGTGGAACATCTCTTCAGCCACACCTTCCAATGCCGGAGCGAATGGGTCGTAGAGGCAGAGGTTGGGGGTCAGCTTCATCATCAGGGCTGTTTGCGCCATGTTTGAACCGATCATCCCGGCTGCGCCGACGATGGTCAGTTTCTTGTCAGTTAAGTAATTCATGATTGTATAAATTAAATTGGTTGTACTTATGCTCAACTCTCAAGCAAAGTTAGGAATTACTTCATAATGCAGGCACGGATATGCACTTATTTTGCAATAATTAATAAGGAATCCGCCAACGCCTCTCGCTCTTGTCGGCATTTTGCAGCGTCGATGCTGCCAGTCAGGTCTGACTGTGCAAACCGGGCATCCCGCCCGCCGCTTGCGTCAATAGTGGCTGGAATGTGTATAAATAGCCGTAAAATGTGTTTAAGTTGCTAAAAATAGTGCTTATCTGGATAAAAAACCTCCAGAAGTTTTGCGGATGACGGAGACATGGTTATATTTGCACTGTGTTTTCATAGCATTAAAATTTTAGGTTAACAATTGAGCGGGGACGAAGCGTCGTCCCCTTTTTTTGTCCTTGTGCGAAGTCGTGCCCGTCAGTCCGTTTGCCGCGCGTGGCGAGGGCAAAAGAAGAGGCTGGCAAACTCTGTCACAGAGGCCACCAGCCTTATAGAAACATAAATGATTTATTGCGAAACAAAAATAACCTTTTAATGTCTAAATTGCACACCACCTTTTTGGCGTATTTTACCCGTAATTTTATTGGAGTTTGCACATGATGCCGGCGAGGCGTGTCCCCGTGCCGCAGGTGGGGGCAAGGGCCATTTCGCCTCTTCCTTTCTTTGTCCCTGGTGCGGGTTGCAGTGCCATGATGGCGGCGTGCCGTGCCTTTGCCAAAATCATACGATGTTTTTTGTTGTAGCATACAATGTTTCCGCCCAAAGCATTGTATGCTAATTGCGCTTGCTTGCAATGTTTTTGCCGTCACAATGCGTGACATGGCGAGGTTGATGCGGAGATGCCGAGGCGGGGTGCAATGATGTTGATGTGTTGCCGTGCCTTTCTTTATGCTTGGTCTGGATGTCGGTTTTCCATTTGCTATGATTATATTATTGGTAATAAATGTATTAACTATAATTAACACGACAAAAGTTGTCCGAAATGGATAACTTTTGTCGCTGTGTCTATACTTTTGTTGCACTGCAAACACTCTTAAACGGACAATAAACTGCATAAGATTATGATACAGACGGTGGTCAAGCGCGACGGGCGCATTGTTGGCTTCAACGAGGACAAGATAGCTGCGGCGATACGCAAGGCGATGTTGCACACGGACAAGGGCGAAGATGCCGGATTGATCAACCAGATCACGGATCACATTGCCTATCGCGGTGCGTCGCAAATGACGGTAGAGGCGATACAGGACATGGTTGAGATGGAATTGATGAAGAGCAGCCGCAAGGATGTCGCACAGCGGTACATCGCCTACCGCAACCAGCGGAGCATAGCCCGCAAGGCAAAGACAAGGGACATCTTCCTTGAGATCATCAACATCAAGTCAAATGACGTGACGCGTGAGAACGCCAATATGAATGCCGACACCCCTGCCGGCATGATGATGAAGTTTGCCAGCGAGACGACCAAGCCTTTTGTCGATGACTACTTGCTCTCGCAGGAGGTCAGGGACGCTGTGGCGGGCAACTACATCCATATCCATGACAAGGACTACTATCCGACCAAGAGCTTGACCTGCGTGCAACACCCGGTGGACAAGATACTCTCGGGCGGCTTCTCCGCAGGGCATGGCGAGTCGCGTCCGGCCAAGCGCATCGAGACGGCGAGCATCCTGTGCTGCATATCCCTTGAGACGGCGCAAAACGAGATGCATGGCGGTCAGGCCATCCCTGCTTTTGACTTCTATCTCGCCCCTTACGTCCGCAAGACCTACGTCGAGGAGGTCAAGACCCTCGGGCAGTTGACGGGCAAGGATTTGACGCATCTCTGCGATGTGGAGTTTGACGACTACCTGTCACGCCCCCTTGACGGTCTTGAGGGCGAACCGCGTCTCGTGCAGCACGCCGTCAACAAGACGGTGGCAAGGGTCCATCAGGCGATGGAGGCGTTCATCCACAACATGAACACCATACATTCGCGTGGCGGCAACCAGGTGGTGTTCAGCTCCATCAACTATGGCACGGACACTTCGGCAGAGGGGCGTTGCATCATTCGTGAACTGCTTGGCAGCACATACGAGGGTGTTGGCGGGGGTGAGACCGCAATATTCCCTATACAGATATGGAAGAAGAAGCGCGGGACCAACTATCTTCCCGGCGACCGCAACTATGACCTTTACCGCTTGGCTTGCAAGGTGACGGCGCGGAGGTTTTTCCCCAACTTCCTGAACCTCGATGCCACGTTCAACACGAGCGACGAGTGGCGTGCCGATGACCCATGCCGTTTCCGTCACGAAGTGGCGACGATGGGTTGCCGCACGAGGGTGTTTGAGAACCGGTTTGGTCTAAAGACATCCATCGGGCGGGGCAACTTGTCGTTCACTACCGTCAATATCGTGCGCCTTGCCATCAAGTGCATGGCGATTGAGGATGAGGGGCAGCGCATTGGCGCATTTTTCGCCAAGCTGGATGCGGTGCTTGAACTCGTGGCAAGGCAACTGCATGAGCGGATGGAGTTCCAAAAGACAGCTTATGCCAAACAGTTCCCGCTGCTGATGTCGTCGCTTTGGCTCGGATGCGAGAGCCTCAAACCCGATGACACCGTGGCCGGCGTGATCAACCAAGGTACGCTCGGCATCGGTTTCATAGGGCTTGCCGAGTGCCTCACCGCCCTTGTCGGCAAGCATCATGGGGAGTCGGACGAGGCGCAACGGTTGGGGCTGCGCATAGTGACGTATATGCGTGACGCGGCAAACCGTTTCTCGGACCGCTACCAGCACAATTACAGCGTGCTTGCTACACCCGCCGAGGGGTTGTCGGGCAAGTTCACGCGACGGGATCGCAAAGATTTCGGCTCGATGGCAGGCATAACCGACCGCGACTACTACACCAACTCCAATCATGTCCCTGTCTACTACAAATGTTCAGCAAGGCACAAGGCCGAGGTCGAAGCACCCTATCACGATTTGACACGGGGCGGGCACATCTTTTATGTGGAGATGGACGGCGATGCCACGCACAACCCTGAGGCGATAATGCGCGTCGTTGACATGATGGATCGCTACAACATGGGCTACGGCTCGGTCAACCACACGCGCAACCGTTGCCTGGATTGCGGATATGAGAATGCCACTGCCCGCATCGACGTTTGCCCACGCTGCGGCGGCAAGCGCATCGACCGCTTGCAACGCATCACCGGCTATCTTGTCGGCACTACCGACCGCTGGAACAATGCCAAGTTGGCCGAGTTGAATGACAGGGTAATCCACGCGGCGGAGTGAGCCATGGCGGCGAGGTTGTCTGTCCTTGACATAGTGTATGACACGACCGTCGATGGGCCTGGGATGCGCACGTCGATTTATGCGGCGGGCTGTCCCAATGCCTGCCCCGGTTGCCACAATCCCCGCTCATGGGACATGGCCAACGGGCGGTGGATGTCGGTCGATGACTTGTTCTCGTGCATCGTCGCCGACGATTTTGCCGACGTGACATTCAGCGGTGGAGACCCGATGTTCCAACCCGAAGGCTTCGCGCAGTTGGCCGAGTTGGTCAAGGCGCGCACTGACAAGACGGTGTGGTGCTACACGGGCTTCACCTACGAGGCATTGTTGGGCGATGTGCGCACGTCGCGGCTGCTCAGGTCGGTGGATGTGCTTGTCGATGGGCGCTATGTGGAGAGCCTCCGCGACGAGAGCCTTTTGTTCCGTGGCAGTGCCAACCAGAGGCTTATAGACGTTCCTGCTTCGCTCAAGGCTGGACGTGCCGTGCTGCTTGATTTGGATTTTTAAACACAAGGCGGTGAGGGCTGTTCATGTCTTTCGGTGCAATGTGCGGCGGTGTCCCACGTTGCAGGAGGAGTGCCTCCAGGTGTTGTTTGCCGCATTTTGCCCCATCTCCCAATATGTTTGGTACTTTCGCTAAGTGATGTAACTTTTTGGACACATATTTTGAGTGTTTTGAATTGTTACTATATTTGTCGGGAGAAAACATACCAATTGATGAAACACCCGTACGATTTGAGACAAGGCTCGGTGCCGCATGTGAATGCGGCGGTTGTGCTTTGTCGCCTTTGCCGTCAAGGGCGTTTCAGGGCTTTGGAGCAGTACTAATAAGTTTTATGGAAGATGCTATGAAGAAGAAAGTAGGGAAGCGGATACAAATGCTCAGGATGGAGCATAACATTACACAGGACCACATGGCCGACTTGTTATGCATCTCGACGAGCGCTTATTGCAAGATTGAGTACGGAGAGACCGACCTCACCTTGACCCGCATCAGGAGGTTGGCGGAGATTTTCGGTATGCCGGAGCAAGAACTCGCCATGCGCCTCCTCTCGGCGTCGGACAGCGCGATAGACACCGCGCCGTCAACGCAGCGCAACAACCTCGTGCTGCCGATGTCGCTTGAGAAGATGATCTCGGAAATGATAATCCAAAACCAGGAATACAAGGAGAAAGTCCTCCACGACATTTCACGCCTTGAGGACCGCCTCGAATTCATCAGTTCCCGTCTTCAAACCTTAGAAGGATTCCACCTGAAAGATTGAAGCTCATCCTGTGATGCTCAGTCACCCCCCACTCGGAGATGGCGGCTCGGTGCTGCCTTGTCGGGTAGCCCTTGTTTTTACCCCAGCCGTATTGTGGGAAGTCTTTGTCCAGTTCATTCATGTAGTCGTCGCGGTAGGTCTTTGCGAGGATCGACGCTGCGGCGATTGAGGCATACTTGCCGTCACCTTTTACTATCGTCTTGTGTGCGATGTTGCCGTAGGGCTTAAACCGATTGCCATCAACGAGTATCGACGTAGGCCGCACCCGCAACAAGTCCAGTGCGCGGTGCATGGCGAGGAACGACGCGTTGAGTATGTTGATGCGGTCGATTTCCTCGTTGGACACCGACGCGACGCCAAATGCCACAGCCTCCCTCTCGATGACCTCGCGCAGCGCATAGCGTTGCTTTTCGGTCAACTGCTTGGAGTCGTTGAGCAAATCATTGCGGAAGTCGTGCGGCAGGATCACGGCCGCAGCGAAAACAGGCCCGCACAAACAGCCGCGACCCGCCTCGTCGCAGCCCGCTTCAATCTCTGTCTCGTCAAGGAATGGCAACAGCATCTTGTCTTTTTGTCGTTAGTGCGCTGCAAAACTATCCAAAATAATCCGTAACGGCTCCAGTCGCCGCCATTTTGTCATCATAATCCACGGCCGTTTTTGATGTAAATGGATTTTTAACCTAACTTTGCAACGTTTAAATCAATGCGGCCTCATGCGCCACGCCACCGGACTTGCCGTCGCGGATGGCGGCATGGAGCCTAATCCAGGTAAGACAATGGCAATCGAAATCAGGAGAGTCGCCACCCGCAGCGACCTGCGTAAATTCATCCGCTTCAATTATCAACTCTACAAAGGCAGCCCCTACGCCGTGCCGGAACTCTACCCCGACATGGTTGCCACGCTGGCCAAGGACAAGAATCCAGCATTCGAGTTTTGCGAAGCCGACTACTTCATCGCCTACAAGGATGGTCGCATCGCCGGCCGCGTCGCGGCAATCATAAACAACCGTGCGAACGAGCGGTGGGGGAAGAAGCAAGTGCGGTTTGGCTGGATAGATTTCATCGACGACCTGCAAGTGGCCTCGGCGTTGATCGCGGCGGTTGAAGAGTGGGGCAGCCGGCGGGGGATGACCGAGATAGTCGGCCCGCTCGGGTTCACCGACTTTGACCCCGAAGGGATGCTGGTCGAGGGATTCGACCAGTTGGGCACGATGTCGGCGACGTACAATTACGAATATTACAGCCGCCACATCGAGGCCTTGGGCTTCAAACAAGAGGCCGAATGGGTCGAGATGAAAGTCTTCGTCCCCGAAGCCATCCCCGAAAAACACCTGCGCATCGCAGAGATCGTCAAACGCAAGTACAACCTCCAAGTCAAGAAATATAAGTCCGGCAAGAAGATAGCCAAGGACTACGGCCAACAGATCTTTGACCTGATGAACGTGGCCTACCGCGACCTCTACGGCTTCTCCGAGCTGTCGCCGCGCCAAGTCCAGCTCTACATCAAGACATATCTGCCCATCCTCGACCTCGACTTTGTGACCCTCATCACCGATGCCGAGGACAGGCTTGTGGGGGTAGGCATCACGATGCCGTCGTTGTCCGTCGCTTTGCAGAAAGCCAAGGGACGTCTCTTCCCCTTCGGCTGGTGGCATCTGCTCAAGGCACTGTTCATATCCAAGCCCAAGGTCATCGATTTCCTCCTCGTCGCCGTGCATCCCGACTACCAGGGCAAGGGGGTCAACGCGTTGCTGTTCACCGATCTCATCCCCATCTACCAGCGCAAGGGCGTGCAGTATGCCGAGACCAACCCCGAATTGGCGGGCAATGCCAAGGTGCAGTCGCAATGGCAGTACTTCGAGCAACAGTTGCACAAGCGGCGGCGTTCCTACGTCAAGCCCATAGCATAAATCCTTGCACCGCGTGATGTGCGGTGTGGTGTGCTCGCCGTCCGGCCATTGGCCGTGCGGCGCGCGTCGTTTTACGGCTTGGCGTAAGGGGTGAATTCCATTCTCGCCAGACACAGATTTGCATCGGGTCAGGCCAAAACTTCAACTATGTCAGATGAAAAGTTCCATTAGGTAGGACATAAAGTAAAAACAAAACTTCTGTTTATATATTCAGAAGTTTTGAATATACAAACAAAAGTTTTGTTTATATAAACAGAAGTTTTGAATGAACTTTTCCTTAAGGAGTGTCCGACTTTATGCGCCGCCCAGGGCAAGTTTTTGCCAGATGATGTGCAAGTTTATGTCTGTGGCAGTGTGGGTATGGCCCGGAGGGTGGGCGGTTTCTGTTTTACGATGAGAGGCCTTATGTCCCGGGTTGACGGCGTTTGCCCCTTGTGGCGGTTGGTCTTTGTTCCAGCCGTTGAGGCACGCGGCAGGCGTGTCGCCGACTTGCCTCCCTTGCCTGTCGCGGTGGGGCGGCACGATGCAGGCGGATGCAAGAAAGGGATGGCCGAGGCCATCCCTTTGCAATTGTGATTGTGTCTGATGTTATTGCGCTTTTGGAGCGGCTGTGTTTGTCCTTTTCTCCTTGATGCGCGCTTTCTTGCCGGTGAGTTTGCGGAGGTAGTAGAGTTTGGCGCGGCGCACTTTACCGATCTTGTTGACGGTAACTTTGTCGATGAACGGTGAATCCATTGGGAAAATCCTCTCGACACCCACGCTGCCGGATATCTTGCGCACGGTGAAACGTTTCTTGTCACCTTGTCCGCTGATCTTGATGACCACTCCACGGTAGGATTGGATACGCTCTTTGTTACCCTCGGTAATGCGGTAATCCACGGTAACGGTGTCCCCTGCCTTGAATTGGGGCAGTTCTTTTGCAGTGGCGAATGCCTCTTCTGCAACTTTGATGAAGTCCATTTTCATAATTTGGTTTGTTTAATTACGTCATTACTCCGCAACGTGCCGGCTTTGCCTTTGGACTTGATTGGCAGAGGTTGCGACAAAAGTGCTGCAAAGGAAGTGATTATTTGCGAGTTGGCAAAGACTTGCAATGTTTTTCTGGCAGTGCCGCGCCGTTTTTCATGCTTTGCCGCCGGCTCGTGGCTGTGTGCGGCAATGATTTGCTCGGTATGCGTGGAATGTTTAGTTTTGTGCGTTTTCTAACAAAGATTGTTTCTATGCGCAAGATTGCAGCGTTGCTGCTCCCCTTGGTCCTGTTGTCGCTGGCGGCTGTGTCGTGCCGTACGGGCTATGCTCTTGTTGGCATCGACGGGGGGAGGGTTGCTGTCGATTCATCGTTCGACCTTTTCACCGATGACGACATGATTGAGGAGATCGAGGATTTCAAGGAAGACCTCGTGGAAGAGATGTCGCCGGTCATAGGGTCGTCGGCCGCGACGATGAGGTGCGAGGTTGGGCGCGACTACAACGTGCTTGCTAACACGGTTGCCGACATGGTTATGGACGAGGGGCGCAGGTTGTCGCCCGATGTGGCGTTTGCCGTAATCAATGTGGGCGGGCTGCGCAAGGATTTGCCCGAGGGACCGATAACGGTGGGCACGGCGTTTGAGATATTGCCATTTGAGAACACGCTCTGTATCGTCGATATGCCGGGTGAGGCAGTCACCGAGCTTTTCGAGCAGATAGCGCGGCTCGGCGGCGAAGGGGTGAGTGCCGAGGTGCGCCTGACCATTTCCCGCGACGGCGGCCTGCTTGGCGCGACGGTGGCGGGCAAGGAGGTCGATGCCGGTGCCAACTACCGCGTGGTTACGATAGACTATGTAGCCGAGGGCAACGACGGGATGCGGGCGTTCAAGCGTGCGACCCGGGCCGTCTATCCCGACGACGAAATACTCAGAGATGTGTTCATCCGCCACGTTGCCGCGCTTGCCGCCGACGGCAAGGCGGTGCGGCCCAAGACGGACAGGCGGATATTCGTAAACTGACACTTATTGTTATGTGTGCTATTCCTGGATTTTTTCTCCGCAGCGTCTGCCGCCGTGCCATAGTGCTGGCGGCGGTGCTTGCCGCATCGGCTGCCATGCCGTCGCTGGCGCAGGTCGTGGAACTGACCATCCTGCATACCAACGACACGCACAGCCGCATAGAGCCGTTCGCATCCGACGACCCTTCCTATCCCGACATGGGGGGTGCGGCGCGGCGCAATGCTTATTTCTGGCAGGTGCGCACGGAACGGGAGAACGTGCTGCTGTTTGATTGCGGCGATTTTTCCCAAGGAACCCCGTTCTACTCGGTGTTCAAGGGCGAGGTGGAAGTGGAGCTGATGAACGAGATGGGCTATGATGCCGCCACTTTGGGCAACCATGAGTTTGACTTCGGTCTGGACAACCTGAAGGATTTGTTGGAAGAGGCCGACTTCCCCTTTGTGTGCACCAACTACGACTTCTCACGCACCAAGCTGCGCCGTCTGGTGAAACCCTACCTTATTATAAAGAAGGCAGGCCTGCGCATCGGTGTCATCGGCCTCGGGGCTTGTCCCGACGGGCTGGTGCAAGCAAAGAATTATGCCGGGATGAAGTTTGTCCCGCCCTACGGGGTGGCGGAACGCACGGCGCACTATCTGAAGAAACGCAAGCGGTGCGACGTTGTTGTCTGCCTGTCTCACCTTGGTCTTGACTGTTCCGCCAACAATCCCTACTGCGACCGTGAGTTGGTGGCGCGCTCGTCGAGCATTGACCTGGTGCTGGGTGGGCATTCACACACCTACATGACAGTTCCCGAGTTCATCGACAACGCCGAGGGACGTGCCGTGCCAGTCATGCAGTTGGGTAAAAACGGCGTATATGCCGGGCGTTTCGACCTTAAGTTTGAAAAGAAATAATCCGCCATGAGATTCAAATCGTTGCTCGTTTCCCTGCTTGCCTTCGTTGTCTTGCCGTTGATGGCCGTTGCCCATGGGATTGACACCTCGCCACAGAACTATGAACGTGCGTTGCAATGGGCGGATTCGGTCATGGACGGGATGTCCCGCAGTGAACGTATTGCCCAATTGTTCATGGTCAATGTCGCCCCGCAGCAGAACGAATCCAACCGCAAGGCCGTGCGGGATTACATCGAGGGTATGAAGCTCGGCGGCATATACTTCTCCGGCGGGACGCTTGAGGAGCACGTGGCGATGAACAACATGGTCATCCGCTCTGCCGGGACACCGGCCATGATAGGCTTTGACGGCGAGTGGGGGCTCGGGATGAGGATTAAGTCCATCCCCTCCTTCCCGCGCAATGCCGTGCTGGGCTGCATCACTGACAATGCTTTGATAAACGAACTCGGACGCGAGGTCGGGCGGCAATGCAAGGCAATCGGTGTGGACATCGACTTCGCACCCGTTGCCGATGTCAACACCAATCCCGCAAACCCGGTCATCGGGACACGTTCTTTTGGCGAAGACCGCACCCGCGTGGCGGACAAGGTGGTTGCTTTCGCCTCAGGGCTTGAGGCTATGGGTGTTTTGTCGGTGGCAAAGCATTTCCCTGGTCATGGGGACACTTCCACCGATTCGCACAAATCCCTTCCGAAGGTCGCCCATGACCGTTCCAGGCTTGACAGCATAGAGTTGTACCCTTTCAAGCAAGCTGTCGCGGCAGGGCTTCACGGTGTGATGGTGGGGCACATATCCGTGCCATCCATTGACCCTACGCCAGGATTGCCATCGTCGTTGTCACGCCCTGTGTCTGATGTCTTGCGCCAAGACATAGTATTTGACTGGCTCGTGTTCACCGACGCATTGGCGATGAAGGGGGTTGCCGGCTTTGAAAACGTATGTCTCAGAGCTTTGCAGGCCGGGAATGACGTTGTGCTTTCGCCTGTCCCTGTCAAGCCGCAACTCGAAGCTGTCGTCCATGCAGCAAGGCATGACAAGGCGTTGGCCGAGGAGTTGGATGCCAAATGCAGGAAAGTCCTTGCCTTCAAGTTCCTGCTTGGCGTGCCAGACAAACGAGAGATAGAGGTGGCAGGTCTCTATGACCGCATCGTTGACGAGGGGTCACGCCTGCTGATGCAACGCTTGCACAAGGCTGCGGTGACGGTTGTCAGTGACAATTATGCACGGCTTCCGGTCATGCGTCAAGGGCAGTCGGTGGCGGTCGTGCGCTTTGATGCGGCAGTCAAGCCGTTTGCAGCAGAGGTTGACAGGCTGGCCAATGCCGATGTCTATGCGTTCCCGTCGCTTGCTTCGTTCAATACCAAGGTCGGGACATTGCAGGCATACGCCACTGTCATAGTGCCTCTCTCGTCATCTACCCCTGCCTGGGCGGTGCGGGCTCTGGAGCAAATCCCGGAGTCATCCAAGGTCTTCGTCTTTTTCACTTCGCTCAAGCAGGTCGGGGAGTGGAAGCAAGCGTCTCCGTCATCCTCCGCCATGGTGTTGGCGCACGTTGATGACGGTTATGTGCAGGAACACACAGCCCGCGTCATCTGTGGCTTGAAGAAAGCGGATGGCAGGTTGTCGATGACTATCCCGGGTGTAGCCCGTGGCGGGGCGGGGCTTGACCTCCTGCCAGACCTGGCCGAGCGGCAGGTGAGGGCGGAAGATGTCGGAATGTCATCTGATGTGTTGGCCCGCATCGATTCGATTGCAGAGTGGGGGATAGCGGAGGAAGCCTATCCAGGATGCCAGATTCTCGTGATGAGGCACGGCAAACCCGTCTATGACAAATGTTTTGGCACGCACGAGTATGGGGAGAGCCGGCTTGTGAGGTATGATGACATATACGACATCGCCTCAATGACAAAGACATCAGGCACGTTGTTGGCGGTGATGAAACTCTATGACCAGTGGCGTCTCAAGCTGGATGACCGTGTGGCGGACTATTTGCCATGGCTGCGGGGGACGGACAAGGCGGACATAACCATACGCAGCCTGCTGTTCCATGAGTCGGGGCTGATGCCCTCGTTGCCGTTCTTCGCGGCGGCGTTGGACAGTGCTTCGTTCACCGCCCCCTTTTATTCTTTCAAGAAAGATGAGGAGCATGACCGCTACGTGGGCTTCAATTGCTATGTCCCGTCGGACTTTGCCTATGATGAGGCTTACCTTGGCCGCCACTACAACCGTGAATTTCGTTGGCAAGTGTCGGATGACATGTTTGTCAACGATGCTTATCGCGCCAAGGCACTCCGGATGATTGCCGACTCCAAGTTGAGGCAAAAGCGCTATTCATACAGCTGCGTCGGCTTCATACTCCTGAAGGAGATTGTCGAGACAATCACTGGTGAACCGATGGACACCTATCTCGACCGCGAGTTCTTCTACCCTTTGGGGCTGCGGCGCACGTTATTCAATCCTTTACAGCACTACCCGGCCGACAAGATAGTGCCCACTGTCACCGATGACTTTCTGCATCGAGGGCGGTTGCAAGGCTACGTGCATGACGATTCGGCGGGATTTTTTGGCGGAGTGTCGGGCAATGCCGGGATGTTTTCCTCTGCCGAAGAGCTGGCACGCATCTACCAGATGATTCTTTCTGGCGGTACTGTTGCGGGGAAGACTTATCTGTCGCTGCCCACTTGCCGCTTGTTTACGACTGCAAAGTCCGGCATCAGCCGCCGTGGGCTCGGCTTTGACCGCTCTTTTGAGGGGGACAACCGCAAAAGTCCATGCTCGCCGCTGACCCCGGGCGGTGTCTACGGGCACACCGGGTTTACCGGCACGTGCGTGTGGGTTGACTCGTCTAACGATTTGATTTTTATTTTCCTGAGCAACCGGGTGTATCCCGACGGACTGACAAACAAACTTGCCAAGCTCGGCATCAGGAGCAAAATCCAGGACATAATTTACGAGGCGTTGGAGGATTGAGGGAAATAGCCGAGAAGAGCCTCTCTCCCATCTTGCGTGATGTGTAGTTTTCCATGAATGCCCGCAGTGCATTGGCAGACATCTCCTTGTAAAGAGTTGGATTGCTGTCCAACAAATCGAGTTTGGCGATGAGTGCAGCCTTCGTTTTCTCTATTATGAATCCGTCGATTCCATCATTGATGTAGTCGTGGGCACTGCTGTTCCTGGTGACAATGACGGGTTTACCGGCTTGGAATGCTTGGAGGATTACCAGCTGGCCTGATGAAATTTCGGTGTCGGCAAGCGGGATGCACACCACATCGGCCACCTTCATGGTCTCAAGCATCTTTTCGCCATAGCAGTCATGCACTATCTCCGTGTTGGCATCATCTGTTGCTGCTGTCCATTCGCACGCTATTTTCGCGTGGTAGCGTGTACCTGACAAGGCTTTGATAAGGAAGTCATAGTCGCGATTGCTCCTTCCCGTTGAAAATATGCGCAATGCTTCTCCGTCCATCCTTTGACTTCTTGCTTGTAAGGATGTCGTGCTTTTGTCGCAGTCAATGCCCAGCGGGATGAATTTTGCCACACCATCTTTGAGCCCGAATAGTTTGGTGTAGAGGGTGACTTCGTGGCTTGAATGGCAGATTATGCAACCCACGGACTTGCTCCCCAGCGCATAGCGCACGAAATGGTGGTGGATGCGCCCGGCAAGACCGCTTTTCTGTTTGTAGATGAACGTCATTATCACTATGCTGTTGCGCCTCCCGACATGGAACAACCGCTGCCAGAAGGCAAGGCATATCCCGTAGAACTGCTGCCATCCGATGATTGTCCCGTAGCGTCCAGCCGTCGGAACAAGCGTCAACGGGAAAAGGAAGTAGACCATGCAGCGCAGGATGTTCCCAAACCCTGTGTGGAAAAATTTAGTGTTATTGATAGACTTCTTGACAACCCATCTGCTGCCACCCAGGTCGCATGAACGTAGCCCGGCGATGAAGTCCCAATCGTCAGGAGAGTCGAAGTCAACGAGTATAAGATTCTTCCTTCCCATCATCACTTCCTCCCGAAATCGGCGGGGATTTCCCCCCATTTGTCCGTTTCCCACTTTAGGAGACGGTTCGCATATTCGTTGCCGGCCAGCCAGCGTTCGGCCCTGGCGATCATGTCGTGCGCCTGTTCCGTCGCCTGGGTGCGGGGCAACTTGGTCTTGCACTTCTTGCCCTTGACCCAGAGCAGGGCGTTGCGGCTGTCGCTGTATATGGGCAAGTCCCAACCCCTCTGCTTCATCAGCGCGAGGGCGTGGACTATGGCGAGGAACTCCCCGATGTTGTTGGTGCCTTTGATAGGCCCGAAATGGAACAACTCCTGCCCCGTTGCGGTGTAGACACCACGGTACTCCATCTTGCCAGGGTTGCCGCTGCACGCCGCATCGACCGCAATGCTGTTGGCGATGATGCCTTCGGTCGTCACCGTCCGTGGCCTTGGCACGTGGCTTGGCTTGCCAACATAGTCGGCATAGTTGCCGGCAATGGCTTCCTCTGCTTCCTGTCGCGTTGGAAATCCCTTGTAGATTGCACCTTTGTAGCCTTTGACTTGTGCAAGGCACTCCGTCCACGAGTCGTAGACACCCGGGTTGTGCCCTGCCCACACGGCGTAGTAGTTGTTTCTGGGCATTGTCGTCGTTTGCTTGCCGCAAAGTTAGGCACTTTTCACCCAATGCCAAAAACGCAGTGGCGGATGAGCCCGTCCGCACCTGCATCTGATGCCGTCCCGTCATCGCTGGCGTCTCGGGTGGCGTGCCTCGAAAAGTTGGCCTCATGCCTTGAAATTTATATTTTTAGGTTGAAAATATATAGATTTAGTCTGAGTTTATATGTTTTTAGGTTGCAATTATGTATTTTCAGGTTAAAAATAAAGTTTTCGTGGCGCGACATTGCTTTTTTGACAGATGTCGTGCTCTTGGCGTGCGTGAGTAGCCGCAGTACCGTCGGAAACAAGGAGCGTCACTTGCCGCCGTTTGATGCGAAAACGGGGACGGAAGCAGGCCGATAGCCTGTCCGTCCCCGTCGTGGTGGCGTGTGCCGTGGGCGGTCACAACACTGGCTTTTCCTTGTCGCCCTCGACATACTGGTCGAGAAGGAGCTCGTTGCCATCGAAAACGGCGTAGGAAAAGTATTTTATCCAGTCGCCAATGATGATGACACGTGCGTCCCTGCTGAGCATGAGGTCGAGCATGATGTGCCTGTGGCCGTAGATGAAATAATTTATGTCGGGATGTGTCTTGAGATAGTCCTTGGTGTAGAGGACGAGAGGTTCGCGGTCTTCGCCCATATAGTCAGGCTCTTTGCCGTCTTCCCTCTTGAGGCGGCTGCGCTTGGCCCAGTTGAGACCGAGCTCCATAGTCCACCTCGGGTGGATGGCGGAGAACATGGTCTGCAATGTCTTGGAATGGAACATCGTGCGCAGCAGTTTGAACCCGCGCGATTCGTCGCCCAATCCGTCGCCGTGGGCAAGGTAAAACTCCTTGCCATAGAGCTCGACGGTGATGGGTTCGCGGTGCATGATCATGCCGCACTCCTCGACGAAGTAGTCTTTGCACCAGATGTCATGGTTGCCGATGAAGAAATGTACCTCGACACCTCTGTCCGTCAGTTCCGAAATCTTGCCGAGCAGCCGTGTGTAGCCTTTGGGGACGACGTACTTGTATTCGTACCAGTAGTCGAAGATGTCGCCCAGCAGGTAGACGGCGGCCGCCTCCTCTTTGATTTCGTCAAGGAAGTTCACGAGCCTTCGCTCGTGCGTGCGGCGGTGTTCCAACGCCCGCGAGCCGAGGTGGGCATCCGAGAGGAAATAGATTTTCTTCCTTATTTTGTCCATAAAGCCGAGTGTTTGCTGTTCACATGAACCCCAGTTCGAGCTTTGCCTCGTCGCTCATCATGTCTTTGTCCCATTCCGGCTCGAAGACAAGCTGTATGTTGGCGGCTTTTACTCCCTCGATGGACTCTACTTTCTGGCGGACATCCTCGATGATGAAGTCGGCTGCCGGGCAGTTGGGTGCGGTGAGCGTCATGTCGATGTTGACTGTCCCGTCGTCGGCAACGTCAATCTTGTAGACGAGCCCCAACTCATAGATGTCCACGGGTATTTCCGGATCGTAGACTGTCTTGAGCATCTTGACGACTTGCTCCTCTGTTTCCAGTCGTGTCATGGTTTGCTGCTGGGATATATAGTTAGTGCAAGCAAAGGTATAATAAAAACTATAAATCAGCTACATTTGCACTCCCAAACGGAAACTGAGCAGTCTGACATGGCGACAATCAAAGGTGTGACCAATCTGACCGAGGGCGGCATAACGGCGCGTCTGGTGCGGCTGGCGTTGCCCATTATGGCGACGTCGTTCATTCAGATGGCCTACAACCTGACGGATATGTTTTGGGTCGGCCGCATAGGGAGCGAGGCCAATGCGGCGGTGGGTTCTGTCGGGATGTTCACGTGGATGTCGGCTTCATTCTCGTTGATGTGCAAGGTCGGCTCAGAGGTCAGCATCGGGCAGGCGGTGGGGAGGAACGCGTATGATGAGGCGCGTTTGTTTGCATCGCACAACGTCACGCTGGCCGTCATCGTGTCTTTGTTTTGGGCAGTCTTGTTGGCGGTGTTCGCCGTGCCGCTCATAAGCGTCTATGGCCTCGCGCCATCCATCAGCGCGGATGCGGTGAGTTACATGAGGATAGTCTCCGCTGGTGTCCCATTCATCTTCCTTGCCTCGGCTTTCACCGGGATTTACAACGCTTGCGGGCGGAGTTCCATACCATTTTATATAAGCGGCACTGGACTTGTTGCCAACATGGTGCTTGACCCGTTGTTCATCTTCACATTTGGCATGGGGACTGACGGGGCGGCAGTCGCCACGGTGTTGGCGCAGGTGTTGGTCGTTGTCCTGTTTGTCGTGCAGATGCGCCACCGTGACAAACTGCTTGACAACTTCAGGCTCTTGGTGCGGCTGCGGCGCAAACCGACGCTGCGTGTGGTCAAGATCGGTGCCCCGGTGGCGTTGTTCAACGCTCTGTTTGCTTTTGCCAATATGTATGTCAGCCGCATCGCATCGCTGCATGGCGGGCATATAGGGCTGATGACTTTCACCACGGGTGGTCAAATCGAGGCAATCACATGGAACACGTCGCAAGGCTTCTCGACTGCGCTCGGTACGTTCACCGCACAGAACTATGCGGCAGGACGTGGTGACAGGATTGCCAAGGCCTACAAGCGCACGCTTGCGATGACATCTGTGTTCGGTGTGCTCGGCACGGTCTTGTTCGTATTCTTTGGGCAGGAATTGTTTTCGATCTTTGTCCCTGAGGAAGCGGCCTATGTCTCAGGAGGGGAGTTCCTGCGCATCGATGGCTACTCACAAATGTTCATGATGCTTGAGATTGCAACGCAAGGGGTGTTCTATGGCATCGGGCGTACAATGCAGCCTGCCATAGTCAGCATCTGTGGCAATTACCTGAGAATCCCTTTGGCGCTGGGGCTTGTGGCGTTGGGCATGGGCGTTCCCGGGATATGGTGGGCGGTTTCCATTTCAAGCATATTGAAGGGAGTTGTGTTGTTCACGTGGCTGATGTTCATCATGCGAGGGATAACTATGCGCAGGCCGTCGTCCCAGATGCAAGGATGAGGCATCTTCATGCACTTTTTCATGCATTTTGATGCAAACGAGCGGCGGTGCGGTAGTATTGATGCATATAATCATTATATTTACGTCACATTATCGTTTGACTTTTAAACAACACTCTACTATGGCAAACAACATAATAATCAATATCGGTCGCCAATTGGGTAGCGGCGGCAGGGAGATAGGCCGTATGCTGGCGACGGACTTCGGCTTGAAGTTCATGGACAAGGAGCTTATAGCTCTTGCTGCCGAGAAGAGTGGGCTGTGCTCGGAATTCTTCGAGAAGGCGGATGAAAAGGCCTCGCAGACGTTTGGGGGCTTGTTCAGTATGCGCTTCCCGTTCATCAGTGACGGTTGCCTGCCGACAAACAACTGCCTCAGCAACGACTCTTTGTTCAAGGTGCAGAGCGACGTCATAAGGGATTTGGCATCCCAGGCGTCATGTGTCTTTATCGGACGCTGTGCCGACTATGTGCTGCGCGACTTCCCGCAGTGTGTCAACGTGTTCATCAGCGCGCCCCTCTCCATGCGCGTAAGCCGCATTGCAAAGCAGCTTGAAATCAATGAGCAGAAAGCCAAGGAACTCATCCACAAAACGGACAAGAAACGCGCGGAGTACTACAACTATTACAGCTCAAAGACTTGGGGCATGGCTGCGACCTATCATTTGTGTATCGACTCAAGCGTGCTCGGCATGGCCGGGACGGAGCAATTCATCAAGGATTTTGTCAAAAAGAAACTGGGTTTGTGAGCCCTGTCCATGGCATCATCCCCAGAGGCACGCCCTCTGGGGATGATCGTTTTTTAGTGCGGCTGTCTGCATACTGTTTTTACCATTGCAAGCCGTGTGTGCCGATAAAAGTCCTATCTTTGCACATCGTGAAACTTAAGAGGTTTATACATATAAATATATAAGCGTTGGTTATGGAATTCTTCAAGGAATTGTTCTTTGGCGTTAGCGATTTGTGGGGTGGCGGAGTGGCTCACTCGGTTTTGATACTTGCCCTCACCATATCTTTGGGCGTGATGTTAGGCAAGATAAAGGTAGCAGGCATATCGCTTGGTGTCACGTGGATTCTTTTCGTCGGCATTTTCCTTAGCCATTTCGGGATGAGGATACAGCCCAACTTGCTCCACTTCCTGAAGGAATTCGGTTTGATTCTGTTTGTCTATTCGATAGGATTGCAGGTCGGTCCAGGTTTTTTCTCTGCATTCAAGAAAGGAGGTATGCAGCTAAACCTCGTCGCGACCATCCATGTCTGTCTCGGGGTGCTGGCTACGGTGATATTGTTCTATGTCTCCGGGCTGCCCATAACGACCATGGTAGGCATACTGTCAGGAGCCGTCACCAACACTCCCGGCCTTGGTGCCGCGCAGCAGGCATTCAGTGACATGACCCATGGCAACGCGCCGGACATCGCGATGGGATATGCCGTGGCCTATCCCCTTGGTGTCATCGGCATGATCGGGACATTGATCGCGATGCGCTATATCTTCAGGGTCAATCCCAAGGTTGAGGAAGACAAGGCCCAGGCATCCACCAACGACAATGAAAACTCGGCAATATCGCTCTCGTTGCAAGTCAGGAACGAAGCATTGGAAGGAAAGACGATAAACGAGCTGGCCGAGCTCCTCGGGCGCAACATCGTCATCTCGCGTGTGCACCATGTCGGGATGGAACAAGAGATTGTCAACGCCTCGACAGTCCTGCATCTTGACGACGAACTCCGTGTGGTGACTACGGTCAAGGACGCGTCAAGCGTCATCGCCTTCATAGGCAAAACGGTGGATGCCCAGTGGGACACGAAGACTTCCAAGCTCATCTCGCGCCGAATCCTCATAACCAAACCCGAGCTCAATGGCAAGAAACTTGGCGAACTGGAGCTGCGCAATTCATTCGGAATAAGCATAACGCGTGTCAACCGTGCCGGTGTCGATCTTGTGGCTACCCCGTCGTTGACGTTGCAAATGGGAGACCGCGTGACGATTGTCGGCGATGAAAAAGGAATCAAGCACACCGAGAAGCTTTTGGGCAATTCGCTCAAGCGTCTGGATCACCCCAATCTCATACCTATATTTATAGGCATCGCCCTTGGTGTCGTGCTTGGCAGCATCCCCTTTGCATTCCCAGGCATCCCGCAACCTGTGAAACTCGGCTTGGCAGGCGGCCCGCTCATCGTGTCAATCTTGATAAGCCGGTTTGGACCAAAATACAAGCTCGTGACATACACCACGATGAGTGCGAACCTCATGTTGCGTGAGATAGGCATTGCAATCTTCCTCGCCTGCGTAGGGCTTGAGGCCGGTGAAGGGTTTGTCAAAACCATCGTCGAGCAGCAGGGCTACATCTGGGTGGGTTATGGCGCATTGATAACGATAGTGCCGATGCTCATCGCAGGATTCATCGGACGCTACGGTTTCAAGCTCAATTACTACACGCTGATAGGTGTGCTCTCCGGTGCGACGACCAACCCGCCGGCTTTGGCATTCTCCAATGACTCGACAAACTGCGATGCCCCGTCTGTGGGATATGCGACGGTCTATCCGTTGTCGATGTTCCTGCGCGTGTTGACCGCGCAACTTTTGATACTGATGTTGCTCTGACGGGCAGGTTGCTGTCGGTGATTGCTATTTAAGCCCGCCTTGCTGCCTTTGTGGCAAGGCGGGCTTGTCATTACTGCTGTCCGGGCTTGGGGTGTGGATGAGTTTGTGCCGTGCTGGCAGCATACGGTGTTTTCATCAAAAGCATCCCGTGATTTCGCCAATTACATGGGATGTTTTTGGCGGAATCATCCTATGTCTTTTGCTGTTTCGTTGGATGTCGTGTTGGCAGGCGCAAGGAGAGGTGTGTGAAGTCTCACAGCATGGATGATGAGGCTCTCCATCTCTCGTATTCTTCCACCGCCCGTTCAAACGCGGATGGGTTGGCGGCGAAATGTTTCCCCCTTTCCGTGGCCATCTTTGACGGGGAGGGGCTTATGTCTACCCTCCCGAGGTCGAGCCTGTCCGCATCAAAGCAGGTGTCGATGGTGGCGTTGCCTGTGCGTGCTGTCACTGTGTGCTCACGGCAGGCTGTCACTAGGTCGGCAAACTCGTCATCGCTTAGCCCTCTTAGCAATGTGCCGCGCAGCGACGGCAGCATCTCGGCAGCCCGGCGGCCGTGGTTTATGTCTTTCATGTTGTCGAGGCGGCATTTGTCGTGCAGGTAGGCGAATAGCCGGACGACGGTCGGCTACACCTCGTCCGTCAGGAGCAGCATGGCGTTGCGTTCCACCCGTTGCCAATGCGGCATCCCATGCGTGTCGTCGAGCTGCCACCCGTCGTTGGCGAATGCACGGACTGATGCAAAGTCAACTCTCTTGTCATCGATGTAGTGCTTGTATTCCTCCATAAAATAAATCGTTGCGCTGCTGTTGGCAGTAGGTTGCAAAATTATCAATTCCTAAGCTCAATGCCACGGCCGGCATTATGAAATGCAACATGATGTAAATGTGTTGCTAAACAGGTGTTGGAAACTTTCAAAAAAAGAGGAAAAATAATGTGAAAGACTTGCGCAAGTCTTGAAATGTCGCTTTATTTGCAATACCTATGTTTCCTGGGTAGGACCGTGCAGACGTTGCATGGACCCCTCTCGACGGGACGGCTTGGCGACCGTTGCCATCACGGTCTAAGTGTGGCGGTAGCCTGCGGATGCCCTCGTTTTGCGAGGCGGATGTTTTTGTAGAGGCATAGCATTTTGCGGCTATGTGTTTGAAAAAGAAGATTAATTAACTTATAAACACAACAAACAAACAAAACAAATTATGGAAACTAACAAAAAACAAAGAAAAGGTTTTAAGGGTATCGAAGCCGCAGGTTTGGTGATCATCGTCTGCTTCATCATCGCGCTTTGCATCTACAAATTCGTGTTCGGTGATCCGGGCAACTTCATGGACAACAATCCTGAGAACCACCCGCTCCCGGGCAACTTCCTCGGCACAATCTATAAAGGTGGTATCGTCGTGCCTGTCATCCAGACTTTGCTGTTGACTGTCATCGCGTTGAGCATCGAGCGTTACTTCACGATCCGTTCAGCTTTCGGCCGTGGCAAGCTCGCTAAGTTTGTTGCCAACATCAAGGACGCTCTTGCAAAGAACGATATGGCAACTGCAAAGGCTCTTTGCGACAAGCAGCGCGGTTCTGTAGCTAACGTTGTCGGTGCAACTTTGCGCAAGTATGACGAGATGGAGAAGAACACCGAGCTCACCAAGGAACAGAAGGTCATCGCTATCCAAAAGGAACTTGAAGAGGCTACGGCTCTTGAGTTGCCCATGATGCAGCAGAACTTGCCTATCATCGCAACTATCACCACGCTCGGTACGTTGATGGGATTGCTCGGTACGGTCGTAGGTATGATCCGTTCGTTCGCAGCCCTCGGTGCTGGTGGTGGTACTGACTCTGTTGCGTTGTCAACTGGTATCTCAGAGGCACTTATCAACACGGCATTCGGTATCTTGACAGGTGCGTTGGCAGTTATCTCCTACAACTACTTTACTAACAAGATTGACAAACTGACATTCAGCCTTGACGAGGTAGGATTCTCTATCGTGGAGACCTTCAACGCTACTCACTAATCTGATGCGTTCGTTTAATAATCTAATTTAAGGAACAAATCATTATGGGTAGACCTAAGATAGCAAAAAAGAGCACGTTCATAGACATGACGGCGATGAGTGACGTGACAGTCCTCTTGCTGACATTCTTCATGCTCACATCGACTTTCGTCAAGAAAGAGCCTGTACAGGTCGTTACGCCCGCCTCTGTCTCGGAGATCAAGATACCGGAGACCAACATCCTGCAAATCTTGGTTGACCCCTCGGGGAAGATATTCTTGAGCCTGGACAAACAGCAAGACATGATACAGACTTTGACCAAAGTCGGTGAAGCTTATGGGGTTACATTCAGCGATGCTGAGCTCAATGAATTCAAGAAAGCCCAGACGTTTGGTGTGCCTATCAAGAGCATGAAGCAATTCCTTGCCCTTCCAGGCGAGGAGCGTGACAAGATCTTGAAAGACTATGGCATCCCGTGCGACAGCGCGGATAACCAATTCAAGGTGTGGATAAGCAGCGCGCGCGCTACAAACCGTGACCTGCGCATAGCCATAAAGGCTGACCAAAGCACTCCTTACTCAGTTATTAAAAATGTGATGAACTCGCTTCAGGACTTGAAAGAGAACCGTTACAATCTCATAACGTCTCTCAAAAGCGTTTCTGACGAATAATAGAAAGGAATAGATATGGCTGAAGTACAAGAAGGAAGCAGCAACAAGAAAGGAAAAGGCAGCAAGCAGAAAAAGATGACCGTCCGCGTGGACTTCACACCGATGGTCGATATGAACATGCTGCTCATCACTTTCTTCATGCTCTGCACATCTCTGAGCAAGCCTCAGACGATGGAGATTAGTATGCCTTCCAACGACAAGAACATCACGGAGGAACAGCAAAACAAGGTCAAGGCTTCTCAGGCCATCACCTTGCTGCTTGATGCCGATGACAAGTTGTACTATTACGAAGGCGAGCCTAATTACGAGGACTACACTTCTTTGAAGGAGACCAACTATACGGCAAAGGGAATCCGCTCTGTGCTGCTCAGGAAAAACTATGATGCAGTCAAGAAAGTGGAAGAACTGAAGGCAAAGAAGGATAAACTCGAATTGACTGAAGACGAGTACAAGAAGCAGGTGGCCGAGGTAAAGGGAGCAAAAGACACTCCTACTGTCATCATCAAAGCGACGGACGAAGCTACGTATGCAAATCTTATTGATGCCTTGGACGAGATGCAAATCTGCAGCATAGGTAAATATGTGATTGTCGAGATTACAGAGGGCGATCAGTTCCTGATTGACAACTATCTCCAAAAGGGAGCTTTGTCCGCCCAGGCTGCACAATTTGAAGGCTAATGGGTTTCACCAGATAAAAAGGAAAGAATTATGGCAAAAGTCGATTTAACTTCAAGAGAATGGTGTGAACTCATTTTCCAGAATCGTAACAAGAACTATGGCGCATACAAGATGCGCAGTGATTTGGGCAGGAGGCAAACAGCTGCCTTGATAATCGTTGCAGTCGTAGCCGTTGTCGGCTTCTCCGCACCGAGACTCATCAAGATGGCAATGCCTGAGAAAAAAGAAGTGATGACAGAAGTCACTCAACTCTCCGCCCTTGAAGAACCCGAGGTAAAGCAACAGGAAGAGATAGTCAAACCTATCGAGCCGGTTGCTCCTCCACCGAAGTTGAAGAGTACCATCAAGTTCACTCCTCCTGTCATCAAGAAGGACGAGGAAGTGCCCGATGACGAGCAATTGAGATCACAGGACGAGTTGGCTGAGACCAAGCTCCAGATTTCTATCGCCGATGTCAAAGGTAACGATGAACTTAATGGTGCGGACATCGCCGACCTTCAGGAGACTATTACCCAGGCTCCTGTCGAGGAGGAGAAACCTTACGTCCATGTCGAGCAAATGCCTGAGTTCCCAGGTGGCCAGCAGGCCTTGCTGCAACACATCTCCAAGGAGCTCAAGTATCCTGTAATCGCTCAGGAGAACGGTATCGAAGGTATGGTCGTCGTCCAGTTTGTCGTCAAGGCTGACGGCACTGTTGGAGACGTCAAGGTTGTCCGCTCGCTTGATCCCTATTGTGACAAGGAAGCCGTCAGGGTCGTGCACACACTTCCCCAATGGACTCCTGGTATGCAAAACGGACGTGCTGTCCCGGTTTACTACACTTTGCCTATCAGGTTTAAGTTGCAGTAATTCCAGGTGTTAATCTGATATGTTTTTGATGAAAAGAAAAAGCATATACCTATGTTCCTTGCTGGCCTGCGCGCTCTTTGCGTGTGGGCCAAAGGACAAAGGTGACGGTCAAACCCTCTATTCCGGAAAGATCACAATTGCAGTGGACGAATCTCTTAAACCTATTGTAGATGAAGAGTTGCAAGTCTACCAAGCACTTACCCCGGAGGCTACCGTCACTCCCATTTATTGCAGCGAGGTTGAGGCTGTAAATTTGTTGTTCAAGGACAGCGTTAGGTTGGTGATTGCCAATCGCAGCTTGACAGAAGACGAAGTGGCTTCTTTCAATGCACGTAAGTTCTATCCACAATCAATCCGCTTTGCCGTAGGTGGCATTGCGCTTATCACAAACAAACAAAATAAGGATACCTTGATTTCTGTACATCAGTTCAAGGACATCCTTACTGGAAAAATCACTCGTTGGGACGAACTGTCCAAGTCTTCCAAACTTGGTGAGATGCAGGTCGTCTTTGACAACCCCAATTCGGGTACGATCCGTTACGCGATAGATTCGATTTGCCAAGGTGGACAATTGTCGCAAGGGCTGAAAGCATTGAATCGGAATGAGGATGTCATCGATTTCGTTTCCAAGACACCTGGGGCATTAGGTGTCATTGGGGTCAATTGGGTCGGAAACGATGCTGATTCCACGAGACTTTCATTCAACGAGTCGGTAAATGTGATGTCGGTCAGCTATTCTGTGAAGCCTGATGCAGACAACAGCAAGAAACCCTATCAAGCCTATTTAGCTCTGAAGGAGTATCCATTGACACACGACATTTTCATATTGATCAATGACCCGAGGATGGCTTTGCCCACTGGTTTTATGACTTTCCTGACCAGTGACAAAGGGCAGCGCATAGTCCTTAAGTCAGGTTTGGTCCCTGCCACGCAGCCAGTGAGGTTAGTGACTGTGAAAGATGAATAGAATAAAAACAATATAACTTATGATGAATTACAGGAAAATACTTGTTGCTTGTTGCGCTTTGTTCATGGCAACAACACTTTCGGCTCAGAAGGCTCTTGATTCGGAATTGCAAACTCAGGTGGATCAGATTGCTACTATTATCAAAAACGACCCGTCTGGTGCAGCCAAGGCCTATGAGGACTTGCTGAAAGGCAAGAACAAAAAGAACGTATCACTCATTGCCGCAATTGGTGCAGCCTACCTCGATAACGGTTACAAAGAGATAGCCCAATCTTTTTACGAGAGAGGCGTGGAAGTCAATAGCAAGTCTGCCGAGCTTTATATGCTCAAAGGCGACATCGAGTTGCAAAACAAGCAAGTCGGCGCAGCAGGCAGTGCCTACCAGCAAGCAATGAACTTTGACAAAGATTGCTTTGAGGCTTACTCGAAGTTCGCACACATCTACATAGGTGTCAACCTCCAACTCTCGGTTGATAAGCTTGAAGAGTACAAAGCCCGTCATCCCGAGGATGTAAGAGTTGAGAGGGAGCTCGGAAATGCTTACTACCAGATGGGCAAGTATGGTGATGCAAAGACGGCCTACGATGCATTCATGGTGTCAGGACAACCAAATGAGCAAGACTATGCCCGCTATTCCAACCTGCTTTTCCTCAGCAAGGATTATGCGCAGTCATTGGATATGGCAAAGCAAGGCTTGGCACTTAACCCGGATGACCACTTGATGAAGCGTATGTTGATGTACAACAACTATGAGTTGAAGAACTACGCTGACGGCATCACAGCTGCTGAGAATTTCTTCGCAAATCCCGACACAACTTATTTCTCCTACCTTGATCATCTTTATTATGGCCGCTTGCTCTTCAAACAGAATGAGAGTGCCAAGTCTATCAAGGAGTTTGAAAAAGCTCTCAGCATGGATGCAACCAAGGCGGCAGAGATTTTGAAGGAGCTCTCGTCAGTCTACGAATCTCTCCAGGACTACGCCAATGCCATCGACTGCTACAACAGGTATCTTGAAGCAGCCGGGAACAATGACGTGCAAGATTTGTTCATGCTCGGTCGTCTCAACTACATGGCAGCCTCTTTGCCCGAGACAACAGAACAGTTGGCTGACACGACAGAGACAGGCATAAGCGTTGTCAAGGCTGGCTATATCGCGGAGGCTGACACAATCTTTGCAGAAGTTGCCCAAAGAGTCCCAGACAGCTATCTTGGAACATTCTGGAGGGCTCGCGTAAACGCTTTGGCTGACCCGGAGACCACGCTTGGTTTGGCAAAGCCATATTACGAGGCAGCACTCGGAATATTGCAGGCTAATGAAAAGTCTGCTCCTGCAAACATCATCGAGTGCTTGAGGTATCTCGGCTACTATTACGTGCAGCAGGGCGAGCTTGAGCTCTCAGAGCCTTATTGGCAGAAGATACTTGAGATTGACCCCAACGAGGCTACTGCAAAGCAGGCTATGGATTGGATAAATCAATCTAAGTAAATAGAAGCAGGCAAGGGCGGACTTTTCGTTTTCATAATGGAAAGCCCGCCTTTTTTCCATCAATCTTAAAGGACGGTTTACACATCCAACCAGCAAAGCTAAGCGGAACAACCTGACACTCTTGTTGCCATGGATTTTCTACTCGACTTTGTTCTCAACATCGACCGCCATCTGGTCGAGATCATCAGTGACTATCACAAGTGGACTTACCTCATCCTGTTTCTCATCATCTTTTGTGAGACAGGTCTCGTGGTTACACCTTTCTTGCCAGGCGATTCCCTCCTGTTCGTCGCGGGCGCATTGACAGCCCTGCCTGACGTGCCTTTGGAGGTCAACGCGCTGGCTTTGTTGCTTTTTGTCGCCGCCGCATCTGGCGACTTGTGCAACTACATGATAGGCTTCTCGTTAGGCAAGCGTCTGTTCAGCAATCCCAATTCGCGGATCTTCAAGCAGAGCTACCTTGACAAGACGCATGACTTCTACCGCAAGTACGGCAACAAGACCATCGTCATTGCCCGTTTTGTCCCGATTGCCCGCACTTTCGCTCCTTTTGTGGCGGGGATGGGGCGGATGAACTACTTCCACTTCATGCTTTACAACCTTGTTGGCGGCGCGTTGTGGGTTGCCGCGTTTGTCTATTGCGGTTATTTCTTCGGCGACTTGCCATTTGTGCAGGACAACCTCAAGTTGCTCATTGTGGCGATAATCTTCATTTCGCTCCTGCCGGCGGTAGTCGAAGTCATCAGAGCTAAACTCAAAAACCACTAATCATTTATAATCTTATGAAGAATTCCTTATTGAGCCGTTTTGCCCCGCGCGAGACGAAGTTTTTCCCCATGTTCAAACAGTTGGCGCAGTTCTCCGCTTCGGCGGCTGCATTGCTTGCCGAGAGCCTCGCCTGCAAGACTGAGGACGAGTGGTCTGCCTACTACAAGCGCATCAAGGACATTGAGCGTCAGGGCGACAAGATGGCCAATGACATCATTCATGAGTTGAGCAAGACGTTCCTCACCCCGTTTGACCGTGAGGACATCCACAGTCTCACCTCTTCGCTCGATGATGTGACCGACCGCATCAACAGCAGTGCCAAGCGCGTTGCAATCTATGCCCCAAAGTCAGTGTCCGACAGCGGGCGCGAACTGGCCTCGCTCATCAAGCAGGCGGCCGATTGCATTTGCAGGGCTATGGACGAGTTGGAGAACTTCGGCAACCGCCACAAGCAACTCCTTGACATCTGCACCGAATTGCACGACATCGAGAACAAGGCCGACGACGTTTATGAGATGTTCATACATCAACTCTTCAAAGAGGAGAGCGACTGCATCGAGTTGGTCAAGATCAAGGAGATCATGCACGAGCTTGAACGCACCACCGATGCAGCCGAGCACGTCGGAAAGGTCGTGCGCAGCCTGATTGTAAAATATGCCTAACCGCAACTGACGTATATGGAATTGCTCATAACAATCATCGTCCTGGCACTCATCTTTGACTACATCAACGGTTTCCATGATGCGGCCAACTCGATAGCAACGATTGTCTCGACCAAAGTCCTCACGCCGTTCCAAGCAGTGTTGTGGGCTGCGGGCTTCAACTTCGTGGCTTTCTTCATCGCCAAGTACATCATTGGCGGATTCGGCATAGCCAACACCGTGTCAAAGACGGTCTACGAGGACTACATCACCTTGCCAATCATCCTTGCCGGGGTGATTGCCGCTATCATCTGGAATCTTTTCACGTGGTGGAAAGGCATCCCTTCGTCGTCATCGCACACTCTCATAGGCGGTTTCGCCGGTGCTGCGATTATGGCTAACGGTTTCGGGGCTATCCAGAGCGAAGTGATTTTGAAGATCATCGCCTTCATCTTCCTCGCGCCGCTTATCGGAGCTGTCATTTCGTTCTTCTTCACGCTCATAGTGCTCAACGCCTGTCGTCGTGCCAAGCCTCATGTGGCTGAGAAGTGGTTCAAGAAACTCCAATTGGTCTCATCCGCCCTCTTCAGCATCGGGCACGGCCTCAATGACTCCCAGAAGGTCATGGGCATCATCGCCGCCGCCATGATTGCGGCGCACTCCCAAGGCCTCGCCATGGGTGTGGGCAGCATCGACGACTTGCCGGGATGGGTGGCATTGGCCTGCTTCACTGCCATCGCTCTCGGCACGATGTCCGGCGGATGGAAGATTGTGAAGACCATGGGAACGAAAATCACCCGTGTGACACCGCTTGAAGGTGTCGTGGCAGAGACTGCCGGCGCGTTTACGCTTTACCTCACGGAGATTCTCCACATCCCTGTCAGCACTACCCACACCATATCAGGCGCGATTATCGGTACGGGTGTTACCAAACGCCTGTCCGCAGTGCGTTGGGGCATAGCACGCAGTCTGCTTGTGGCATGGGTGCTTACGATACCAGTCAGCGCGTTGCTGGCGGCAGGGATATACTGCATTGTCTCGCTGTTTTGACCCCGGGACGTGTCCTCCGATTGATTACCCGGAGAGGATTCAAGGCGGCAGTGGTGGAAGCCATTGCCGCCTTTTTCACTTCCAATCATTTAGTGTATAGGATGCAATGCTGCAAGCATTGCACGGGCACGAAAAAAGGCAAGTCGTCAGACCTGCCTTTTTCTATCACTTCGTGTCGGGATGACTGGATTCGAACCAGCGACCACACGCCCCCCAGACGCGTACTCTAACCGGGCTGAGCTACATCCCGAAGTGCGGATGCAAAGGTAGACCTTATTTCGGAATTGGCAAACAATTTCCCGCTTTTATTTCGTTGGTAGGCAGGGCGGACTGCATCAGGCATAGCCTTTCCGCATTCCGCCAATCTCACCCATCACCCGCCTTGTCCCGGCGGTGATGATGCGGCGGTAGAGACGCGAGATGTTGCGTCTCTAAATTCTTGCTGCATTGATGGCTTGTTGTCGGTCTTTCCTGGGACTTCATGCCCTCGGGGAGTGGTGTCGTGCTCAGAATCCTTCGCGGGCGAAGTCAAATGCCTCCTTTATTAGCGCGTCTTCGGCGTGTTGGTCAATGCGCACGTCGCCGACGTCGGCGAGGAGTGTGAGGTTGATGCGGCAGTCTGCGTTCTTCTTGTCGTGTCCCATGCAGGCGAGCAGCCAGTCGTAGTCGTCGCAGGTGATGGGCGGGCGGCCGAATGTCTCGGCCAGCAGCCTCGTGATTTGGCGGAGCGTGACGGTGGGGAAGTGCAGCAGTGCGGCGGAGATGTAGAGCGCAACCATCATTCCCCACGCCACGGCATAGCCATGTGGCACGGGACGGGTGCGGTGCAGCGCGAGGGATTCAAAGGCGTGGCCGGCCGTGTGCCCGAGATTGAGGGCCTTGCGCAAGCCTTGTTCGCGGCGGTCGCGTGCCACTATGCCTGACTTGACATCGACAGAGCGGCGGATGAGTTCCAGCCACTCCGGGGAGGTGCATCGGGAGATGTCGGCATCGAGCACGGCGGTAAGGTGCGCCTCGTCGGCGAGCAGTGCGTGTTTGACCATTTCGGCATAGCCTGAGCGCACCTGCTCTTCGGGCAGTGTGGTGAGCATCGGGATGTGTATGAGCGTTGCCACAGGGTCGGCGAATGCGCCAACCTCGTTTTTCAGTCCGTTGAAGTTTATGCCGGTCTTCCCCCCGACCGAGGCATCGACCATTGCGAGGAGTGTCGTGGGGAGGTTGACGAAGCGTATGCCGCGCTTGAATGTCGCCGCTGCAAAGCCCCCTATGTCCGTCACCATGCCGCCTCCCACGTTGATGAGCAGTGAGTGGCGCGTCGCACCGCCGTCGCTGAGTGCCGTCCAGATGCGTCCGAGCGTATCGAGGGACTTGTTGCCGTCGCCGTGCGGCACGGTGATGAGCGTCGCGCCGTCAAGTGCCGTCTTGCCGAGGGCAGGGAGGCAGAGCCGCGAGGTGTTGTCGTCGGCGAGTACAAACAGCCTGTCATGCCCGGTTGTCCCGATGAGACGTGCCAGAGCATCGGGCAGGTGGCTGGCAGGGATGTATTCTATGCGGTTGTCGTTCATCATTTGTCGTTTTATGGATGGGCAAACTTAACATAAAAAAGCTGAAAAACGCCCGGTGGCACGGGAGGCAAAGTGCCAAAGCGGGTATCTTTGCCCCGATAAGCCCCTATATCATCCAATGAATCAACTATCCAGACTTGTCATGTCCCTCATCTTCGCCTTGGTGACGATGGTGGTCGCTGCGCAAGCGCTGCGCCCCTACACCGTCACGGGCAAGGTCGTCGATGAGCAGGGCGCGGCGGTCGAGGCGGCATCGGTGGTGGTCATCGCTGCGGCGGACAGTGCTGTCGTCGGCAATGCACTGACAAACGCCTACGGACGTTTCAGGGTGCGCGTCGCTGCGGGCGGCGATTGCGTGGTCAAGGTCTCGTTCATCGGTTACAAACCATTGGAGACGGCTGTCGCATCTCCTGGCAAACGGGCTGTGGCAAATGCCGGGACGCTCACCCTCGTTCAGGACAGCAAGCTGATAGGCGTTGCCGAAGTCACGGCGGCCGCCCCGGCGGCAGTGGTGAGGGGCGACACTGTCAGCTACTCTGCCGCCGCCATCAGGGTGCATGAAGGAGCGGTGCTCGAAGACCTCTTGAAGAAAATCCCGGGAGCGGAGGTCTCTGCTGACGGCAAGGTGACAATCAACGGCAAGGAAATCTCGATGATAATGATCGACGGCAAGGAGTTTTTTGTCAACGATCCCGACATCGCGCTCAAGAACCTGCCTGCCGATGCCATCAAGGAGGTGAAGACATACGACCGCAAGTCAGAGATGGCACGCACGACTGGCATCGAGGACGGCGAGGAGCACAATGTCCTCGATGTCACCATCAAGGAGGGAATGAAAAAGGGGTGGTTCGGCAATGTCCTTGCCGGCGGCGGAACTAAGAAAAAGTATGAGACCAACGCCATGGTGAACCGTTTCCGGGGCGATATGCAGTTCACCATCATCGGCTCCGCCAACAACACCGGGATGGTCGGGGATGCGATGTCCGAGGGTGTGGACATCGGTGCAGGAGGTCGTGGCGGGGCAGGCGAGAGCCGCACGCAATCGGTGGGGGCGAACTTCAGCATAGACAAAAAGAAGGTGGATGTCCATGTCGATCTCTCCTACAACCGCAACAACCGCGAACTGGAGCGCAGGGAGGCCAAGGAGACGTTCCTCGTGGCCGGCTCGACATTTGACCGGCGGCTCAGCATCAGCGATGCCACGGCGGGCAACCTGCGCGGGTCGTTCCGCATCAAGTGGGACATCGACTCGCTGACATCATTCAGTTTCAACCAGAGTGTCAGTTACGGCCGCAATGACAATGAGAGCTTCAGCGACTCGCACACGTTGGACTTCATGCTCGACACCATCAACAGCGGCCTGTCATCGACTGATGCCTGGTCGTCCAACTATTCGCTGAGGGGCGACATGATGTTCAACCGCCGCCTGGGCAAGGAGGGACGCAACGTGACGGCGCGGGCATCCTACTCGATCAGTGACAGCAATGGCGACGACCTGACGACCTCGGACCTGTTTTTCTTCGCCGATGACAGTGTGTCGTTCCTTCGCCGCCTGACCGGCAACGGGAGCAGGACGACACGGTGGGAGGTGGCGTTGACCTATTCTGAGCCGCTTTGGCGTGATGCCTATCTGCGCCTCGGTTACAGGTACAGCAACCAGCGGTCATCATCGTTGCGCGAACCCATCGAGGACAATTCGCCAGCTGCGTTGCGGGATGCGTTGGAGAACGAGACATACAACGGGCAGAGCCAGCACGCAATCGAACTTTCGTTGCAAAGCAATTGGCGCAAGCTGTTCTACAACGTCGGCTTGGACCTGATTCCCCTTGAGACCCACACCCGTGTGGACAGGGGTGTCAATGCCGGCCTCGACCGCAGCCAGTCCAAGTTGACGTTCCAGCCGAGGGCCACATTCGTCCTCAGGCTCGACAACACCAAGCAGGTGCGCTTCATGTACCGTGGCCGTTCATCGACTCCATCGATCCTTGACCTGCAAGAGGTGAAGGACATCAGCGACCCGATGAACCTCCAGTTTGGAAACCCCAACCTCAAGAACTCGTTCCGCAACATGATGTCGGTGGGGCTCACCGCCTACTATCCCGACAGGGGCAGCAGCCTGATGCTCATCGCCTCGGCTAACAACACGGTCAACGGCATCACGCAGAAGACCACATTCGACCCCCGCACCGGTGTCAGGACGACCCGTGCCGAGAACATCAACGGCAATTGGGGGGCAAGCCTTAACCTCGTGTTTTCTTCTCCGCTGCGCAACCGCAAGTTCACTGCCGGCACGACCCTCTCGTGCAGCTATTCGCATCGCGTGGGTTACAGCTCGATGACAGGCACGGGGGATGCCGCCGTGAGCATATCCAACAATGCCACCCTTGGCAACGAACTGTTTGCCGGCTACCGATGCGACGTGTTCGACGCTTCGCTCGGTGCGACATTCGGCACCGACCTGACCCGCAACAACCTCAATGCGAGGAACGACCGCAGCACTTACAACTACGGGCTGCGAGCCGACGTTAATGTCAACCTGCCGTGGGACATTTACTTCTCGACCTCGGCGCGTTACGTCGGCCGGCGGGGGTACAGCGGCGGGTTTGATGACGGCTATGTGATGTGGAACGCCCAACTGTCCAAGAGCTTCCTCAAGGAGAAACAGGCGACCATCCGCCTCAAAGTCTATGACATCCTGCAAAGCCAGAACAACACGTTCCGCACGATGGGCTACGATTACACGCTCGACACGGAGACCAATGTCGTCGGCAGCTACGTCATGGTGCAATTCGTCTACCGCTTCAACACTATGGGCGGTGCGCGGGGCGGCGATGCCTCTGGCAATGCGCGGCGCAGGGGAGGACGCATGACAGGTGGCGGTGTGCGTGTCCCAGGGGGTATCCCGATGCATATCTGAACGGCAGCGGCGGCATAGACCGGCGCGGCATCCGCAGCATCTGATGCTGTCGGTGAAATCATTGTATGTTTTTACCGTTACCATACGATGTTTTTGCCATTAGCATTCTATGTCTTTGCATCACGGTACGGTGTGCTTGCCGTCAAGGCATGATGTCGTGGCAGCGTGCGGAGGATGGCGTTTTGTCATACTGCTTTGGGTTAAACGGCAGGTGTGCAGTGTGCCGGGCATTACTTTTTGCTAAATTTGCGGCATTGTGAATTGATGCCGCGCCTGGCACTGGCGAATTCACTGTGGGGGCGGGGCGGCGTTTTCTCTTGTTTATGGTGAGATTGTTTCTTATAGGCTATTCCGGGGCTGGCAAGACGACACTCGGGCGCGCTTTCGCCAGGAGTGTCGGGCTTGACTTCATAGACCTGGACTGGTACATCGAACAACGTTTCCATTCCGACATAGCCACATTGTTCAAACAGCGCGGCGAAGATGGTTTCAGGCGACTGGAGAGCAACCTGCTGCATGAGGTGGGAGAGTTTGAGAATGTCATTGTCTCGTGCGGAGGCGGCACACCCTGCTATGGCGACAACATGGACTATATGCTGTCGGCCGGCATCACGGTGTTCCTGCAAGCGAGTGAAGAAGCCTTGTTCCGGCGGCTCAAGGTGGCGCGGGATGCGCGCCCGTTGCTGCAAGGCAAGGACGATGAGGCTTTGAGACAGACCATCAGGCAGGCTTGCGAAGAGAGGATGAAGTACTACGAGCGGGCGGCCTACACCATCACTTCCGACCGCCTGGAGAACAGGCAGGAGATAGCCGGCACGGTCGAGGAACTCAAGCGGATGCTCGACTGGGACAACCTGGTTGCAAAATGATACATATAAAGATTGAGATATGAACAAACTTAAAATCATAACCCTGCTTTTGCTCGCCACGGTGGTGGCAAAGGCGCAGATAAAACCCGACCAGCAATGGTTGGACAGCAAGTTCTCGATGTTCATCCACTTTGGCCTTTACTCCAAGCTCGGAGGGGTCTGGGACGGGCAACCCGTGCGGGAGGGTTACAGTGAGCAGATCCAGTCGTTTGCGGGCATCTTCAGCGACTGGTACGCCTATACAGCCCTCGACTTCAATCCGACGAAGTGGAACGCTGACTCGGTCGTAGCCCTCGCCAAGGCCGCCGGGATGCGGTCGATAGTCTTCACGGCAAAGCACCATGACGGCTTCTGTATGTACGGTTCCAAGTACACCGACTTTGACATCGTTGATGCAACACCCTACGGACGTGACTTGATGAAGGAGCTTTCTGACGCTTGCCGCCGTGCCGGGATGCGGTTTTCAGTCTATTTCTCGTTGATTGACTGGCATTTCCCCGAGGCCTATCCGATTTCGAGCCACAATGCCGACCCGTTGACGGAGGAGCACTACCGCTACAACCTGCAACAGGTCGAGGAGATAATGACGGGCTACGGCAAGATTTCGGAGTTGTGGTTTGACATGGGGTCGTTGACCTACGAGCAGAGCAAGGGACTGTACGACCTCGTCAATCGCTTGCAGCCGTCGTGCATGGTGAGTGGTCGGTTGGGAAACAACATGGCCGATTTTGCTGTCATGGCTGACAACGCCTATCCGGACTACGAGCTGGGAGTGCCTTGGCAGACTGCCGCGTCGATGTTTGACGAGACTTGGGGCTACCGCTCCTGGCAAGAGAGGGGAAGTGTCTCTGACAAGGTGCGCGAAAAGTTGCACAGTCTCCTCAAAGTCGTCAGCCGTGGCGGCAACTACCTCCTCAACATAGGGCCTGACGGTGACGGTGCTGTCGTGCCTTTTGAGCGCGATGTCCTGCGCGGCATGGGGGACTGGGTGCACCGCTACGCCGAGGCGATATATGCCACGCGCCCCAATCCGTTTGACACCAAACCGTCGTGGGGCGACATCGTTTGCAAGCCCAAGGCATTGTACCTCTACCTGTACGAGAAACCACAGGGCAACACCATCACTTTCAAGGGCATCGACGGCAAAGTCGAGGAGGTTGCCACCCTCCAGGACAAGGACTTGCCGCTGCGATATTCCATGCGCAAGGGCACATTCACCATCTCGTTGCCAGACACGTTGCGCCTTGACAGCGTGGCGACCATTGTCAAGGTCGCGTTTGACGAACCGTTCACTGTCACCTCCCAACACTTGACCAAGGCATCGACGTTCACGCCGCAGTCGGCATCAAAGGTCTATGGCTATGCCGCCCTTGACTACTACACCGGCTACAAGAGTCTGGTGGGCTACCGTTGGGGATTCGAGAAGCGTACATCGTCGGTTGAGCCTAAAATATACTTCACCGACAACGAATTGGGCAGGCAACTCGCCTTGACCATCGACGGCAAGACCGAGCGTCTCACCTTGTCACCAGGTGACAGGTGGGTGGAATACGCCGACTTGACCGCCGTCCGCTGGGGCGATGCATGGTTGCACCGGGGCGGGGGTATCTTTGGGACAGTCCCCTACGAGGGATGCGGCAGCATCGATGTCACCGCGCAAGACGGCGGATGGGTCAAAGTCGAAGGCTACCGCCCGGGGAAACTCCAGTCGAGGAGGGTGTTCCCGTTCCAAAGTGAATATATGCTTGTCGAGGTGACGGCTGACCGTGACCTGATGTTCCCCGTCAAAGTCGTCGCCGGCAATTCGGCTTACGTGCTGCTCAACGGCGAGTGCGTCTTCGCCAATTTCTATGAAGACCGCCCCGACAAGAGCGAAAAACTGTTGTTGCTCCCGTTGCGGCGTGGCAAAAACCAGATTGTGATGAAGGTCTACAACCGTTTTGCCGACCGCTTGCAATTCGGGATAATCCCGCAGGAGGAGTGGAATGTCTACCGCATGAACTGCGGCAAATTCAACACCGGCATTGAGAACGCGCACGAGGTTTCAATCAAGGCCGCCGACCGTCATTCGTCCATGGTGCCGATGTCGCTTGAGAACATCCGCCTCGAATTGTGATTCCGCCCGCCACGCACGCTCCCGCCGTCCGCGCCTCGGCGCACTGCCGCGACAGGGCAGGAGGCTGCGGCGATGGGATGCTTTGTTATTGTCACTTACAAAGGTTGTAAGTGACAATAACAAGGTTTGTAAGTGAGACTAACAAAGAGTGCCGCAGCTGCAACTTCCTATGCTGTCGTCGCGAGGTGCGGTGTCGCGTCGCCGAAGTGCCTGCATTGAGCCTGGATTTCTTATTGTGGAAAATAAATTATTACAGTCATTCCGTCGCAAATCGTTGATGTGTTGGGTGTTGGGTGCTTGATGGTGCCATCCTAATCCGCGAGAATACGATAAAATAGACCGCCTTGCCATCCCGTCGGGTTTTACGCGAATGTCAAGGCGGTCGGTTGTTGTCAGTTTTTCTTTCCGGATGTTCAGTCTTTTGGCCCGTAGGCAAGGTCGCCGGCATCGCCGAGTCCCGGGACTATGTAGGAGTGCTCGTTGAGTTCCGGGTCGATGGCGGCGCACCAGACCGTCGTCCTTTCATCGGGAAAGACTGCCTGCACGTGCTGCACGGCCTGCTCGGTAGCGATGATCGATGCTATGTGGACGCGGCGCGGCTCGCCCTTTGCCCTGATGGCGTGCCAGCAAGCCTCCATGGAGCAGCCCGTGGCGAGCATCGGGTCGGTGATGATGAGCGTCTTGCCCTCGATGGTCGGGGCGGCGAGGTACTCCGTCACGATGTCAAACTCCGTCTCGTCCTTGTAGCGGCGGTAGGCGGAGATGAAGGCATTCGCCGCGTCGTCGTAGTAATTGAGGAATCCCTCGTGGAAAACCAGCCCTGCCCGCAGGATGGTGCACAGCACCACTTCGTCATCGTGGGTGCTGACGTTGGCCGTGCCGAGCGGTGTCTTGACAGGTTTGGCGGTGTAGTCGAGGCGTTTGCTCAACTCGTAGGCCATCACTTCGCCTATCCTCGCGATGTTGCGCCTGAACCTCATGCGGTCGGTTTGTACTGCCACGTCCCTTATCTCGGCGACGAAGCGGTTGAGCAGTGAGTTTGTCTTGCTGAAGTCTATGATTTCCATCTGTTTATGATTGTTTGTTTTGTCGTTGGTCGTCCATTGTGCTTTCAAACACGGTGCGCCATCCCCGCCATTCGCAATCCTCGCCGAGCGAAGAGTTGTGGAACAGTGTGATGAATTCGCCGCCAGTCGCCTCCACTTTCGCCCGCAGGTCGTGCAGCTTGGTGGCGGCCTCCGCAGGCGACAGGTGCAATGAGTTCTTGAGTGTCACGTCCATTGCGCAGGTCGGATGCACGGTGATGCCGGTCACTCGATCGCCTGCCGCGTCGAAGAACTTGAACGGCACTGCCGTCCCCGCACGGAATCCCGTCATGGGCGAATAGGCGAGCGAGTAGTCGTCCGTGAACCCAAGACGCTCAAGCATGGTATATGTCTCTGGAATCCTCACGCGGAGGAAGTGCAGGCGGCACGATGTCACGGGGAGGTGCGTCAGGTTTTCCAGTTCGTGTGTCTCGGTCATTATGCCGTCGGCATCAAATGATGAGCGGTAGGACGGGTGTATGCCCACCTCGAACCGTCCTGCCAGGCGGGTGATGAGGTTGTCGTATTTGCGGCTGTGCCCGAGATATTTCCTGTCAAAACGTCCCCGCTTGCCACGCAGGACAAAGAACCTGGTGTCGTGCGCCATGCCTTCCAACTGCTCCAGGATGTAATCGAAGCACCAGTATGGGTCGCCCTTAGCACCCGCCAGCACCGCCGCCCTCTCGTGCAATTGTGCCATGTCGCCCCTCGCTATGTCGCGTGCCGCGCCGAGCAGGGGGCGGAGCAGGCCTTTGTTGCGGTATTTGAAAGGGTGGTCTATGTCTATCGTGACGATGTTTTTCATCCGTGGAGGGCGGAATGACGCTTGGACATTCCTTTCCTTGAGGATGCATCTCAGTCGCGCGCACCACTCATCTACTATCGGACGTTGCAGCAAGCCGTTCCTGTGTGCTATGCTTGCCGTAGGCAAGTACCTCCCGTGGCTGTCGAGCGCGGTAGAACCATATTCCTCCAAACGGCTGATGCAGAAGAAAACGGCGGCAAACAAATCGAAGCCCAGATCCACCCGTCCGTCATGGAACAGTGTCGGCAGCCCGCGCCAGGTCCCCGCCACCGGCTCAATGTGCCGGTGCGACATGGGGTCTTCCAGCAGACCGCTCGGCCGTATGGCCAGTGCCCCGGGTATGTCGGTGTCGGAGTAATTGATGTCTATGCCGTGCTCCCCGCTCCGGTCGGTCGTGACCATGCACCCGCATCCGATGATGTTGTTGCAGATGTGGCCGGCCGTGTAGAGCAGGCTGGCGGTTGGTTTTTCGGTATATATATATATGGTATAGCCGTCCATGTCCGTGGCAAAGATACGCATTTTGCAACATCATCCCCTTTGCCGCGCCTGTCGCGGGGTCAGAGGAACAGCTCTTTGAGCACTTCCACCGATTTCAAGTGGCTCATGTCGGCTATGTGGATGGAATAATAGCGCAGGATAGTGTCGAGACATCTGTTGCGTTCCTCGCGGTTCATCTTGAACAACCTCATGTTGTCATAGTTCATCCTCATCAATTGACGCAGTGCGGTCGTGTCTTGTGGGTTGAGATATAACCCGTGTGCCGGCAGGCTCGAAGTGAAAACCGCGTTTTGCAAGTCAAACACCGTGCCTGGCAGGTAGCCGCTGGTGTCGGGGCGCAACCCGAAAAGCCGGGATATGCGCAGCAGGAACACCAGGTGGAAGTTGGCAAACCCCTTGTTGCAGTTGTCGAGCCAAGAGATTGATTGTGACACATAGTCGAAGAGCAACCTGTCCTCACTCCCGTCCTGCATGGCATGTGCGAGGAACTCTGCCAAGAAAAACGCCAAGGCCTGCTTGTAGGGGTTGTAGGGGATTGTGAGTTGAGGCATTGACGGTGTGGCCTCCCTGATGGAGTGTATTGACGAGTTGGGCCGTATGAATGCCACGATGTCAAGCTGTGACAGCGGTCTGAACAGCGTGCGCATCTTGCCTTTTGTCCGTCCCCCGCTTTTTTTGACTGCGAAGCTGAGGCGGCCGATGTCAGAGTAGACATCGACGATGTTTGATGTGTCGTTGTAATTGACCACCCTCAGCACTATGGCCTTGCAACTCTTGAGCATCATCTTGCTTTTCCGTCGGCAAAATTAGTCTTTGTCTCGTCTCGATGTGCGGCGTGCCGTGCTGGTTTGCAGGCGGGCGGATGCTTTTTTCACACTATTTGCCGGGTGACGGCATGAAGGCTGGGCAAAAAACATACCTTTGTTAGTGCTACTAACAAAATATGATTTTAGGGAAAAGATACGATGAAAAGACTCCTTGCATCCTTTGCTTTGCTCGCTTCTGCCAGTGCAATGGCGGCAGATGGCGGCGAACGGCCAAACATAGTGCTCTTCCTCGTGGATGACATGGGCTGGCAAGACACGTCTTTGCCCTTTTACAAGGAGAGGACACGTTACAACGATCTGTTTGAGACACCCAACATGGAGCGTCTGGCCTCAGAAGGCATGATGTTCACGTCGGCGTATGCGTCAAGCGTCAGTTCGCCGTCGCGGTGCAGCCTTATGACGGGATCCAACGCTGCAAGGCATCGCGTGACCAATTGGACGCTTGAGCGCAACGTCAGCACCGACCGTGACGATGATCTCCTCGCTTTCCCGCAGTGGAATGTCAACGGTCTCGCCTGTGTCCCGGGGGTGGAAAACACCTTTTATGTCACGGCGTTGCCTGAACTGTTGCGCCGGGCAGGCTACTTCACCATCCATTGCGGCAAGGCGCATCTCGGCGCGATAGACACCCCGGGGGAGAACCCCGTGCACTTCGGCTTCGAAGTCAACATAGCAGGTCATGCGGCGGGAGGACCAGCCTCCTACCTTGGTGTGGACAATTTCGGGCATGATTCAGTCGGCAACCCCGTTTCAAAGTTTGCCATCCCAGGCTTGAGGGACTATTGGGGGCAGGACATATTCTTGAGCGAGGCTCTGACAATCGAGGCATTGCGTGCGTTGGACAAGGCGGATGCCTACGGGCAACCGTTCTTCCTCTATATGTCCCACTATGCCGTCCATGTGCCTATCGACAAGGACAACCGCTTCTATCAGAAATACATCGACCGTGGCATCCCGGAAAAGGATGCGGCCTACGCTGCCCTCGTCGAGGGGATGGACAAGAGCCTCGGCGACCTGATGGATTGGCTTGAGGAGACGGGCAACGACAGGAACACCATAATAATATTCATGTCCGACAACGGCGGGCTTGCCGCTGAGACCTACTGCCGTGACGGTGAGAGGCACACGCAGAATGCCCCGCTCAACAGCGGCAAAGGGTCGGCATACGAAGGCGGCATCCGTGAACCCATGATTGTCAAATGGCCCGGCACTGTCGAGCCTGGGTCTGAATGCGACGAGCTTGTGGCCATTGAAGATTTCTTCCCTACCATACTTGAGATGGCCGGGGTGAGACGTTATGAGACGGTGCAGGCGGTCGATGGCGAGAGTTTCGTGCCGCTTTTGAAAGGTGAGGGTAGGGGCAAGGAACGGACACTCATCTGGAACTTCCCAAACAAATGGGATGCCGAGGGACCGGGCATAGGGGCTACCTGTACCATCCGACGGGGGGATTGGAAGCTGATATACTTCTACAAGGACGGTCACAAGGAACTCTATGACATCGCCAGCGACATCGGCGAGCGCAATGACCTCTCATCGCAGCAACCAGAGCAGGTAGAAAAACTCTCCCGCTTGCTTGGGAGGAAGCTGAGGGGTATGGATGCCCAGCGTCCAGCGTTCAAAGCCACGGGAAAACCATGCCCCTGGCCGGATGAATTGTGACGATGATGTTGCACGTAACGCCCTTAATAAGGATTTTTAAGATGAATTGGGGAAATATTTCCGTAATAAGTTTCTCCCTATTGGGAATATTGTAGTACTTTTGCACTTGCAATGTCAGGGGCGGCAGCTCCGTGACGGAGGACAGGGAATTACTAACTTAAACATTATAAGACAATGGCAAAATTGGATCTTACCAAGTACGGTATCGTTGATACCCCCGAGGTTCTGCACAACCCATCCTATGATGTATTGTTCGCAGAAGAGACTAAAGCAGGTCTTGAAGGTTATGAGAAGGGTCAAGTGACAGAACTTGGCGCGGTCAACGTGATGACTGGCATCTACACCGGCCGTTCTCCAAAGGACAAATTCTTCGTCTACAACGAGGCAAGCAAGGACACTGTTTGGTGGACTTCTGACGAATATAAGAATGACAACAAACCTTGCTCCGAAGAGGCTTGGGCAGACCTCAAGGCAAAAGCTGTGAAGCAGCTGAGCGGCAAGCGTCTTTTTGTCGTTGACACTTTCTGCGGCGCGAATGCGGCTACACGTTTGAAGGTGCGTTTCATAATGGAAGTGGCTTGGCAGGCGCACTTCGTTACCAATATGTTCATACGCCCGACTGCCGAGGAGTTGGAGAACTATGGCGAACCAGACTTTGTTTCCTTCAACGCGGCTAAGGCAAAGGTTGACAACTACAAGGAGCTTGGCTTGAATTCAGAGACTGCAACAGTCTTCAACCTCAAGACCAACGAGCAAGTCATCCTTAACACTTGGTACGGTGGTGAGATGAAGAAGGGTATCTTCTCTATCATGAACTACCTGAACCCCTTGCGTGGCATCGCTTCCATGCACTGCTCTGCCAACACAAACATGGAGGGAACGGACACGGCAATCTTCTTCGGATTGTCAGGTACTGGCAAAACTACCCTCTCCACTGACCCGAAGCGTCTGCTCATCGGTGATGACGAGCATGGATGGGACGATGAAGGCGTGTTCAACTACGAGGGCGGCTGCTATGCAAAAGTTATCAACCTCGACAAAGAGTCTGAACCAGACATCTACAACGCCATTAAGCGCGACGCTTTGCTTGAGAACGTGACTGTCGATGCTAACGGCAAAATCGACTTCGCGGACAAGAGCGTTACGGAGAACACCCGCGTGTCTTACCCGATTTACCACATCAACAACATCGTCAAGCCCGTATCAAAGGGTCCTCACGCTCATCAAGTCATCTTCTTGTCGGCGGACGCATTTGGCGTTCTCCCACCGGTTTCGATCTTGAATCCTGAGCAAACCCAGTACTACTTCCTCTCTGGTTTCACTGCCAAGCTGGCTGGAACAGAGCGTGGCATCACGGAACCGACCCCGACATTCTCTGCTTGCTTTGGTGCCGCGTTCCTGAGCTTGCATCCTACCAAGTACGCTGAGGAGTTGGTCAAGAAGATGGAAAGAGTTGGTGCAAAGGCTTATCTCGTCAACACCGGTTGGAACGGGACAGGCAAGCGCATCTCCATCCGCGACACTCGCGGCATCATCGATGCAATCCTTGACGGCTCTATCGACAAGGCTCCCACGAAGACGATACCTTACTTCGACTTCGTTGTTCCTACGGAGTTGCCAGGCGTTGACAGCAAGATCCTTGATCCTCGTGACACATACGCTGACGCAGCACAGTGGGATGAGAAAGCAAGGGATTTGGCAGGACGTTTCATCAAGAACTTCGCCAAGTTCACCGGCAACGAGGCAGGCAAGGCTTTGGTTGCCGCGGGCCCGAAACTCTGAACATCCATTCGCAGCACGTCCGCGACCTGTTGATAACAGTGCCGCCATCAATGTTGATGGCGGCACTGTCGTTTTTACATCCTGATTTGCAGAATCTTGTGGCTGGGAGAAATAGTGCGGGCAGAGTGGCATTGTGAGATGTCAGCTGGAGCATTAGATGATTCCTTTGCTTGCATACAATGTTCCAGTGCAAATCATGCGATGTTTTTCATGCTTGCATTGCATGATTCCGGAGGTTTGTCCAGGCATCATCCCATTCGCATCCGGTCTTGGCATTGCTCGCATTGCTTTGTAGGGTGGCGAGGTTTGACCTTAGGTGCGCGTCGTCATAGTTTTTTTGATACTGCCTCTTGACAAAAAGCAACTTAATATTTTTAAAATGGCAAAAAGTCCTGTTTCTGGCTGCAAAATGTCAGTTTGTATTGCTTGGAGTGCTTTGATGTGCCATGATTTGCATTCTATTTGCATAAACGTGACATTTTAACGTCGCAAAGCCGCTATTTATGACGTGATGAATTGCCTGTTATGCCACGAATGATTATTTTTGCCAAATATTTATTGGCTTATGTTGCAGAAATATTGCATAAGTTGCTTTGCGGTTAGCATATATTAGTATATTTGTCTCGTATGGCTAATGTTCTTTCTGGCAGCTTCGCAACTGAAAGTGACAATATAAGTTGAGATTGTAAGAGAATTTAAAGTTAATATCAAAAACATCTAAAAGAGAATTTATGAGAAGTGTATTACGAGTGTTGTTCCTGCTGCTGTTCTGCTGCGCCTCGGTGGTGCATGCCCAGAACATAACAGTCAAGGGAACTGTCACGTCTGCCGATGATGGGTTAGGCATCATCGGTGCGGCGGTGACGGTGAAAGGCAATACCTCGATCGGTACAGTCACCGATTTTGAAGGTAATTTTTCACTAAGTGTTCCAACTGGGTCTACCATCGTCATTTCTTATGTCGGTTACAAGACGCATGAGGTCAAGGCCGTTGCCGGCAAGGCTATCAACGTCACTCTTGAAACGGACTCGGAGATGATTGACGAGGTTGTCGTCACTGGTATTCAAAAGATGGATAAACGCCTCTTTACCGGTGCCACGACAAAGATTGATGCCGACAAGGCAAAGTTGGACGGTATTGCCGATGTCAGCCGTGCCCTTGAAGGCCGTGCTGCTGGCGTCTCGGTGCAAAATGTGTCTGGTACATTCGGTACAGCTCCTAAGATACGTGTGCGTGGTGCTACGTCCATCTACGGCAACTCGACCCCGCTGTGGGTCGTTGACGGTGTCGTGCTTGAGGATGCCGTTGACATCTCGGCAGATGACCTCTCGTCAGGTGATGCTACAACATTGATTTCGTCAGCTGTTGCCGGTCTTAATGCCGATGACATCGAGAGCTTCCAGATCTTGAAGGATGGTTCGGCCACCTCTATATATGGTGCGCGCGCGATGGCGGGCGTTGTCGTCATCACGACCAAGCGAGGCAAGGCCGGTGTCAGCACCATCAACTACACGGGCGAATTCACGACCCGCATGAAACCCAACTACCGCAACTTCAACATCTCCAACTCCCAAGAGCAGATGGGTATATACAAGGAGATGCAAGCAAAGGGATGGTTGAACTTTACGTCTTTGATTAATGCCTCGACATCAGGTGTTTACGGTCGTCTCTACTCGTCGATGACAGAGTTTGATGAAAATGGGAACTACATTGTCAAGAACTCCGAGGCGGCGATGAACAACTACCTGCGCCAGGCCGAGATGAGGAACACTGACTGGTTTGACCTGCTTTTCAAAAATTCTCTTATGCAGAATCATGCTGTCAGCATTTCAGGCGGTACGGACAAGGCACGTCTTTATGCTTCGTTGTCTGCCCTTCATGATCCGGGATGGACTGACAGAAGCAAAGTCAACCGTTACACTGCCAACATGAACGCATCGTTCAGCGTCTCCAAGTGGGTGACTTTGAACTTGTTGACCAGTGGCTCTTACCGTAAGCAAGAAGCTCCTGGTACGTTGAATCAGAGCATCGACCCGGTTTCGGGTGCCGTTACGCGTAGTTTTGACATAAATCCTTATAGCTATGCCCTGAACACTTCGAGGACTCTCGACCCCAACATGATGTTCTCGAGGAACTATGCGCCTTTCAACATCTTCAATGAGTTGGAGAACAATTACATCAACCTCGACATCAAGGACTTGCGTTTCCAAGCTGAGTTGAACTGGAAACCTATACTTGGTCTTGAGTTCAACGCGTTGGTGTCCTACCGCGTGCAAAGTTCGGTCAATGAGCATTTTGTGAAGGACAATTCTAATCAGGCCATGGCTTACCGTGCCGGTGTGGATGATCCTAACATCATGTACAGCAACCCGTACCTTTATCAAGATCCGGACAAACCGGGTGAGCGTCCGGTCTCTGTGATGAAAGAGGGAGGTATATACTACCGCAACGATTATTCTGTCGAGCAATTGGACTTCCGTGGAACTGTGCAGTACAACAAGGTTACAGATGACGAGAAACATATCTTCAACATCTTTGCAGGTATGGAAGTCAACTCCACGGACAAGAACCAAGTGTTCTTCGAGGGTTATGGCTTCCTCTATGAGAACGGCAACATCCCGTCCATGGATCCGAACCTTTTCCTCCAGATGAAGGATGAGGGCCGTGACTACTATGGCAACTCATGGGGATATGATCGCAGCTTGGCATATTTTGCATCTGCAAACTATTCGTACAAGGGCAAATATACGTTCAACTTGACTGGACGCTACGAAGGTTCAAATCAGTTGGGACGTTCACGTTCATCGCGTTGGTTGCCTACTTACAACGTGGCCTTTGCATGGAACGGTCATGAGGAAAACTTCTTCAACCGCATCAATCACTGGATGTCGCACTTGACTTTGCGCGCTTCCTATTCGTTGACTGCTGACCGTGGCCCTGCGAGCGTGTCAAATGCATTGCCTATCTACTACTCACAGCAGATATGGCGTCCAGATCGTGATTTGTACGAGACGGGTATTATCCTCTACGACATCCAAAACTCATCTTTGACGTACGAGAAGAAGAAGGAGTTTAACATCGGTGCAGACCTCGGTTTCTTTGACAACCGTTTGAACTTGGTGTTTGATGCTTACTGGCGTGACAACTATGACCTCATCGGTTACATCAACACTGAAGGAGCCGGCGGTGTCCTGTCAAAACTTGGTAACGTCGCTTCGATGAAGTCCAGTGGTGTGGAGTTCACCCTCTCGACGCGCAATGTGCAGACCAAGGACTTCACTTGGACGACTGACTTGACATTCTCCAAGTCAAAGACGGAGATCACGGAGCTTGACTCGCGCTCATCTGTGATGGATTTGATTTCCGGAACGGGATATGCAATGTTGGGCAAGCCTGTGCGTTCATTGTACTCAATACAATTCACCGGGCTGAATGATGAGGGACTCCCGACATTCATAAACCAATCGGGTGAGCCAACCATTTCAAATTTCGAGTTCCAACAGTACAATGATGTAGACAAGTATCTCGTCTACGAAGGTCCGACTGACCCGACTATAACAGGTAGCTTTGGTAACATCTTCGATTACAAGAACTGGAGGCTCAATGTCTTTATCACATATTCTTTTGGTAATAAGATACGTCTTGATCCTGTCTTTGCGGCAGGCTATTCTGACATGACGGCATCACCAAAGGAGTTCAAGAACCGTTGGGCTGTGCCGGGTGATGAGGCTACGACGACTATCCCGGTTATTGCAAGTACGCGTCAGGCAGACAATGATCCATATCTGAGCTATGCATACAATGCGTACAATTATTCTACCGAGCGTGTCGCCGATGGCGGTTTCATAAGGATGAAGGAGATTTCGTTGACTTATATGCTCCCAGGTAAGTTTGTTAGGAAGATTGGACTTTCCAATGCATCATTGAAGTTCTCAGGCACAAACCTATTCCTCATCTATTCGGACAAGAAGTTGAACGGGCAAGATCCGGAATTCGTCAATGCCGGTGGTGTGGCAACGCCTATGCCTAAGCAGTTTACGTTTACTATAAGATTAGGTATCTAACCAATATAATATCATCACGAAATGAAAATGACCAAATATACATTAGGGTTGTTGGCTGGAGTTTCGCTCTTGACTGTCTCTTGCAGCGACTTCCTTGACACTGCCCCTGACACGAGGACTGAGATAAACGATGTCGAGTCCGTCCGTCAGCTGTTGGCCACAGCCTACACGCAGTTCAACTATGGATTGGCTGCTGAGTTCAGCAGTGACAACGTGGTAGACAACAATGCCCCGCATGAGTCAAACATGACAGGCGACACGGTCTATTATGACCTGACACCATTCGACAGGATGAGCGAGCGGCTTTTCTGTTTCGAGGAAGTTGAAGCCAATAGTGGAAACGATTCACCGTCAAATGTCTGGCTGGGTTGTTACAACGCCATTGCCACGGTAAACCATGCGCTTGAGAATCTTGACCGCATAGAGGCAGAGCAGACACTTTCAACTTCAGACAAGGCAAAGGCCGAGGCCTGCCGTGCTGAGGCGTATCTGTCGAGGGCATACCACCATTTCATCCTTGTCAATATGTTCTCTCAGGCTTACAGGAGCGACGAATTGAGCATGGCTGATGTCGGTGTCCCATACGTGACCGTGCCGGAGAAGGATTTGCTCCAGCACTATGAGCGCGGCACAGTTACTGAGACGTACCAGAACATTGAGAAGGACCTGCAAGAAGGTCTGAAGCGGGTGACAGACAGTTACTATACCGTTCCGAAATACCACTTCAACCGCAATGCGGCCTATGCTTTTGCTGCAAGGTTCTACCTCTTCAAGCACGAGTATGATTCTGTCATCAAGTATGCGAATAAAGTCCTTGGCGACACCCCGGGTGCTGTTGAGGGCAAGTTGAGGGATTATACCGAGTTCAAGGACAAGAACTATATGGACGATGCCATCAATGTGTGGATAAGTAATGAGAGCCCTGCAAACTTGCTGCTGATTCCTACCTATTCTGGTGCAATGCGTTATTTCTTGAGCACTTGCCGTTTCGCGTTGAACCATGAGGCTGCGGCTGGTTCTATCAACGGCTCTGGTCCAACTTGGTCTTTGAGCATCCATCCTACCTTTATGGCAACTGGATTGTATGTCAACGGCAAGCAAGACTACGGTCTGATGAGCTTGAAGCTGGGTGAGAAGTTCCAGATAACAGACAAAATATCGCAGATTGGCTATGCAGTGATTGTGCGCATGGAGTTCACTACTGATTTGCTCCTCCTTGAGAGGGCTGAGGCTTACCTTATGAAGTTGGACTTCGCCTCTGCATTGGCGGATATGAAAGCATGGGATGACAATATGCAGCGCACCCCTGTTGATAACTCAGCTTACTTTAAAGAGTTGACCAACGAAGTCATTCTCGCTTTTTACAACCCGGAGAACCAGTATTCCGCGCATAAACTTCTTGATTATTCCAATGTCCCGCAGATGATTCCGGGATACGAGATTTATCAAGGGGACATGGAGGCATACATGAACTGTCTCATGCACTTCCGTCGCCTTGAGACCATTCACACGGGAATGCGTTTCTTCGACTTGAAGCGTCTCGGCATACCCTACTCGCACGAGATAGGCAAGAAAACAGGTGTCATGAAGCCAGACAGGGTAGAGTTCCTTGACTGGAACGACACACGCCGTGCTCTTGAGGTGCCAAGTGAAGCAATAAGCATGGGTCTTGAGCCTTCACGCAAATACGAGACCTCCGATGGCGAGTCATCAATGATGGTCGCCCAGCCGGGTGACTTGGTAGTCTTTGAGGTGGATAAAGATGGAACTAACGAATAACCTGTGTAGATTATGAAGAAGAATATTATATATGCCTTGATGCTGGCAATGTCGTCGTTTGCCGTTTTCACTTCCTGCTCGGATGATGAGTTTGGCGACACGATATTCCCGGAGGTAAGCGATGTGCTTGACCGCTCATCTGCAACGTTCCCACTGGATACATTCCTGGTGGAGAACTATCTGAACCCGTATAACATGAAGTTCACTTACCGTCTGGAGGATACTGAGGTGGACATGAACTACAACCTTTCCCCTGCGAGCTATGACAAAGCTCTGGATATGGCTGTCCTGACAAAGTATCTGTGGTACGATGTCTACGAGACAATCATAGCAAACTCCACGAGTGAGGTGGCTGATAAGTTCTTTATGAAACGTTATGGCCCGAAGATGATAATGTTGGTGGGCTCTCCTGCCATCAATGAATCTTCTGGCACGGAGGATCGCGGTCTTGCCGAGGGTGGAGTCAAGATTACCCTCTATGCAGTCAACGAGCTTGATGAAACCAATATGGCGGAATTGAACAATCTTTTCTTCCGCACGATGCACCATGAGTTCAATCACATCTTGAACCAGAACATCGCTTTCTCTGACGAATTCAAAGACATATCTTCAGGTTCTTACGACCCGATGAACTGGCAGGAGAAGCAAGATATTGCAGCGCGCACTTCTGGCTTTATAACTGCCTACGCAAGTAAGGACTACAACGAAGATTTCGTGGAGTTGGTTGCCAACTACATCATTGTCACTGCCGAGCAGTGGGAACAGTATTTGGTAGATGCAACGCGCGGTTATGAGGAGGTAGACATTGATGCGACAGACATCAACCAAGCTCTTCTTGATGGCACCTACATCACCACAGTAGAGACAACAGATGATGCAATGGGCAATCCATCTGTCTATAAGATACTACGTTACACTGTTAACCGTGACGAAGACGGAACTCCAATTCGTGACGAAGAGGGCAACCTGATTTACATCGACAGTGATGCAATTGACGGGCGTGCTATCATTGAGCAGAAACTCGAGATGTGCCGTGAGTACATGCTTGACTATTTCGGCATAGACATGGACGAACTTCGTCAAGCAGTCCTCAGCAGGATGTATGTCACCGATGCTTCCGGCCAGCCTGTCGTTGATGAAATCAAGGAAAATGGAGAAATAGTATATGAGAACAAACTCCTTTCCCCGACGGTCTCAGACCCGGCGCAGACGGTGATGGACTCCCTGCGTTATCAGGTCACGCGTTTCGAGAGTTTGCAAGTGCAGTAAGTAATCATACATTTATTTAGAAAATGAAGAAACTAAAATATCTTTTGCCATTGGCTGCCCTGCCTTTGTTGTTCATGCAGTCATGCAGCCCCGAGGAGGAAGACCTTTTTGCGGACTCAGCAATCGAGAGGCTTGAGGCTGATGCCCAATCCGTGTTGGATTTGCTGTGCTCGTCGGAAAATGGTTGGGAAATGCTCTATTTCCTGAATGAGGAAGCGGACATCCCGTGCTATACGCTCCTTGTGAAGTTTGAGCGTAGCGGTGCGGGTGGGGTCGCGCAGTTCGCTTCTTACTCGGACGTGACCAAGAATCAGTACAAACTGTCGGAGAAATCCCCATTCGAAGTCAAGATTGACAACAGCACCGTTCTGTCATTTGATAGTTACAACTCGATTTTCCACATTTTCTCCGACCCGGACTATCGGGGTGAGAAAGGTCCTATGGACAAGGATTATCCTTACAAGAGAGGTCAAGGCATGATGGGCGACTATGAGTTCAACGTTGTTGACCACTCTAACAGTGATGTGGTGATGCTCAAGGGCAAGAAACGCGGCACCTACTCAGTGTTGCGCCGTTTGGATGCCGATGTTGACTGGCAGCAGTATTTCACGGACCTCAACAATGTGAAGAACACGTTGTTCACCAGCAACCCGGCACCCATCCGACTTGTGGCGGGTGATGCAAGTTTTCATCTCTACAATGGAGCTTCAAGCATATTCCAAGTGGTAGATGCTGAGAGCGACAATGGGACTTTGACCGCAGCTCGCGATTGGAAGTTTGTCATCTTCAGTGACGGCTTGCGCTTCATCACCGATTTCGAGGAAGAGGGTGTCAATGCAGGCCAGGACTTCTATTATTCTGCTGACGGGATGCGCATGGAGTCTCGCGATGCTGATGGCAATGTCATAGCAACTATTGAGACATGTGATCCATATTGGTTCTTCAAGCTTGTCAATGTTGCTGAAACTTCGGGTAATTCAGCCCACAATTGGGAGATTCAATATGATGGCATGGGGGCAAAGCCAAAAGAAGTCTTCGATCGCATATTTGCAACAGCTTGGGGTGAAGCGCACAGGAATGTCACACCCACGCTGGCAATCCTGGCTCGATATGGTGACGTGCTTGGGCTCGCAGGCAATGGACTAAGCTATAGTAGGAATTATCAGACATTGGTAAAGACTTTTGATCCTGCCACGTCTACCGTCTCTTACCAGCTTGGCGACAGGCAGGTTAACATGGAAAACATCTCCGAGCACACTAATGGCGCAATGGGTGAGTTTGTCAACTACTTCCAGAACCAGACCTATCGCTTTGAGACAGCGCAACCATTCAGCCTTTCTACTTTGAGGATGGTCAATGTTGCAGATGAGGAGATTTCGTTTGTAGTGCGTTACAATTGATGATTATTTTTTAAACCAATAGATTATGAAAAGACTTTTTATCCCAACCGTGTTGGCTCTTTCGAGCCTTGCAATGGTGGCTCAAGTGCCTCAAATGCAGTCCCCATTGCGTACTGATGCAGTTGATGTTTCGTACAGGAAGGTCAACCAGCGTGTTAATTCCTCCTATTCGCCTAAAGCCAGCAATCAGGCTAAAGCCCCGATGGCGCAATTCAACATCATCAGTGATATAGGTGATGGTGCCTATCATACTGGTTTGACTAATGAATTCAAGTCTGTGGCGGCCTCAGTCGCCCTTGGGACTATGGGCGGTGCAAGTTATTTCCGTTCTTATCACTGGACGCAGGACGAATCGACCACAATCACCGCTGCTTGGTATGAGAAAACCGAGAGCGGAGCTCAAGGAGAAGCATTGGAGATGGAAGGCAACCAAGCTAAGTACTCTATTCTTGGTTCCACTTATTTCCCCCTATTGGTAGGCACTGCCAACGATGGTTCGTCATTGACGTTTGACCGTGGCAACTCTCCTTACACTACAACACAAGGAGCTATCTTCTCTAATCTTTTCAACCACGAGAATACACTTTCAATGTTTGACCCAGCCACTTGGACAGCTGATGCTTCATATTACACAGGTTATACTGTTGCCTCGGGAAATGTCTCTTTCGCGCCAGGATATGGGGTTGAGAAAATTGCCCAAGTGTTCAGCCGCACGGTGTCTCCTATGGTTGTCTATGGTGGAAATATCGCCGTTATTCAGAAATTCAATGACCCAAATCAGGAGTGTTTCTTGAATGCCTCGAAGTTGCACATAGCCCTTTGCACCTGTGATCTTGAGAACTACCAACTCACCAATCTCACCCCCATTGCAATGACATCGGTCGGGGCAGAAGACTTGGTTTTTGATGATGGCTGGAATGGCATCCTCGAATTTTCTTTCACGCAAGAAGACCAATGGGGTTCCGAAGTCCTTTCACCTGTCGTAATCCCGAGCGGCACCTATTTTGCCATAGTTGTGTCAGGCTTTGACAGTGCGGATCTCAACCTCTGTTTGCCAATAGCACCCACTGGCGCTAGTCTCCGCACCGACGGTTATCTGTACCATGCGGTTAAAGGGGCAAGCAATTATATTTACCCGTTTAGCGAAGATGGTGCAACTTATCCTCAAATGAACGCTCTTATCAGCCTTACAGCTGACCTCCCCGGAGCTATGTGGGCCTTGCCAGAGATGACTGCCCCTGTAGACGGTGGTACGGTCTCTGTTGAAGCAGAATCTACCACTGGTGAACCAATGGAAGTAGACTATAACCTTGTCTACACATCTATGCCGTTTGAGTCTGACCTTGGCTTGGATGACAATTATGAGTTTGAGTTGCCTGAATGGTTGACGATTGAGGCAACGCAGCCGATTGCTGGCACGGTTTGGAGTTCATCGGATGGTCCGGGCTATGGTGTCTGGTTCTCAGCTCAGCCTCTTCCGCAAGGCGAAGCTGGTCGTGTAGGCACTGTCTACATTGTTACACGGACCGGTCTTAAGTTCGGCTTCAACGTCCTCCAGGGTGAGGTCAATCCCGAGGATGTCCCAAGCGTAGGTCTCGACTCAGCTGAGGAGAGTGTCAACAACGCCTACGTCTCCGGCGACCAGCTCAACCTGACATACGCAGTAGGCTACGGCGTGGCTGATGTCTACAACGTTGCCGGTGTCAAGGTGGCAAGCTACCAGTTGCCGGAAGGTGGCAACTACGAGGCATCTGTCTCTGGCCTTGCTGACGGTGTTTATGTAGTCGTCTTCAGAGGTGCTGATGCTGCTACTGTCAAGTTTGTGAAGTAAGCAAAAAGCCCGAAAATAGTTTTTTCTTCATGGCGGGTGTCCTGCATGGGACACCCGCTTTTTTTGTTTGTGTCCGTGCTGGCTCTCCAGTGCCTTGCGGGGCCATGTCAGCCAGTCCCTCATGGGAGCGTGGCGCGTCGTGCTGTGTTCTGGCTGTTTGCATACGGTGTTTATGCCATTTGCATTCTATGTTTTTGGTCGTAGCATACAATGTTCCCGCCCAAATCATACAATGCTTTTTTCGTTTGCGTTGTTCGCATTTATCTTCCGTGGCGAGTGGAGTTCCCGATCGCATGATTTGCGCAGGTTGCCGCTTGCTGTTTAGCTTTGTGGAATGTTGCAAGTGTAAACAAACTGCATTAATTTGTAAAAATTTGATTACGGTGAGAGTAAATCATTCTTAACGTTAATCAAATAGACTTATATTTGTTGCAGTTACTCATTTCTTGCGCGGGAAACTGGGGTGTCATGGTTAATAAATAATTTTAAAATTTGAATTGTTTGTTAAAAGTGATAAAACTTATTAGGTTTGCACGCAATTACCAGAGTTGTGTCATGACAATTAATAGTTGAGATATAGATATATGAATATGAATCCAATCAAAATCAATTGCCTGAAAGGTCTTTTCCGGGGGAGGGGCAGCAGCCTGCTATTCGCCGCGATGCTTTTGGGCAGCCCGGCATTCTCGGTGCAGGCTTCGGCCGATACCGCATCCGGGGCGACCGAGTTTGCTGTGCAGCAGCAGAACGAAAGGACAGTCACAGGCGTTGTCAAGGACAAGAGCGGTGAGCCTTTGATTGGTGTCAACGTCGTGCTCAAAGGCACGGCGACCGGCACTATCACGGGTCTGGACGGTGACTTCATGTTGCAGGTGCCGGCCTCAGGCGTGCTTGAGATCTCATACATCGGCTACAAGACCGTGGAGGTCAAACTCACGTCGAGCAACACCTACGATGTCGTCCTGCATGAGGACACCGAGGTGCTCAGCGAGGTCGTCGTGACGGCGATGGGCATCGAGCGCAAGGCATCGTCGTTGACCTACGCCACACAGACGGTCAAAAAC
>CALULY010000006.1 GCA_944321635.1 uncultured Bacteroidaceae bacterium | reverse complement strand
CATCGGCACGCGGTGCTGTCTGTATCTGCATACAATGCTACCGCCCGTGGCATACAATGTTTTTGCCATTAGCATACGATGGTATTGCCTGTGGCATACAATGATTTTGCCCGTGGCATACGATGTTTTTGTCAATCAAGTTTCATCTTTCACGCCGAAAGGTTATATTTGTCAATGGACGCAGTGCGGGGCTGCGGCGACTGCCCGCCGTGTCAGGGTTTTAAGCACGGCGGGACGTGCCCGACAGAAGAGGTGTTATCGGCATCTTGTCTGCTGCATGACGGGACTGGGATACAATCCTCACACCTTTTCGTTATAAATAACCGGTTAAAAGCCCTGACGGAGGATGAGGGGCGGGAGGATACGTTTATGAAACATCTGTTTACTATGCTGCTCACACTGGTCGCAGCGACCGCGAGTGCCCAAGACTTCGAGGTCGATGACATTTGCTACAACATCCTGTCGGAAGATGACAGGACAGTGGAGGTGACTGAAAGTCCTTATGGCTATAGGGATAATGTCGTCATCCCGGCGGAGGTGACGTATGATGGCAGTACATATTCGGTCACGACGATAGGTCTCGATGCGTTTGCCTTTTGCTCTGCCTTGACTTCAGTCGAGATGCCGAAGGTCACGACAATAGGTGTCGAGGCGTTTTACTATTGTGAAGCTTTGACATCAGTCGAGATGCCGGAGGTCACGACGATAGGTGAATATGCGTTTCGCTGTTGTTCTGCATTGACATCAGTCTCTATGCCGGAGGTCACGACGATAGGTGGATACGCGTTTGTCGAGTGCTCTGCTCTGACATCAGTCTCTATGCCGTCGGTCACGACGATAGGTGACAATGCGTTTTCTGATTGTCTTGATTTGAAATCAGTCTCTATGCCGTCGGTCATGACGATAGGTGACTATGCGTTTTTCTGGTGTGGGAATTTGACCTCAGTCGAGATGCCAAAGGCCACGACGATAGGTGAATCTGCGTTTTCGAATTGTCATGCCTTGACATCAGTCTCTATGCCGGTGGCCACGACGATAGGTTTGTGGGCGTTTCTCAATTGTTATGCTTTGACATCAGTCTCTATGCCGTCTGTCACAACGATAGGCTACTCTGCGTTTTGGAATTGTCGTGCCTTGACATCAGTCTCTATGCCGTCTGTCACGACGATAGGTGATAGGGCGTTTTACAGCTGTGATGGTTTGACCTCAGTCTCTATGCCGTCTGTCACGACGATAGGTGACGAGGCGTTTAACGGTTGCTCTGCTTTGACCTCGGTCGATATACCGGCATCGGTCACTATGATAGGTGAGGGGGCGTTTACCTATTGCGATGCCCTGACCGCGGTGTACTGCCATTGGGACGAACCGCTGGAATGCGAGCCATTCTTTACAGATGAGGTCATAGCTAATGCCACTCTCTACGTCCCCACCGGGAGTATTGATGCTTACGATAGTGTGTATCCGTGGAGCGAGTTCATCAACATCGAGGAAAAGGACTATTCCGGCATCTCCGACACGCCGCAACCAGAGGTGACAGTCAAGGTGATTGACGGTGTGATAACCGTCGAGGGCGGCGACGGCACGGCATCCGCGCCGGTGGTCGAGGTATATTCCGCCGGGGGAGTGTGCGTCTATCGCGGCACAGACAGCAGCATCGGCGGCCTGACGCACGGTGTCTATGTCGTCAAGGTGGGTGACATGGTGCAGAAAGTCGCGTTGTGACAAGTGGAATGACCGCCTGCCGCGTCCGCGGCAAGCGGGACGGAAGATATGTAGGAGTGGTGGAGGCTGCGGCCTCCACCACTCTATTTTAATATGACAGCGGGACGTGCAGGATTAGCATACGATGTTTCTGCCCGTGGCATACGATGTTTTTGCCATTAGCATACAATGATTTTGCCCGTGGCATACGGTGTTTTTGTCAATCAAGTTTCATCTTTCATGCCGAAACGTTATATTTGTCAATGGACGCAGTGCGGGGCTGCGGCGACTGCCCGCCGTGTCCGGGTTTTAAACACAGCGGGACATGCCCGACGGGAGAGGTGTTATCGGCATCTTGTCTGCTGCATGACGGGACTGGGATACAATCCTCACACCTTTTCTTTATACATAATCAACCAAAAGCCCCATTGGAGGATGAGGGGCAGGAGGAAATGTTTATGAAACATCTGTTTACTATGCTGCTGGCACTGGTCGCAGCGACCGCGAGTGCCCAAGACTTCGAGAAAGGCGGGATTTACTACCGTGTCCTGTCGGAGGATGACAGGACGGTGATGGTGATTACAGAACCTGATGAGTATAAGGGGGATATAGTAATTCCCGAAGAGGTGATTTATGATAGCAAGGTCTATTTGGTCACGACGATAGGTGACGAGGCGTTTTACAGATGTTATGCCTTGACATCAGTCTCTATGCCGTCTGTCACGACGATAGGTGACGAGGCGTTTTTCAGATGTTCTGCCTTGACATCAGTCTCTATGCCGTCTGTCACGACGATTGGCAACTCTGCGTTTTACGATTGTGATGCTTTAACATCAGTCCATATACCGGCATCATGCACATCCATTGGTATCAATCCATTCGCAGGTTGTACTGCCTTGAAAGAAATAGTGGTGGATGACAATAACCCCAACTATTCATCTGCCGATGGTGTACTCTATGACAAGGGAAAAACGACACTCATCGGCTGGCCTACTGCCGAAGGCGAGATTGATATTATGCCGTCGGTCACGACGATTGGTGAAGAGGCGTTTGGCTGGAGTGGTGCTTTGACCTCAGTCTCTATGCCGTCTGTCACGACGATAGGTTACGGGGCGTTTTCCAGCTGTGATGGTTTGACTTCAGTCTCTATGCCGTCTGTCACGACGATAGGTGAAGAGGCGTTTCGATATTGTTCTTCTTTGACATCCATAGATATACCGGCATCTGTCACAACGTTAGGTAATTCGGCGTTTGGCGATTGCAATGGCTTGACCTCGGTGTATTGTCATTGGGTAGAACCATTGGAATGTGATCCTTGGTTTACTGATGAGGTACTTGAGAATGCAATCCTCTTCGTTCCCAGAGAGACTGTCGATGCCTACCGCAGTGTGAAGCCGTGGAGTGACTTCGCCAATATCGTGGAAGCGCGCTATTCCGGCATCGCCGACACACCGGGTTCGGAGATGGCAGTCAAGGTGATTGACGGCGCGATAACCGTCGAGGGTGGCGACGGCACGGCATCTGCGCCGGTGGTCGAGGTATATTCCGCCGGCGGCGGGTGCGTCTACCGCGGCACAGATACCGTCATAGGCGGCCTGACGCACGGTGTCTATGTCGTCAAGGTCGGCGACATGGTGCAGAAAGTCGCGCTGTGACGGATGCAATGACCACCTGCCGCGTCTGTGGCAAGCGGGCTGACAGACAACACAGAGGGGTGGAGACTGTGGTCTCCACCCCTCTGTGCCAATCGGCTATCGGTGATGCGGGGATTTGCGTGTGTTGTTCCCGCCATTTACATACGATGATTTCGGGCATAGCATACTATGTTTTCGCCCGTTGGGTAGTATGTTTTTGCCAGTAGCATACGATGGCATTGGCAACGGCCTCAGCCCCTGGCGTTGAAGGCCAGCATCTCCTCGATGATGTCGCGGGTGTTGCTCAGGCGCGGCACCTTGTGCTGCCCCCCGAGTTTCCCCTTGGCCTTAAGCCAATCGTTGAACAGTCCGGGGCGCGCGACCACCACCTCGAGGCGTTGCAGGGCGATGTCCTTGGACCTCTTCGCCTCGTAGTCGGAGTTCACGTCCTTCAATGTCTTGTCCAGCACTTCGGCAAAATGCTCCACGCTGTCGGGCATGACGGCGAACTCAATCAACCACTGGTGGCGGCACTTGCCATGCTCGTCCATATAGACCGGGGCGGCCGAGTAGTCAAGCACCTTGGCACCGGTCTCGGCACAGGCACGTGCAAGCCCCTTCTCGGCATTGTCCACGATCAGCTCCTCACCGAATGCGTTGATGAAATGCTTGGTGCGGCCCGTTATGCGGAACTTATATGGCGATTTGGAGGTGAACATCACCGTGTCACCTATGACATAACGCCACAAACCGCACGACGTGGAGATGAGCATGGCATAGTTTTTCCCCAGCTCAATGTCGGTGAGACTGACGGCACGGGCGTTAGGTTTGCCAAATTCGGCCATAGGCACGAACTCGTAGAACACGCCGTAGTCGATCATCAGCATCATCGACGGGTCGGACAAGTCGTTTTGTATGCCAAAGAAGCCCTCGGAGGCATTGTAGGTTTCGACGTAATGCATCCGGTCGGACTTTATAAGCTCCTTGTACTGGCTACGGTAGGGGGCGAAGCTGACACCGCCGTGGAAGAAGACTTCGACGTTGGGCCAGACCTCGTCGATGCTTTGCTTGCCCGTGATGTCAAGCACGCGCTTGAGGACCACAAGCATCCATGACGGCACTCCCGACAGGTTTGTCACGTTGACATGGGCGGTGTCGCGGGCGAGGGCTTCTATCTTGCCCTCCCATTCACGCATCAATGCCACCTCCTTGGACGGGACACGGAAGAAGTTGACCACCGGGTTGATGTTCTGCATGAGCACCGCAGACAAGTCCCCCACCCTGCTCCCGTCGGGATTGGGCTGCTCGTTGAAGCTGCCGCCAAGGATTAGTCCCTTGCCCGAGAAGAAACGACTTGAGGGATTCATTCCCAAGTAAATGGCCACACAGTCCGCCCCTCCTCGATAATGGGTGTCATCCAGCCCCTCGCTGGTCACGGGGATATACTTGCTCTTGTCGTTGGTCGTCCCCGAAGACTGGGCGTACCACTTGACCTTGCTATGCCAGAGGAGGTTGTCTTCACCGTTCCTCATGCGGTCGATGTAGGGTTTCAAGTCGTCGTAGGTCTGCAAGGGGACAGCCGCTGCATAGTCTGTGTAGGACTTGATGGAGGCATATCCATGCTCGCACCCCCAGGTGGTATGCGCCGCATCGTTGAGCAACCGCCGCAACACCTTTTGTTGTACCGCCTCGGGTTGTGAGGCGTAAAGTTCGAAATCCTTCAACCTTTTGCCGAGGAAGAAGCGTGATATGTCGGTCAAACTCATGGTCTAACTAATTGTTTTGTGCTGCAAATATATTCCAATTACCGTTAAACGTGCGGCGCACCATCCCAATTTGGGGGCGCAAAGGGGCATGATGTTTCATTTTTGTTTCAATGCGTCATCCACGGTGGCAAGGACAACCTTGGCCTCTTCCCGCCAGTCAAAACGGGATGCTTGCGACCTTAGGCGCTCCTTGGCGGCGGGTGTCCCCCACTCTGCCAGCATCTCGCGGATGAGACGTGCTATCTCCTCGGGCGAATGTGTTGACGTGAGGATGCCCGACCTGCAACCATCGACCACGCGGCGTATCTCGGGGAAGTCGGTGGCAAGCACCGGTACGCCGAACTTCATGAAATCAAATATGCGGTTGGGCAGCGAGTAGTAGTAACTAAGCCCCAGATTGTCGAGCAACACAAGCCCCACATCGGCCTGCACGGTGTAGGCATCGAGCTCTTCGGCCGGTATGCGTCCGGTGAAAACGACGCGCCCCGCCACGCCTTCACTCACTGCCAACGCCTGCATCTCTTCCAGCAAGTCGCCGTTGCCACAGATGACAAGCACGCAATCGTCCAGCCATCGCATCGCCGGGATAGCCCATTCCAGCCCGCGCCCCACGTTGACCGCGCCTTGATAGAGTATCATCCGCTTCCCTTCAGGCACTGGACCGGGCAGTCGGGCAGGGAGTCGCGGCGCGGACATCACGGGGATGTTGCGCACGACACCCATCCTGATGCCGTAACGCTCGGCGTAGTAGTCGGCAATCGATTGGCAGACAGTGTAGCAATGTCTCAGCCTCGGGAAGATGAAGTCCTCAAGTCTCGTCCAAAACCACTTGACGAAACGCCTCCCGACAAGCTCAGGAACCTCTGGGAACAACTCATGCGCGTCAAAGACCAACGGGCACCGGCACACGACGGATGCGGCATAATTGGCCGCGAGGGCGTCCGTGTCGTTGCACAACAAGGCATCCTTGCGCGTGAAGAGCAGGATGAAAAACAGCCGCACGTTGAACTCCATGTAAAAAAGGAAACCCTTCCGCGCCAGCATCTTCATGCGCCGCACGCGGTAGGGTCTCTCGATTCCGGCAGTACGTCCCTTTATGCACCCGAGCAACAACACATCATGCCCTGCGGAATGCAACGAGGCGCACACCTTGGCAACGCGCCTGTCGCCCACAAGGTCATTGGTAACAGAGACGACTACCCGGGCCATCGCCTCATTTGTGCGGGTAATCGACGTTGTAGTGCAGACCCCTGCTCTCCTTGCGTTCCATGGCCTGCTTGGTGATGAGGTATGCCACGTTGATGACGTTCCTCAACTCGCATATCGTCCTTGAGACTTTGCTGCATTTAAACAGTTCCTCAGTCTCGCGATACAGGAGGTCGAGCCTGTTCCAAGCCCTCTTAAGGCGCAGGTTGGAGCGGACTATGCCGACGTAGGTGCTCATGATTTGGTTGACCTCGCGCATACTTTGCGTCGTCAGCACCATTTCTTCCTGGTGGATAGTCCCCTCGTCGTTCCAGTCTGGAACGTCCTCTTGGTACGAATAGGCCGGGAGGTTTGCCAGCGAATGTTTGGCGGCGGCATCGGCATAGACGACCGCCTCGATGAGGGAGTTTGAAGCCAAACGGTTGCCGCCGTGCAAGCCGGTGCAGGAACATTCGCCCACGGCGTAGAGACGGTGGATTGACGACTCGCCGTTCAAATCGACTTTTATGCCGCCGCAAAGGTAGTGGGCGGCGGGAGCTACGGGTATGTAGTCCCGTGTTATATCAATCCCGTAGGACAAACACTTCTCGTAGATGTTGGGGAAGTGCCTCTTTGTCTCCTCCGCGTCCTTGTGCGTCACGTCGAGATAAACGTGGTCTTCGCCGCGCAGTTTCATCTCGTTGTCGATTGCCCGCGCCACAATGTCGCGCGGGGCAAGGGACAGGCGTTTGTCATACTTCTGCATGAACTCCTTGCCGTCCATTGTGCGGAGCACGGCACCGTAGCCGCGCATCGCCTCGGTTATGAGGAACGACGGCCGGTCGCCGGGATGGAAGAAGGCTGTCGGGTGGAATTGGATGAATTCCATGTCGGCAACCGCCCCTTTCGCCCTGTACACCATGGCGATGCCATCACCCGTGGCGACGACCGGGTTTGTTGTTGTCGTGTAGACCGCGCCGACACCTCCCGTCGCCATCAGGGTGACGCGCGAAAGCCATTTGTCTACTTGGCCCGTTGCCTCGTCCATTATGTACGCCCCGTAGCATTCAATCCCCGGGGTATGCCGTGTGACATTGATGCCGAGGTGGTGCTGAGTGATGATCTCGATTGCAAAGTGGTGGTCAAAGATGTCTATGTTGGGGTGGCGGCGCACGGCCTTTATGAGGCTTTCCTGTATCTCCGCGCCAGTGTTGTCCTTGTGGTGGAGGATGCGGAACTCGGAGTGCCCGCCCTCGCGGTGCAAGTCGAAGTGGCCGCTCTCGTCCTTGTCGAAGTCAACCCCCCACCCTATCAGCTCCTGGATCTGGGACGGGGCGTTGCGGACTACCATCTCGACGGCTGCCCGGTCGCTGATGTAGTCGCCGGCAATCATTGTGTCCTCGATGTGCTTCTCAAAGTTGTCCACCAGAGTGTTAGTGACCGAGGCGACACCACCTTGAGCAAAGTAGGTGTTAGCCTCTTCCAACGTGGTCTTGCATATCAAGGCCACCTTGCCATGGCCGGCCACCTTGAGCGCGTAGCTCATACCCGCGATGCCCGAGCCTATGACCAAAAAATCATATCTCCTTGTCATAATGTCGAATTGAGTGGTGCAAAACTAACAAATTACTCCTTGCATTGTTCCGTGCCTGACTGCAAATCTCGCGTCGCATCCCTCCGTGCCGGGAAAAGCATCGTTTGTCAGTGAAAAAAACATTGTATGCTCCCGCTAAAAACATTGTATGGTAAACACAAAAACATCGTATGTTTCCACCCAAAGCATACAATGTTTTTGCCCGCGACATCCCATGCTTTTGACCAAAACCCGGCAAGGTGCTGTCGAGAGCATTGCATTCTATCCCAAATTGCATACCTTTAACGCCCAAACGACAAGAGATGGAAAAACGGGTATTCAAGGAGGCGTTGCCGCCATGCTACAAAGCAGCCTATGCCGTCATAGCGGCGTTGTGCGTCATCGGTGCGTGGCACAAGCTCATAGCACTCGCCGTCCCCGCCGCCGTCGTCCTGCTGCTCATCACGGACAAACTGACGAAAGGCGAATATGCAATCGAGTCACAAGTCCTCATCATGCGGCGCGGGCGGTTCTTCCGCGACAAGACATTGCTGGTGTCACGCATCGACAGCGTGCGAAAGCGCGAAGGTCTTGCGCGGTTGCTCGGCAACGTGGAGGTCAGATGTGACGGGGCGACATACGTCCTCAACCCGGAAAACCCCGGCTCGTTCACCGAGTGCCTCGCCAAAAGGATGGACGAGGCCAAGGCGGCAAACGGCACAGCGGGGCAAACGTCGGAACATTGATCTTAAAAACACGATACCATGAACTACGATTTGGCAATCATCGGAGGCGGCCCGGCAGGCTACACCGCTGCGGAAAAAGCGGGGAAAGCCGGACTCAAGACCGTCCTTTTCGAGAAAAACAACCTTGGCGGGGTGTGCCTCAATGAGGGGTGCATACCGACAAAGACGCTACTCTATTCGGCAAAGACCTATTCAAACGCCCTGCACGCGGGCAAGTACGGCGTGACGGCATCCGGCGTTTCCGCCGACATCGCCAAGATCGTCGCCCGCAAAGGCAAGGTGGTGCGCAAGCTGGTGCTCGGCATAAAGGCCAGGCTCACCGAGGCCCACGTCGAAATCGTCGCAGGCGAGGCGCACATAGTCGATAAGCACACTGTCGAGTGCGGCGGCCAGACCTACGCCTGCGACAAGATGATCGTCTGCACGGGCTCGACCACATTTGTCCCGCCGATAGACGGCATCGACACCGTGCCATACTGGACGCACCGCGACGCACTGGACTGCAAGACTTTGCCCCAGTCGCTCGCGATAGTCGGGGGCGGTGTCATCGGCATGGAGTTCGCCGCCTACTTCAACACCCTCGGGACCAAGGTCACGGTAATCGAGATGATGGACGAGATCCTAAGCACCATCGATGCCGAAATCGCCGCCTCCCTCCGTGCCGAATATTCAAAGCGCGGCGTCACATTCATGCCCGGCACACGAGTCACCGCAGTGAGGAACGGCGACGAAGGCATAACCGTCGATTGCGAGACAAGCAGCGGCGCAAGCTCAGTCACCGCCGAAAAACTGCTGATGAGCGTTGGCCGCCGCCCGATGGGCACGGGCTTCGGGCTCGAAAACCTCGACCTCGCCACCGACGACAAGCGGCGCATCGCAGTTGACAAGCATCTGATGAGCTCAGTCGATGGTGTGTATGTCTGCGGGGACTTGAATGGCAACTCACTCCTCGCCCACACTGCCGTCCGTGAAGCAGAGGTGGCAGTCAACCACATACTCGGCATCGACGACGAGATGTCATACGCTGCAATCCCCGGGGTCGTATATACCAATCCCGAAGTGGCAAGCGTTGGCATGACAGCAGCGCAAGCCGCAGCCGCAGGCATCCAATGCCGCGAAGTGAAGCTCCCGATGGCGTTCTCAGGACGGTTCGTAGCCGAGAACGAAGGTGTCAACGGCATCTGCAAAGTCGTCCTGGGCAGCGACGGCAAAGTCGTCCTGGGCAGCGACGGCAAAGTCCTCGGGGCGCACGTCCTGGGCAACCCTGCATCAGAGATTATAACGCTGGCCGCCATGGCCATCACACTCGGATTGACGGCGGAACAATGGGCGCGGACGGTCTTCCCCCACCCCACTGTCTCTGAGATATTCAAAGAAGCCGTCTCCTGACCCCAACCCCTCGCCCTGCTCAAGCGGCGCAAAGGTCACAAACAATCGCGGGGAATGCTCTCCGGCAAAGGAGCATCCCCCGCGACATCATTTGACGATGGCCAAAGGACAGCCCGCCGCGCCGCCGCCACCCCACCCTGCACGCCGCACCTTGGCACAAAAGACAGCGGGGCAAGCATTTGGCACGGGTCAATATGCAACACGCAGGCACGAATATCTAATGCCAATTACTTATCTTTGCACGAAATAACGCATTTTAATGAATCAGACAGACAACATGGGCAACGAAGGACAGATGGAGTTGATTGCCAAAACATTCAAAGGACTGGAGCAAGTCCTCGCACGGGAACTGGAAACGATCGGAGCAAGCAACATAAGGACGGGCAAGCGCGTTGTGGCCTTCACTGGCGACAAACGCATCCTGTACAAAGCCAACTTCTGCCTGCGCACAGCGGTGAGGATACTCAAGCCCATCATGCAATTCAAGGCAGTCAATGCCGACGAGGTTTATGCCAAAGTGTCTGAACTCAACTGGGAGGACTACCTGAGCCTCGACACGTCATTCGCCGTGGACGCGACTGTTTACAGCGAGATGTTCCGCCACTCAATGTTTGTCACCTACCGCGTCAAGGATGCCATCGCCGACTACTTCACACGCAAGTACGGCAAACGCCCGTCGGTCAAGCTGAGCAATCCAGACATCTACCTCAACATCCACATATCCGACGACGAATGCACCCTGTCCCTCGACAGCTCGGGTGAGTCGCTGCACAAGAGAGGATACCGCCAAGGCTCAGTCAAAGCACCGATAAACGAAGTGCTGGCAGCGGGGATGATCATGATGACGGGCTGGGACGGCGACTGCGACTTCGTTGACCCCATGTGCGGGTCGGGCACGATTCCCATCGAAGCCGCGCTTATCGCGAGGAACATCGCCCCGGGTGTCTTCCGCCAGCACTACGCCTTTGAGAGGTGGGCGGACTTTGATGCAGGCCTTTTCGAGGAGATATTCAACGACGACTCCCAGGAAAGGGACTTCGAGCATAAGATATATGCCTACGACATAGACCCCGTTGCCATCGCCACCACCAGGAGCAACATCAAGGCGGCAGGCGTGTCCAAGGACATAATAACGAACATACAGGACATCAAGGACTTTGACTGGCAGGGCGGGAAAGCAATCATGGTGACAAACCCTCCCTACGGCGAGCGGCTGACGTTCAAAGACCTCGGCGACCTCTATGCCTGCATCGGCGAGAGGCTCAAACATAAATTCACGGGCAACACGGCGTGGATAATCTCAAGCTCGGAAGAAGCCTTCGACACCGTGGGACTGAAAAGCTCGGAAACAATAGACCTGTACAACGGAGCATTGGAATGCAAGTTCAAAAAGTACGAGACATTCAGCGGAAAATACAACGACTACAAGGCCGTAATTGCCGCCCAAGGAGGGCGTGACGATGACCGCCGCGACCGTGAGCGTCCATCCTGGCGCAATGACGACAAGGAGGAACGACGCGGATTCGGCAACCGCGACAGGCGCGACGAGCGCAGGGATGACAGACCGCGCAAGGACTTCCGTGGAGACAGGGACGATGACAGGCGAGGTTTCGGAGACCGTGGCAGGCGCGACGAGCGCAGAGACGACAGACCGCGCAGGGACTTCCGTGGGGACAGGGACGATGACAGGCGAGGTTTCGGAGACCGTGGCAGGCGCGATGAGCGCAGGGATGACAGACCGCGCAGGGACTTCCGTGGAGACAGGGACGATGACAGGCGGGGGTTCGGAGACCGTGGCAGACGCGACGAGCGCAGGGATGACAGACCACGCAGGGACTTCCGTGGAGACAGGGACGATGACAGGCGGGGTTTCGGCAACCGCGACAGGCGCGACGAGCGGAGAGGACGCGGCAATGACCGCGAGCGTGGATTCGGCAGAGGCGGAGACCGCAAGGACAACGGCAGGTACGACCGCAGAAAAGACCGTGACTGGCAAGACAATGATTGAACCACAACAACAAAACCATAGGAAATGAAGCGACTGACGGCAGGGTGCATGGCTATGGCACTCACTTTGACTGGCATGATGGCACAAGACAACAACAAGCTGACACTCGAAGACCTCATCCCTGGCGGTGAGACCTACATCAACCACATACCCGAAAACATCTACGGGCTGCAATGGTGCGGCGACGTGTGCATAATGCCCGACACCGACACGCTCTTTGCCATCAACCCGGCAAACGGCGAAAAAACTGTCCTCGCAACGAGGGACGAGGTCAACCGTGCGCTGCAAGAGGTGGACGGGTCAAAGATGGCGGCCTTCTACTACTCACGTTTCCCCAACGGAAACTTGGAGGAAGTCGAGCTGATGACCCCCGGCAAAATCTGCACCTACGACCTGAAAGAGAAAAAAATCAAGGGAACAGCCGTGTTCGACCCCGTGATGGACGGCATAGACTACGCCGATGGCAGGCAGAGATTCGCATATCCATTGGCAGGCGGCCTGATGGCAGTTGACTACTCGGGCGGAAAAGAGACCGACTTCATCCCGGGCGGCATCAAAGCGGAAGGCGAGGGGATTGTCTACGGCACTGCGGTGCACCGCAATGAATTCGGCATCAACAAGGGGACATTCTGGAGCCCTGACGGCGAGCGTCTGGCGTTCTACCGCATGGATGAGAGCATGGTGACTGAATATCCGCTCGTTGACATCGACAACAGGATAGCCAAGGAGACCCCAATCCGCTACCCGATGGCCGGAATGACGAGCCACAAGGTGCAAATCGGCGTATATGACGGGACGACAGGCAAGACCGTCTACCTCAAGACTGCCGACCCGACTGACCGTTACTTCACTAATGTCACGTGGAGCCCCGACAGCAAGAAGCTGTATGTACAAGAGCTGAACCGCGACCAAAACCACCTGCAACTCATCAGATACGACGCAACGAGCGGCGAGAAGGAATGTGTCCTGCTCGAAGAACGCCACCCCAAGTACGTCGAGCCGCAACATCCGCTGACTTTCGTCAAAGGTGACGACGGCAAGTTCATATACCAGAGCCAACGGGACGGCTTCAACCACCTCTATTTGTACGACACCGACGGCAAACTCATCAGACAACTCACGTCGGGCGATTGGATGGTCAACTCGATTGAGGGGTTTGACGAGGACGGGAGAAACCTCTATTTCACCGCAAGCAAGGAGAGCCCGTTGCAAACAAACCTCTACCAAGTCAACCTCAGGAGCGGCAAAATGCGGCGCGTCACCGCACACGACGGGACGCACAGTGTGATGCTGAGCGGGTCTGGCAAATATGTAATAGACAATTACACCGCACACGACGTGCCACGAGTCATAAACATCCTACGCACGGACGGCAAAGGCAAAGAGGTGAACTTGCTGACTTCCAAGGATCCATACCAGGACATGACAGTGCCGACAGTAGAACTTGGGACGATAAAGGCGGCGGACGGGGTCACAAACCTCTACTACACGATGACTAAACCGTCAGACTTCGACCCGTCGAAGACCTACCCGGTCATCATTTACGTCTATGGCGGGCCGCACATGCAACTGATCAGCGACGTGTGGCGTTGGGCATCTTCGGGATGGTATTACTATATGGCCGAGCAGGGCTACATCGTTTTCACCCTTGACAACCGTGGCAGTTCAAACCGTGGTCTGGAGTTTGAGAATTGCACATACCGCCATCTCGGCATCGAGGAATGCCGTGACCAGATGCAGGGTGTGGAGTTCCTCAAATCATTGCCTTACGTCGATGCCGACAGGATAGGGGTACACGGCTGGAGCTTCGGCGGTCACATGACCACGGCTCTGATGCTGCGCCACCCGGATACGTTCAAGGTGGGAGTTGCCGGTGGTCCTGTCATCGATTGGGCTCTGTACGAAGTGATGTACGGTGAAAGGTACATGGACACTCCGCAAGACAATCCTGACGGCTACGAGGCGACCAACCTCAACAATCTCGCAGAGAATCTGAAAGGAAAACTGCTCATCATCCACGACTACAACGACAAAACCTGTGTGCCGCAACACACCCTCGGGTTCATTAAGTCGTGTGTGGACAAGAGGACATACCCCGACCTTTTCATTTACCCGGGACATGACCACAACGTGCTGGGACGCGACAGGGTGCACCTTTATAAGAAGATTTCAAACTACTTCTTGCAAAACTTGTAAACGACAAACAAAACCGACAGATGAATATATTGCTTTTAGGCTCAGGCGGCAGGGAACACGCGCTGGCATGGAAAATAGCCCAAAGTCCCAAGGTAAGCAACCTCTACATTGCCCCTGGCAATCCAGGGACAGCAACGGTGGGTGAGAACGTCAACATCAAAGCTGACGACTTTGAAGGCATAAAGCAACTCGTCATTGCCAAAGGCATAGACATGGTTGTCGTAGGACCCGAAGACCCGTTGGTCAAGGGCATAGCGGACTTTTTCGCGAATGATGCACATCTGGCAAGCATCCCTGTCATCGGTCCATCCCAATCCGGGGCGCGGTTGGAAGGCAGCAAAGACTTCGCTAAGGAGTTCTTGATGCGCCACAACATACCGACTGCGCGCCACAAGAGTGTAACAAAGGACAACTTGGATGAGGGGCTGGCGTTCCTGCGCACATTGAAAGCACCATACGTGTTGAAAGCCGACGGCCTTTGCGCAGGTAAAGGCGTGCTGATAGTCCCGACGCTTGAGGAAGCGGAAAGGGAACTCGGCGAAATGCTCGGCGGAATGTTTGGCAACGCCTCGGCGACTGTCGTCATCGAAGAGTTCTTGCAAGGCATCGAATGTTCAGTATTCGCGCTGACCGACGGCAATACTTACAAGCTGCTGCCCGAGGCGAAAGACTACAAGAGGATAGGAGAGGGCGACACAGGTCTCAACACCGGCGGCATGGGTTCGGTGTCTCCAGTGCCGTTTGCAACGGACGAATGGATGAAAAAGGTGGAAGACCGCATCGTCAGACCAACCGTCGAGGGACTGAAGGCCGATGGCATCGACTACAAAGGTTTCATCTTCTTCGGACTGATGAACGTTGACGGCGACCCTATGGTCATAGAATACAACGTCCGCATGGGAGATCCCGAGACGGAATCGGTGATGCTGCGCCTCAAAAGTGACATTGTTGACCTCTTCGAGGGCGTTGCCCACGGCGATTTGGCGGCACGCGATGTCGTCTTTGATGAGAGGTCCGCAGTGTGCGTTATGCTTGTTTCGGGCGGATACCCGGAACACTACGACAAAGGATATGAGATAACGGGACTCGAAACAGTGGACGGCAGCATCGTCTTCCACGCAGGCACTGCCATCAAGGACAGCAGGCTCGTCACCAACGGGGGGCGTGTCATCGCCGTAAGCTCATACGGAAAAGACAAGGAAGAGGCATTGGCCAAGAGCTTTGCCAACGCCGCAAAGATAGAATTCGACAAGAGATATTTCCGCCGCGACATAGGTTTTGACCTTTGACAAGCGGCGACTGCCGCCTGCCCTCGAACAGAACGGGCAGTGACGGTGCAAGCAACGTCCTCCAAGGACAGACAAGACGAAGATGAGAGCAAACCTGCCAGCAAAATTAGCCCATAGTCCCTACACTTTGGTCGTATGCATTGTCCTCTATGCCGCATCGTTCCTGCTGTACAGGCACGACGTTGCAGCAGGCAGCGACGGGGGAATCTTGTGGCAATGGCTGGATGAATCGTTCCCGGCACTGACCGGTTCGCGCTGGAGCACCCTGGCATTGCACCTGCTGGCCCTGTACATGTTGCTCGAACTGGACACTGTTTTCGCCCTCATCAGGCAGAGGACATTGTTCCAGCTCTCATCCATGTTGCTGCTTTTGTCCGCACTGCCTGCCGTTTTCAACGTCAGCGCGGCGACGATAGGCGGGATGCTGGCATTCTATGCATTGTTCCCGTTCTTCTTCGCCTACCAAGGCAACAACAATGCACTCAGGATGATGCAATCGGGCATCGCGCTTGGTCTGGCATCGATGTTCTGCCCTCACGCGCTGCTGCTGGCTGTGCTGTTCGTGCTGGCAATGCCCAGCCTGCGCAACCTCTCGGCACGCAACATCTTCGGTCTCCTGTGGGGACTGGCCATGCCATACTTCTTCCTCGCCACTTACGCCTATTGCACCGACCGGATGCAACTGGTGCATGAGGCTATCGGGAGCGTTGTTTATTTCGGAGAGATAGATTACAACACGCTCGACTTAGGCACTGTGCTCGACTGGCTGCTGATGATGGTAATCGCCGCAACGTCCGTGACGCACGTGACATACACAGGTTACAACGACAAGATAAAGACAAGATTCCTGCTTTACTTCCTCTGTTGGCTCACTGCGTGCATCATCCTCGCAGCCGTCGTGCTGCCTGCCGAGGCGACAGGCCTGATGTCGATGGCCGCCATGCCGGCTGCCCTGCTCCTGGCGCACACAGTCACGCTGCTCGACACCAAGGGAGGGACGGCATATATCCTTGCGATTGCGGCCGCCATGATTGGCGTTTTCGTAACAAACAACGTGATTTGACATGGAACAGCTGCTACAAATCCTGCAAGACTGGGGATATGCCGGGACGTTCCTCGCCGCGTTCCTGGCCGGGAGCATCGTCCCATTCAGTTCTGAGCTCGTGCTTGTCGCACTGTTGCAAACCGACCTTGACCCGTTGTGGTTGATTGTGTGGACGACACTGGGCAACACTGCGGGCGGGATGACCTGTTACTGGATAGGGACACTCGGCAAGATGGAGTGGATTTACAAGTACCTAAAGGTCAAAAAGGACAAGATTGACAAGTTCCACCGCTTCTTGCAAGGCAAGGGAACAATGATGGCAATCTTCACTTGCCTGCCCTACGCCGGCGAACCGATTGCAATCTGCCTCGGGCTTATGAGGAGCAATGTCGTCGCGACTACCGCATTCATGTTCATCGGCAAGCTGGCCAGATACCTGATTGTAGCATACGTAGGGATAAAAGCGGGGGAGGCAATCATCGGCGCATGGGCATGATCATCGAGACTACGGCTGACGGCAGCAAGACAATCTACCTGCCCGGGATGGACGAGCACTACCACTCCGTCAAGGGAGCACTCACCGAGGCGCGGCACATCTTCCTTTCCATGGGCTATGACCACTGCACCGCCGCGTCGCCTGCGGTGATGGAATTCGGCTTCGGCACAGGGCTCAACGCCCTGTTGACCGCCTTGAGGGCTGAAGAGACATCGAGGCACACGACCTACATCGCCCTTGACAACAACCCGCTGCCAGCCGGCATAGCGGATGCCATGGGCTATGCCGACGGCATGGGCGGCGAGGGCAGGCGCATCTTCCAAGCACTGCATCAGGCGGAGTGGGGGAGAGCCGCAAGCATAAGCCCCCACTTCACACTGAGAAAAATCAAATGCGACTTCACCTGCCCCGCCGAGTGGCGGGACGGGACACGCTGTGACATAGTTTATTTCGACGCATTCGCACCCGACAAACAAGCAGGTGTGTGGACATCCGCACTGTTTGCTGCCATCCACGACAGCATGGCCGGCGGCGGATTGCTCGTCACCTACTGCGCCAAAGGGTCGGTCAGGCGCGACCTGCAATCGGCAGGTTTCACCATCGAGAGGCTGCCCGGCCCGCCTGGAGGCAAGAGGGAAATACTCAGGGCTACAAGACCCGCAGCCACCACATCAGAAACAACCGTAAACAAGGAACAATGAAAAAACCAACAACACTCATCATCGCCATCGCCACCATGCTGGCAGCCTGCACGGCAGGAGGTAAGCAAGACAGCGCAAAACCAGTCGTGGCGGTCAGCATAGAGCCTCAAAGATACTTCATCGAGCAGATTGCCGGCGACAAAGTTGAGGTGCAGACGCTCGTCCCCAAGGGTGCCGTGCCCGAGACCTACGACCTCACGCCAGGACAGATAGTAGACCTCGGCCAATGCCAAGCCTACTTCGTCATGGGACATCTCGCCTTTGAGAGGCGTTGGGTGGACAGTTACAGCGACCAGCATCCCCACACGAACATAGTGGATATGTCGCAAGGCATAACACCAATCGTCTCATCAACCCCGCATAAAGGACATAAAGAAGAGGACATCCCCGGGATGTTCGTCGAACCTCACACGTGGATGTCCGTGAGCAACGCCCTCACCATCGCCAAGAACGTATGCGAAGGGCTGTGTGCCACCGACCCGGAGAACGAAACATACTATGAGCAACGTCTCGACTCGCTCGACAAACGCCTGCACCGCCTGGACGAAAGCATCAGGGCGACGCTTGAGACGGCCGACAGCACTTTCCTCATCTACCACCCGGCTCTGACCTATTTCGCGCGGGACTACGGCCTCACGCAGATAAGCATAGAGAACGACGGCAAAGAACCCTCGCCCCGCCAGATGAAAGCCACCATCGACAAGGCTGCCGCCAAGGGCATAAAAGTGTTGTTCATACAACCCGAATTTGACCGCCGTACCGCCGAGACGCTCGTCAAAAGCACCGGCACAAGGCTCGTCACCGTCAATCCTCTCTCCTACGACTGGGAAAACGAGATGTTGTCAATAGCCCGGGCACTCGCCGGCACAGAAAGGAGCAAACAATGAGCCTCATTGTGGAGATACGCGGCATCAGTGCCGCCTACGACGACAAACGGGTGTTGACGGACGCAAGCCTCGACATCGGCGACAGGGATTACATCGGTGTCATCGGTCCCAACGGAGGTGGCAAGACGACATTTGTGAAGTGCCTGCTCGGATTAAAGGAAGTGGCGGGCGGGAGCATACGATTCTTCAAGGACGGGCGTCAGGTCAAGTCGATAGAGATGGGCTACCTGCCACAGTACACCTCGGTTGACATCAAGTTCCCGATCACCGTGCGGCAAGTCGTCATGTCAGGACTGCTCGGCAAAGAGGGCTGGCTCGGAGGCTACACCAAGCGGCAAAAACAGGAGGCCGACCGCGTGATTGCACGCATGGGGCTTGACGGACTCGCCGACCGCACCATAGGCCAGCTCAGCGGCGGGCAACGACAGCGCGCCTTGCTCGGCAGGGCGGTCATCGCACGTCCTGACCTGCTCATCCTCGACGAGCCGAGCACCTACGTTGACAAGCTGCATGAGACCAAACTCTACGAACTCCTGCGCGACCTCAACACCGAGTGCGCCATCATCCTGGTCAGCCATGACATCGGCACCGTGCTTAGCAACGTCAAATCCATCGCTTGCATCAACGGCACACTCGACTACCATCCATCGACGGAGGTAAGTGAAGAGTGGCTCACCGCACGGTTCAACTGCCCGATAGACCTTGTGGGACACGGCAACCTGCCGCACCGGGTGCTCAAGAACCACGCACACGACTGAGCAGGCGCAGAGCCTGCCAACACGCACAGCCTGACACCGCACCGACAAGCCCCGGTGCAAAACCGTCATGTCCTGGCGAAAAACGGATAACCCTGGAGGAAAAGTCTGTTTTTAGGCTGCAACTATATGTTTTTAGGTTGAAAATATATAAACTTAACCTGCATCTATATGTTTTTAACCTAAAAATAAACTTCACGCACCGTGCCAACAACTTTCCCCTCCACCACAAGCACCGGACAAAGGGAAGAGAGGGTGGGGGAGTGCCTAAAATTTTAAACCTGCACCCTTTGAATGGTGCAGCCAAACAGATAACTTTGCCAGAAGAGATGAAAAGCACGCGCAAGGACGACTAATCTTATCAACAACTAAACATAAAGAAAGACATGGCATTCAAGTACATCACAGCCGAAGAGGCCGCATCTGTCATCAAAAACGGTGACAACGTAGGCTTCTCAGGATTCACCCCCGCCGGCTCGCCAAAGGCAGTTTCTGTCGCCTTGGCCAAGAGAGCCGAGGAGGAACACGCGCAGGGACACCCGTTCAAAATCAACATTTTCACCGGGGCATCCACCGGCGACTCCGTTGACGGCGTACTCACCAGGGCTGACGCGGTGGCATTCCGCGCACCCTACCAGACCAACGGTGACATGCGCAAGGGTCTCAATGCCGGCAAGGTCGAATATGCCGACCTGCACCTCTCGCAGATGGCGCAGGAAATCCGCTACGGTTTCATGGGCAAGAGGGTGAATGTCGCCATCATCGAGGCGTGCGACATCACCGACGATGGCAAGGTCTATGTCACGACAGGGGTAGGCATCTCGCCCACGATAGCCCGCATGGCCGATGCCATCATAATCGAGCTCAACGCGGCCCAGAGCAAATCTATCAAAGGGCTGCATGACATTTACGAACCCGCTGACCCTCCTTACCGCCGGGAAATCCCCATTTACAAACCAAGTGACCGTGTAGGCAAGGATTACATACAAATCGACCTCTCCAAACTCGTTGGGATAGTCGAGACAAACAAGCCCGACGAAGCCAGAGGGTTCACCGCTCCCGACCCTGTCACTGACCGCATCGGGCTGAACGTGGCGAACTTCCTCGCGGCGGATATGAAGGCCGGATGCATCCCATCCACCTTCCTGCCCCTCCAGTCAGGGGTCGGCAACGTGGCAAATGCGGTGCTCGGGGCACTTGGGGAAGACCGTGACATCCCCGCCTTTGAAATGTACACGGAGGTAATCCAAGACTCGGTGATAGGTTTGATGAAAGAAGGACGCATAAAATTCGGCAGCACCTGCTCGCTGTCGGTAAGCAACGAGTGCCTGGATGAGATCTATGCCAACATGGATTTCTTCCACGACAAGCTCTTGTTGCGACCTTCAGAGATCTCAAATAATCCCGAAGTGGTCAGGAGGTTAGGACTGATAACCATAAACACCGCCATCGAAGCCGACATATATGGTCACACAAACTCGACACACATCAGTGGCAGCAGGATGATGAACGGGATTGGCGGGTCGGGAGACTTCACCCGCAACGCGTTCATATCCATCTTCACCTGTCCTTCCGTTGCAAAGGATGGCAAGATAAGTTCCATCGTCCCGATGGTTTCGCACGTCGATCACACGGAACACGACGTGAACATCGTCGTCACCGAGCAGGGTGTCGCCGACCTGCGTGGCAAGAGCCCGCTGCAAAGGGCACAGGCAATCATCGAGAACTGCGCTCATCCCGACTACAAACAACTGTTGTGGGACTACCTCAAACTGGCCACAAAAGGCCACGAGCCTGCACACATGCCCGCCGCACTCGCCATGCACGCGGAGTTCATGCGCTCGGGAGATATGCGCAACACCAATTGGGCTGAATACGTGAAATAAAAGCTATAAGCGAAAATGAAAATAGGTATTTTGACTTCAGGCGGGGATTGCCCGGGCATCAACGCGACAATCCGTGGTGTATGCAAGGCGGCAATCAACCACTACGGCATGGAAGTGGTGGGAATACACGGAGGTTTCCAAGGTTTGTTCGAGGGCGAGACCGAGCAACTAACGTCCATGTCGGTCTCAGGATTGCTCAACACGGGCGGAACCATCCTCGGCACTTCGCGTGAAAAACCTTTCAAAAAGAAAGCCACGGAGGAAGAAAAAAAGGAAAGGACGCGCCTCATCATCGAAAACGTCAAACGCATGGGCCTCGACGCCATAGTCTGCATCGGGGGAAACGGCACGCAAAAGTCAGCATATAAGTTGTCAAAGATAGGATTGAACATTGTCACCGTCCCAAAGACCATAGACAACGACGTGTGGGGCACTGACCAGACATTCGGTTTTGACACTGCCGTGACCATCGCCACCGAGGCTATCGACCGCTTGCATTCGACGGCAAGCTCGCACAGGCGCGTCATGGTCATCGAGGTCATGGGACACAAGGCAGGATGGATTGCCTTGCATTCGGGCATTGCAGGCGGTGGAGACATCATCTTGTTGCCTGAACTGGACTATGACATCAAAGCAATCAGCCAAGTCATCCTTGACCGATTCAAGAAAGGCCATACCCACACCATCATTGTGGTCGCCGAAGGCATCAAAACCCTCAATGGCAGGAAGGCGGGAGAATATGTGGCAGAGCAAATAGAATTTGAGACAGGCATCGAGACAAGGCAGACAGTCCTCGGTTATGTGCAACGAGGCGGGTCGCCAAGTGCATTCGACCGCATCCTTGCAACGCGCATGGGATCGCACGCCGCAGAACTCATCGCCCGCAAAGACTACGGGAAAATGGTTTGCCTAAAGGGCAACGAAATCACTTCCATCAAACTCAGCGATGTCAACGACAAGTTGAAATTGGTGACTGAGGACAATGATTTCGTCGTGCAAGGCAAACGCATCGGCATCTGTTTCGGCAAGTAAGCCGCGATGCGCTTTACCTAAAGAGAAGGCAGGCCGTGCGGCCTGCCTTTCTTATTACTTTTTAATGGCTATTTCAACCGTGCCTTCAGCTCGCTTAGTTTGTTCAATGCAGCTATCGGGGTCAGGTTGTCCACGTCGAGGGACAGGATGTCATCGCGCATTGCAGTGAGCACAGGGTCGTCGAGTTGGAACAGATTGAGCTGCATCCCCTGATGACGCTGTTGGTTGCGCAAGGTCTCACGTGAGCCGAGGTTGGACTTAACGTTGTCAGATTCGAGCCTTTTGAGGATTTCCGCCGCACGCTCTACGATGGATTTAGGCATCCCGGCCATGCGGGCCACGTGGATACCGAACGAATGCTCGCTCCCTCCCTCGACCAGCTTGCGGAGGAAGATGACCTTGTTGCCCACCTCGCGGACGGCTATATTGTAGTTTTTGATGCGCTTGTACGACTTCTCCATCTCGTTCAACTCATGGTAGTGCGTGGCAAACAGAGTGCGGGCGTGTGCACGGTTGTTTTCATGCAGGTACTCCACTATTGCCCAGGCGATAGAAATCCCGTCGTAAGTGGATGTTCCCCTGCCCAATTCGTCAAACAGCACCAGACTGCGCCTGGAAACATTGTTAAGGATGTTGGCTGCTTCATTCATCTCGACCATGAAAGTCGATTCACCCTGCGAGATGTTGTCACTGGCCCCGACGCGGGTAAACACCTTGTCAACCAGCCCTACACGGGCACTATCGGCCGGGACGAATGAACCCATCTGGGCCAGAAGCACTATCAAAGCCGTCTGACGGAGCAATGCAGACTTGCCCGCCATGTTAGGTCCCGTGATGATAATCACTTGCCTGGAGTCGGTGTCTACGTACACATCATTGGGGACGTAGGCTTCCCCGAGCGGCAATTGCTGCTCGATGACGGGGTGACGGCCGTTCCTTATGTCGAGCACCTCGCTTTCATCGACCACGGGACGCACGTAGTTGTTGCTCCTTGCCACGTTGGCAAACGACAAGAGGCAATCGAGCGTAGCGATGGTACTGGCGTTGACCTGGATGACCGGGATGAACTCAGCAAGCGCGGAGACCAATTCTGCATAGATGCGGTTCTCGATGAGAATGATCTTGTCCTCCGCCCCGAGGATTTTTTCTTCGTATTCCTTGAGTTCCTCGGTTATATATCTCTCGGCGTTTACCAGTGTCTGTTTCCTTATCCAGTCGGACGGAACCTTGTCTTTGTGCGTGTTCCGCACCTCGATGTAGTAACCGAAGACGTTGTTGTAACCTATCTTCAAGCTCGTTATGCCCGTCGCTTCCACCTCGCGCTTCTGGAGTTGCAGCAGGTAGTCCTTGCCCGAATAGGCTATGCCCCGCAACTCGTCAAGCTCGGCATCCACCCCTTCGCGGATTATTCCGCCTTTGTTAGCCATGAGCGGTGGATCGTCAACGATTTCCCTCTCTATGCGCGAGATGACAGTGGAGCACACATTGAGACGGTCGGACAGACGTTCCAGGCTGGCATTGCCCGACATGGAACAGGCTTCTTTTATGGGTTGGATAGCCCGCAACGCCACTTTGAGCTGCACCACTTCACGCGGCGATATGCGACCTACGGCGGCTTTTGAGACTATGCGCTCCAAATCGGCTATCAAGTGCAGGTTTTCCTCGACGACAGTCCTGAGGGTGTCATCCGAAAGCAAGCACCCCACGACATCGAGGCGGTCTGTGATGGGCTTGAGCTCCTTGAGCGGGAAGACTATCCACCGTTTCATCATGCGTGCTCCCATGGCAGTAATCGTGCGGTCGATCACATCCAACAGGCACATACCCTCATCGTTCATGCCATGGAGCAACTCCAGACTGCGGATAGTGAACTTGTCTAACCGCACAAACCTGTCCTCCTCGATGCGGCGGAGGGAGGTTATGTGGCGGATGTGGGTGTGTTGTGTGAGGTTGAGATATTGGATGACAGCACCCGAAGCAATTATCCCATTGTGCAGTTTCTCCACACCGAAGCCTTTGAGACTGTTGACCTCGAAATGCTTTGTGAGCAATTCCATAGCCGTGGTCTCGGTGAAGACCCAGTCGTCGAGTTCGAAGGTGACGAAGCGGTTGCCGAATGCCCCCTCGAACATCGCCTTACGCCCCCGCTCGTAAAGCACCTCCTTGGGCATGAAACTGTTGAGCAACTTTTCCACTTCATCCAATCCTCCCTCGGCCAACAGGAATTCTCCCGTCGAGATGTCAAGGAAGGAGATGCCGCAAAGGTCAGGTTTGGCAAAGTGCACGGCGGCAAGGAAATTGTTTTCCTTATGGTCGAGGATGGTGTCACTTATCGACACACCGGGCGTGACGAGCTCGGTTATGCCGCGTTTCACCAGTTTTTTCGCCAGTTTGGGATCTTCCAACTGGTCACAGATTGCGACCCTCTTGCCCGCACGGATGAGCTTAGGCAGGTAAGTGTCAAGGGCATGATGCGGGAAACCTGCCATCTCGACGTTCTTGTCCTTGCCGTTTGAGCGTTTTGTCAACGCTATCCCGAGGATTTCGGCGGCAATAACAGCGTCAGTGCTGTAAGTCTCGTAGAAGTCACCGCAGCGGAACAACAGCACGGCATCAGGATGTTTGGCCTTGAGGTCAAAGTACTGTTTCATCATTGGTGTCATCACCACGTCATTTGCCATACTTGTCGTCTCCTTAATAGTGGTTTGGTTTTCCGTACAAAGTTAAAGGCGCGGGGCTGTTCCTTCTAATGCCGGCGCGGTGTTGTTTCTACATATTACCAACAAACACCGTGGGCAACCTCAAAAAGGGTCTTTTGTAAGTGTCACTTACAAAGATTGTAACTGGCATTTACAAAGATTGTAAGTGACACTTACAAAAGACCTCTTTCGCGGCCTGGTCAGATGCCTTCTGCAAATGTCTGTGATGGTGTTTGGCTGTGTTCCGCACGCGGCACGCCGGAAATCACAGCCCAAGGCGTGCCGACATCTCAAGCATACGCTCGATGGGCTTGACGGCGCGGGCTGCAATGTCGGGTGCCACCTCGATGAGCGGCCATTCGTGCAAGAGGGAGTTATAGAGTTTTTCCATCGTGTTCAGCTTCATGTATTCGCATTCGTTGCACGGTGAAGCCGAATCTTCGGGAGGCAGCGCGATGAACTCACATTGCGGGCAGCGGCGGCGCATCTCGTGCAGGATGCCTGCCTCGGTGGCAACGATGTATTCGGTCGCACCGTGCGAGGCGGCATATTTGAGCAAAGCGGCGGTCGAGCCCACCACATCGGCCAGTTTCAACAGGGCACCACGGCACTCGGGATGGGCGAGGACGGGTGCATGGGGGTGCGCTTTCTTGAGTTCCAAGAGACGCGGCACCGAGAAACGGTCATGCACGTGGCACGCACCGTCCCACAAGAGCATCTGCCGCCCCGTGGCCTGGTTGACGTAACTGCCGAGGTTGCGGTCGGGACCGAAGATTATCTTCTCGTCTTGCGGCAGGCTGTTGACTATCTGGAGTGCGTTGCCCGAGGTGACTACAATGTCGGTCAACGCCTTTACCGCCGCCGATGTGTTGACGTAGGATATGACCGTGTGACCTGGATGATCGTTTATGAAAGCCTGCAAGTCCGCCGCCTGGCAGCTGTCTGCCAGCGAGCAGCCGGCGTTGAGGTCGGGCACTATGACCCGTTTGCCGGGACAAAGCAGCTTGGCTGTCTCACCCATGAAGTGCACACCGCACATCACAATCACGTCAGCGTCGGTGCGCGCCGCCCACTGGGCCAGGGCGAGGCTGTCGCCAACGTAGTCGGCTATGTCCTGGATGTCCCCTTGCTGGTAGTAGTGGGCAAGGATGACGGCGTTTTTGCTCCGCTTCAATTCGTTGATGGCTTGCTTTAAGTCGGCGGCATCGACCGCTTCATCGACATAGCCTTTTGCTTTCCAATTGTCTTTGACCATAAGTGTAACTTTGTTGAGCCGCCCAGCCCCGCCTCGTCGCCAACGTTGTTGACAGGCCATAGAAACAATCAATCTCTTTTTTATTTAAATGAAAAAGGAATGATGATTATAATAGCCTGTTAGTAGTGTTGGAAACAATTCGTCGCATGGCTTGCGTTTTTGGGTTATTGGTTTCAAGCAGTGCTGTTGTCCATAGTTTGTAAACAGCGGGATGCTCTGTTATTATTTGATTATCAGTGCTTCTATCTGTTTTATCCACACTGTGTTGAAAGCGGCAAAGTTAGCAGATTTTTCGTTTTGCTTTCCATGATGTCGGTGATAACTGTGTTTGGATCGACGTGAGAAATAGGGGATAAATGATTTTGATGTATGGTGGCGTGCCATGTATGCAGGTGTGTTTGACATCTGCAAGGGCGTATTTCAAAAATGTTTCAATAGGTGTTCCGCGCTTTTTCAACAGTTGCCAACACTGTTGTTGTTAATAATGCCGTTTGCCATGTCCGACGGTGTTGTATGAAAGGCCAAATGCCTAATTTTGTGGTCGCCGATAATTGAAAATATATATAGTAATGAGAAAGTTGAACGTATTGGACCTGCACCGCATGAGTGTCGATGAATTCAAGTCCGCCACCAAGATACCTCTCGTGGTAGTTCTTGACAACGTGCGCAGTTTGCACAATGTCGGGTCGGTTTTCCGTACTTGTGACGCGTTCCGTGTCAGCAAGATAGTGTTGTGCGGGATTAGTGCCACGCCTCCGAGCACAGAGATCCACAAGACCGCGCTCGGTGCTGAGGACACGGTTGATTGGGAGTATGTTGCCGATACTCTTGCCGCTGTCAAGGCTCTCAAGGCGGACTGTTGCACGGTGCTTGCCATCGAGCAGGTCGAGGGGAGCATCATGCTGGGTGATTTCGTGCCATCACCGGGGCGGAGTTATGCGGTGGTCTTGGGCAATGAGGTCAAAGGTGTCCGACAAGACGTGGTGGATGCCTGTGACGGATGTCTGGAGATTCCGCAGTTCGGGACCAAGCATTCGCTCAATGTGTCGGTGACTGCCGGTATCGTCATCTGGGATTTGTTTTCCAAACTTGACACTTTCGGAAAGGAATGATCGCCGATGTTGGATAAATATGCCCTTACTGTGATGTTAAAATGAATAAAGCAACTGGTAGATGTTTTGTATTTTAGTTTAAATGATATATTTGCAAGTGACAATAATATGTAATGTATGGAAATAATTACCCGATTATGAAAGCAAAGAGTTTACTAACATTAGCCTTGTTGGCATCCATGTCGATGGGTGTGGCGGCGCAACAAGCACGGCCAGTGGTATTGGAAAGAGTGGAAAGACCTGCTTCTTCTCCAGTGTTGAAAGCACCATCACGCCTTCAAGCACCAACTGCGGAGGGTGACAAGCAATATCTTATCAATTATGGTGGTTCTACGCTTTATGCCTTAGGCTTCGGGGGAGTAGAAGTAAGGTTCAGGGCCATGCTCAAAGTGAAGCCTGAAGACGCTGCGGCATTGGAAGGAACCAAGCTTACCCAGGTTGGTTATTATCTGGCTGCCAAGACTGCATATTCGTCACCTGGTATGTCTGACTTCCATGTGTTCGTTTCCAATCAGCCGGAGGGCGGCAATGACATTGCTGCCGTAGATTGCACTGGCGGCGACATAAGCACTGGCGAGCATTGGATAGAGTTGGATGAGCCCTATACAATCACTGGTGAGAGCTTTTACATAGGTTATGAAACCACGATGGCAGCCAATTCGTCGGGAATTGCCATATCCGTAAGCAACAATGACGAGTGGGAAAACTACAGTATCTATCAGTACTATCAGGATCAAGATACGGGCGAGTACGTTTGGGGAGATATAGGCTGGAGTCCTGATTACGGTGAAATCCAGATTTACGGTCTGGCCGAGGGCAACGGCAACGTGCAAGTCATCGATTTGTCCCTTTTGGGAGTGTCTGCTCCGTCGATTGTGAAATCTGGGGAAAGCACCTATTTCAACGCCATCGTTCAAAACAACAGCATCGAGATGCTGGACAAGGTGACTGTCAACTACACCGCCAACGGACAGCAAGGCACTGCTACGGCGGCAGGGTCGTTTGTCCCAACGACCACATCCATGGTACAGTTTGAATGCACGCTCAATGCCACCGAAGATGTGGAGTTGCAGACTGTCGATGTAAGTGTGGCCGATGCTGAAGGAAGGCAAGACGACAACATGGCAGACAATGAGATGTCTTGCAAAACCAATGTCTACAAAGAGGGGGTTGAATTCAACGAGCCGAGAGGCATATTGATGGAACAGTTCACTACCGAAGTTTGTCAAAACTGCCCCTCTGGTCATCAGATAGTGGAGAGCGTGATTTCCGATTATGATGCCGATATAATCCGCGTTGCACACCATGCTGGTTTCTACACGGACAACTACACCATCAGTTACAGTAATCAGATTACCCCGTTCTTTTTCAACATGGATGGTGGAACCTTCGCACCTGCTGTGATGGTTGGTCGCAAGTGTTATCCCGAAATTCCAAACTCTTACTATTATTATTCTCCCGGTCCGGCCTTTGGCATTGCGGCTGAGTATCTCCAATATGCATTTGATGACCAGGTTTCAATGGCCAACCTGATGACCATCAACCTTGAGACCGACTATGACCAGGCAAACAACGTCCTCAACATCAAGGTGCACGGCCAGAGCAAGCTGACTCTCGACAATCCGACAGTCAACGTATTCATCACTGAGGACGGACTTCCCGAGTTCAGTCAATCCGGATGGTATGGCCCAGGTGATTGGGTGCATGACCATGTGCTCCGTGAAGTACTCACTGGCATATCAGGTCAAAAGCTCGAAATAGGAGCGGACGGCAGCTATGAGTACAGTGTCAGCTGGAACGTAAAGGACCAAATCACTGGCATGGAAGCTACCACCGATGTCAACCCGGAGAACATCAACGTCGTTGCATTCGTTGGCAACTATGATTCATCCGACCCCAACAACTGCGAGGTCTTCAATGCGGCGATAAATGAAAAGGTGCTCTCATCCGGCATTGGCGGCGCAGCCGAACTTGACGGCGTTAGCGTCTACTCAAATGGCGGCGAAGTGCTCATCGAGGGCAGCTTTGACGGTGCGGAAGTCTACACTGTCGATGGTCTCCTCGTGCGCAGCGTCGGCCAGAGTGACGGCATGACATCCGTCCAAGGGTTGAATGCAGGTGTATATATGGTCAAGGTCAACGCCGGTGGCAACTCATCTGTCGCCAAGGTATTAGTTGACTGACACCACATGACATAGTTAACGCTTGGGGCGACGGCAGGCGTGAAACTGCCGCCGCCCCTTTGTTTAAATATATATGATTATGAAGAGCAAGACAATCATCCAAACATTCGCGCTCATGGCATCGTTGGCCATGCTGCCGTCATGCATTAGCGGCCAAGGGAAGGTGCTGGTCGCCAGCGACACCCAAGCCACCAAACGTGTGGAATTGTCAGATGTCAAGTCCATCAAGGTCGGTTCAGGGATTGACGCAGTCTATGTGCAGACTGATTCAGGGCCGTCCTACGCCGAGATTTGCGGGCCGGACAATTTCCTTGAATATGTGACGCTCAAGGTCAAAGGAGGCAATCTTGTCATCGACCTAAAGTGCCCCAACGGCTACAATGGTTTTGAGTGGGATAACGAAGAGTTTTATGTAAAGGTCTATGACACCGAAGTGACCTCGTTCACCACCGGGAGCGGCAGCAGCCTGGCTTTGGAGCGGTCGCTCACCACGCAGCATGAAGTTGCCATCACCAGCAATGGCGGCAGCGACATCCGTGCCAGCATGATTGATTGCAAAGGCTTTGTCCTCAAATGCGGCAGTGCAAGCAAGGTGGATGTCGATGTCCTCAAGTGTGCCGATGCATCCGTCAAACTCGGTTCGGCAAGCCAATGCAATCTCACTTCTCTCACGTGCCTGTCGCTTGACACGTCAATCGGTTCGGCCGCAGAGTTGCGTGTTGCCGAGGCAAAGGGTGGAAAGGTGGTGGTAGACACTGCCTCGGGCAGCGAAGCCAGCGTACAAGGCATCGACGTGCAGCAACTGGAGGTGAGTGCAGGTTCGGGCAGTGAAGTCATCCTTGCCGGACATTGCACCGATGCACGTCTCTCTTCCGGTTCGGGCGCGGAGATAGATGCCGGTTCGCTGACGGCGCAGCGCATCTCATCGTCGGAACATTCTGGCGGGAGCATCGTCAGCCCGCAACACCGTTGAGCCACGACATGACTGGGGGAGTCATCCCCATTGTCATCTGCGGCAAATGATTGCGCCGCGTCCCACGGTCTGACCGTCGGGCGCGGCGCAAAATCTTTTGTCCTTGTGCAACGTCAGTAGGACACCGACACTTCCAACCCCTCGGCGCGGAGCATGGCGGCTATCCTGTCAAGCTCCTCATGTGTCGCTTTCCTGAGTTCCTTGTCAGGTGTCTCACGGTCGATGGTGTAGATCATCACCATCCTCGGTCTTATCGACTTCACGGCCTCCATCCATGGCAAGACGTAGGAGTCATCCACGTTGTCCACCCTTTGTCCCTCAAATGTGCCGTGCATGAACATCGTCTGCACGATCATCCTCCCGCCAAACTGCTTCATCCGTTCCACAAGGTTGCCTAAGTCATACTGGCATGATGGGCGGTTGACCAGCCGGATGTAGTCGGCATCAACGGTGTCGAGCTTGAGGATGTTGTTGTCCACGCGCAGCAGGGCGTCAAAGACATCTTGCCGCCCGATGAACGTCGAGTTGCTGAGCACGCTCACCTTGGCGGCGGGGCAATAGGCGTCACGCAACGCGATGGTGTCGTCGATGATAGCACCAAAGTCCGGGTGTGCCGTCGGCTCGCCGTTGCCGGCAAAGGTTATCACGTCGGGCAACTTGCCCTCGTCGCGCATCTCGCGCAGCTTGTCCCCGAGCGCGGCACGCACCTCGTCGCGCGTCGGCCTGCGCCCTTTGGGGCGGAAATCCTTGTTGAAACCGCATTCGCAATAGATGCAGTCAAATGTGCACACCTTGCCATCGCCAGGCATCAAGTTGACCCCGAGCGAAATGCCGAGCCGGCGGCTGTGCACGGGCCCGAAGATAGGGGACGGATATATGACAGTGCTCATGTCTGATGTCTTATGTTTCGGTTAGACTTGCGCCGCAAAGTTATGGAAAAACACCGTCGATTGTCTCACTTTCACGCCACCCCGGACGCAACAGGCCAGGGGATAAAAACGACAAGGCCAGGCCTAAAATCCAATCAGGTAGGACATAAAGTTGCCTTGGGTCTGACATAAAGTATATTCAGAAGTTTTGAATATATAAACAAAACTTCTGTTTATATATTCAAAACTTTTGTTTTTACTTTATGTACGGGGGAAATGAACTTTGGGTCTGACGGTGGCGAAGTTTATGTCAGACCCAATTGGATTTCATGTCTGGCGGTGTGCGGTTTTTCCCTTGATGTTACAGGTTGCGGCACTTTGCCTTCCCGCCGATTTGCCGCACCTTTGCGGGCGGAACAACACTGATCATGGAAATGACGATTGACACAAAAGCCGGGACGGTCGTGCGCGACCTCATGGCAGTGGCGCGGCCGGAGCGTGTGGCCGTGCTTGCGAGTTTCTTCAAGACAGGACCCGGGCAGTACGGGGAGGGCGACCGTTTCATCGGAGTGCCCGTCCCCGACAACCGCAAGGTGGCACGCCGCCACCTCGACGCGGGGTTTGACGACATCCGCCGTCTCTTGCAGTCCGAGGTGCATGAGGTGAGGTTGTGCGCGTTGCTCATCCTCGTGGAGCAGTACCGGCGCGGTGACGCGGAGCGGCGGACGGGGATATTTGATTTTTACCTCACCGTCACCGACCGCATCAACAATTGGGACTTGGTGGATCTCTCGTGCCAGTACATCGTCGGGGCGCATCTGCTCGACGGCGGGGACAGGTCTCTCCTCGCCGCCATGGCACGCGACGGGTCGATGTGGCGCAGGCGGATAGCCGTTGTCTCGACCCTCTGGCTGGTCAGGCACGGGCAGTTTGACGATGCCTTGCGGCTGTGCGCCATGCTGCTCGGCGACCATGATGACTTGATGCACAAGGCTTGCGGCTGGGTGTTGCGAGAGGTGGGCAAGAGGGACAAGAGCCGCCTTGTCGCCTTCCTTGGCAAGCACGTGGGAGATATGCCGCGCACGACGTTGCGCTACGCCATCGAGCGTTTCCCTAAGGATGAGAGGCAGGAGTGGATGAGGAGGTGAGCCCGCCAGAGCGTCAGTTGATGGCGACGGCGAGCTTCTTTTTGACCATATCCCCACGCTCGTCGAATGCCTCGATAACGATGACATAGATGCCCGGGCCAAGCGTGTCGCCGTCGTCGTCAGTGCCGTTCCAGACGAGCGTGCCGCTCTGTGACAGGGTTTGCCGCTGGACGGGGCGGGCTACTTCGCGCCCGTTGCTGTCATGGACCGTGACGTTGGCCGTCCATCCTCCTGCGGCGAGCGAGTAACTTATGATGGCGGCATCGTTGTCACCGTCCCCGTCGGGGGTGAAGAAGTCGCCTTGCAGTTCAAACGTGCCTTGCCGCGACGGGTTGCCGAGCCCGACGTGCTGCGAATTGACCTTGCCGGGAGTTGCGCATCCGCACTCTGACGTCGCCGGCAACCAGTTGGCGGGGTTGGAAGAGGGGAGGGCAGGGTTGATTTTCTCCAATGATATGCCCCGTGCCGGGAGTGCCGTCGATGGGTAGGACTTGGGCGAATAGACGGCAAGGTCAATCGTCTGTGCGCTGGCATCGCAAAGTGCGACCGTTCCCCCCTCGTTGCGCAGCGACGGCAAGCCGCATAGGCATCCCTGCCACGGCAGGCAACCCCACAGGCGGCCGAGCGTGGCGGTGTCGGTGGTCAGTGCGAGGTAGTCGCCCGGTGCAATGATGCGGCGCGTGCCGCTCAGCCTGCAACTGCGTGAGGGGCGGCCTTCATCGTCGAGTGTCACGACGGACAGGGTGCTTGCATCGAGGCTGTGGGGCGAGATGTTGACCACTTCGACAAACTCGCACTGGCCGTCGGCGGCGTCAAACAGGATCTCGTTGAACACTATGTCGCCCTCTCCCGCCTCCCGGGGCAGTGAGATGAGCACCGTGTCGGGGGCTATCGCCATCTCGCCATCGATCTGCATGAGCCCGTCGATGGACAACAGCACACATTCGTCCGCATCCAGGCATCCGTCAAGCACCAGGCCGACGGTCGTCAGGGTGAGCGTGTCGGGGATCAGCTCTGCCACCGAGCGGTCGCCACCAGTGATGTCGAGCCATTCGCCACCGACAGCCGACATGAGGTCAAGCGGCACGGTGAAGTGCAGGTTGAACGTGTCGGCCGCCACCATCTCGACGTAGGCGAATGACGACAGTTCCATCGCGTCGCAACTCCCCGCCACCGAATTGGGCGCGGCGGGTGTTCCTCCCGACAAGTCGCGCGACGCGGCCCAGTTGGCCGGGGTGTCGTTGATGTTGCCAACGTCTATCCTCTCCAGCGAGAAACCGCATTCCGCCTTGAAAGCATCGCCGTAGCGGGCATCGGTGTAGTGGGTGTAGGCGACAATCGTGCCGTCGGCGTCATATATAAATATGGTGTTGCCTGCATTGGCTATGGTCGGGAAGCGTTCCATGTCTACCCTTTGTCCCACCCCCAGGCTGTCCCACGCCGCAGCGTGCACAGCCTTTGACAGGATGAGGTAGCCGCCCGGGGCGATTTGCCCGCCCTCAATGGGATAGGTGGTGCTGCCATAGCGCATCGCCCATCCTGACAAATCGAGCGTTGAGTCGGTGGTGTTGAGCAGTTCCACATATTCCGCTTCGGGCAATCGTGCCGCCCCCACGGGGTTTGCCATGACCTCAGTCACCACTATGTCGCCGTATGCCAGCCCGCTGCTGCCGTTGCCATGGCTGCCGTCATCCAGGTCTTTGTCGTCATCATCGTCCCCACCATCGTCGTCATCCCCGTCATCGTCCCCGTCGTCGGGATCTACGGGCGGTTGCTCACCGCCGTCCGTCGTGAGTGTCACGTTGCTGACGGTCGCCCCATCCATCCCCGTGAACCGCATCGCGAAGAGTTGCGACGTGCCGGAGCGGGAGGTGAGGGTGTTTTCGTCGAATATTCTCGTGCCGTTGACTTCCACTTCCCACCGTCCGTCGGCGGTCAATGTGATTGCGAGGGTGAACGGTTGGGTGTCTGGCCCGAGAAGTGATATGATGCTGTATGCGTCGTCATAGCCGTCTATGTTCCTTGCTTCGACATATCGCATTGCCTCATTGCGCTTGATGATGAAGTGCTCGCTGTCGTCAAGTCTGTCGATGTCATCCGCCATGGGGAACAATGCTATCGATGCCGCCTTACCGTCCGGGATTGTGACAGCAGTCTCCCAGGTGCATCCCCTTGACGCGTCCTGCACGGCATGGATTGTCACCTCGTCGTCGGTCGTGCATTTGACTGTCTTGCTGTCGATGTTGAATCCTGATGTGTCGCCCTCCCAGCTGTCCAGCTTGCTGACATTTTGCGCCGTCATCAAGCCGCAAAGGCATGAAAGTGCAATGGCGAGTGCCGCTTTGGGAAATGCTTTGTTGCCTGGCATAGGAAATAAATAGTATTTTTGTACGACATTTCTGGCATTGTGCCTTGCCTGCCGCACGTAAAGGTAGGAAAAAGAGGACATCCGGACATTAAGCATTAGGAAATAACATTAGACGATAAAGATGAGAATAGCTATTGTAGGTGCAAGCGGCGCCGTTGGGCAGGAGTTCCTGCGTGTGTTGGATGAGAGGAATTTTCCGATTGATGACTTGGTATTGTTTGGTTCGCAACGCAGCGCGGGGCGGACTTACAACTTCAAGGGACGCGACTATGAGGTCAAGTTGTTGCAGCACAACGACGACTTCAAGGGGATTGACATAGCGTTTGTCTCTGCCGGCGGCGGCACGTCGTTGGAATTCGCCGAGACGATCACCAAGCATGGAGCGGTGATGATAGACAATTCGAGCGCGTTCCGCATGGAGCAAGACGTGCCTTTGGTCGTCCCCGAGGTCAACGCCGCCGATGCCTTGGTGCGTCCGCGTGGCATCATCGCCAACCCCAATTGCACCACTATCCAGATGGTTGTCGCACTCAAGGCTATCGAAGGGCTGTCGCACATCCGTCGGGTACGGGTGGCGACCTACCAGGCAGCGAGCGGTGCAGGCGCGGCGGCAATGGATGAACTGATGGACCAGGCACGTCAGGTCTTGGATGGTGAGGAGGTGACGGTCAGCAAGTTCCCCTACCAGTTGGCTTTCAACGTGATTCCACAGATAGATGTCTTCACCGACAACGGATATACAAAGGAAGAGATGAAGATGTTCAACGAGACACGCAAGATAATGCACTCGGACATCAAGGTCAGTGCGACCTGTGTCCGCGTCCCTGCCCTCAGGGCTCATTCTGAAGCAATCTGGGTGGAAACGGAGCGTCCAATCAGTGTTGACGAAGCCCGCGAGGCATTTGCCAAGGCGGAAGGCCTGGTGCTGGAGGATTGCCCTGCGGAGAAGAAGTACCCGATGCCGCTCTTTGTCGCCGGGAAAGACCCTGTCTATGTCGGACGCATCCGCAAGGACCTGACCGATGATTGCGGTCTCAGCTTCTGGCTCGTGGGAGACCAAATCAAGAAAGGTGCCGCGCTCAACGCCGTGCAGATAGCCGAATACCTCATCGCACAAGGCCTTTGACCCAGGCACAAGCCATGCTGCGGGCATGACAACGAGTGCAACAAACACAAACGATTGACAAATGAACCTTGCCAACTACTTCAACCTGTCGTTCAGCCTGCCTGTGACGGATCCGACATGGATATTCCTCATAGTGTTGGTCATAATACTCTTCGCCCCGCTCTTGTTGACGAAGCTGAAGATACCGCACATCATCGGGATGATACTTGCCGGCATCGTCATCGGCGAGCATGGTTTGAACATCCTGGAACGTGACAGCAGCTTCCAACTGTTCGGCCAAGTGGGCATCTACTACATAATGTTCCTCGCCGGGCTTGAGATGGATTTGGAGGATTTCAAGAAGAACAAGGGCAAGACGTTCTTCTTTGGCATGGCGACATTCATCATCCCGATGGCGTTGGGGATATGGACGGGCATGGACATCCTCGGCTATTCGCTGGTGACATCCACGCTGTTGGCGAGCATGTACGCTTCCCACACCCTCATCGCCTATCCCATCATCAGCCGTTACGGCTTGTCGAGGCAGCGCAGCGTGAGCATTTCGATAGGCGGCACCGCAATCACCGTCACCCTCGCCCTGTTGATACTGGCAGGCATAAGCGGCATGTACAAGGGTGTCATCGACAGTTTCTTCTGGCTGGTCATGATGGTCAAGGTGGCGGTGGTGCTTTTCATCATCATCTATGTCTACCCCCGTCTTTCAAGATGGTTCTTCCGCCGCTATGACGACAGTGTGATGCAGTATGTTTTTGTGCTTGCACTCGTCTTCCTGGCTTGCGGGATGATGTCGTTCATAGGCATGGAGGGGATACTCGGGGCGTTCATCGCCGGCATGGTGCTCAACCGTTTCATTCCCCGCGTCTCGCCTTTGATGAATCGCATAGAGTTCATCGGCAACGCGCTTTTCATCCCCTATTTCCTTATTGGCGTGGGAATGATCATCGACTTGCGGACAATGTTCGAGGGAGGTGAAGCCCTCAAGGTGGCAGTCGTGATGACAGTCGTCGCCACACTCGCCAAATGGCTGGCGGCATGGGTCACACAGGTCGTCTACAAGATGGAAAAGGTGGAGCGGCAAATGATCTTCGGTCTCAGCAATGCGCAGGCAGTCGCCACTCTCGCCGCAGTGTTGATAGGTTATGAAATAATCCTGCCCGACGGGTCACGCCTCCTCAACGATGATGTGCTCAACGGCACGGTCGTGATGATACTGTTCACCTGCATCATCAGTTCGGTCGTCACCGAGCGGGCGTCGGTCAAGATGGCGCAAAGCCTCGCCGACAGCAAGATGAATGACGAGGGCAAGGAGGTCAACCGCCGCATCCTCGTCCCGATAGCCAACCCCGAGACGGTGGACAACCTCATAAACATGGCCATGATGATGCGCGGCAACAACCGCGATGACAGCATCATCGCCCTCTCGGTGGCCAATGACGGCAACGACACCCACACTGGCAACGTCGCCAACTGCCGCAAGCTGCTTGAGAAAGCGGCGATGGTCGGGGCCGCTGCCGATGTTGGTGTTGAGATGATAAGCCGTTATGACATCAACATAGCATCGGGCATACTGCACACGATAAAGGAGCACGACGCCACCGAGGTCGTACTCGGGCTGCACCGTCGCAGCAACATTGTCGACTCGATATTCGGTTCAATCTTCTCCAGCCTCGTCAAAGCCACCAACAAGCAACTGATGATTGTCAAATGCCTAATCCCCGTCAACACCCTCAGGCGCATAATTGTCGCCGTCCCCGCCAAGGCCGAATACGAGAGCGGTTTCACCAGGTGGGTCGAGACAGTCAGTGCCATAGGGATGCAGACAGGCTGCAAGTTGCACTTCTTCGCTCCACAACCGACGCTTTCACGCGTGGCCGGAGCGGTGGCCAAGCGTCACAAGAGCCTCAGGGCGGACTATTCCGTGCTCGACAACTGGGACGACCTGCTGCTGCTCACCGGGCAGGTCAACGATGACCACCTGCTCATAACGGTGTCATCGCGCCATGGCGGCATCTCCTATGACCCGTCGTTTGAGAAGTTGCCGTCGCAGTTGCTCAAGTACTTCGCCTATTGCAGCTTTGCGGTCATCATCCCCGAGCAGTTCGGCGAGCATGATGTCGAGAGCATCTCGTTCACCGCCCCGATGGCTGCTGCCGAGATGACCAGCTATGCTAACCTCTGGCAGAAAGTCCAGGGATGGTTCAGGAGGAGTTGACGCATGACCGTTCAGCAATCACCGACACCACTCCCCGCCGCGTCTGACGACTGGCTCTCACGCACCCGGCTGCTCCTCGGCGAAGACCGCATGGAGCGGTTGGCCGTGGCGCGAGTCCTCGTCGTCGGCACCGGGGGGGTGGGGGCATACGCCGCCGAGATGCTCTGCCGTGCAGGCATAGGCCGCCTCGTCATCATCGACCCCGACACTGTCGCCCCGTCAAACATCAACCGCCAGCTCCCCGCCCTGCACTCGACAGTGGGGCAGCCCAAGGCCGCAGTCCTCGCCGCCCGCCTTGCCGACATCAACCCCGCGCTCGACATCGATGCCCGCCAGCAGTTTGTCGAGGGCGACGCGATAGGCGTGTTGCTTGACGAGGGCTATGACTTCATCGTCGATGCCATCGACACCGTAGCCCCCAAGTGCGACCTCATCGCCGCCGCGCTGGGCAGGGGGATGAAGATAGTCTCAAGCATGGGGGCAGGAGCAAAGACCGACCCCTCGCAGATAAAGCTCGCCGACCTGTGGCAGACGACCAATTGCGGGCTTGCAAAGGCCGTGAGGAACGGGCTCAAGCGGCGCGGCATCCGTGCCAAGCTGCCCGTGGTGTTCAGCACCGAACCTGCCGACCCGGCAGCATTCGTCGCCGTCAATGAGAAGAACAAGAAGACAACGACCGGCACAATCAGCTATATGCCGGCAATATTCGGCTGCCACCTCGCGGCCTACGTCCTAAAACACCTGTGACATGATAAGACTTGAAGGCATCACCAAGAGCTTCGGCTCGCTCGAAGTGCTCAAAGGCATCGACCTCGAAATCAACAAAGGCGAAATCGTCAGCATCGTCGGCCCAAGCGGCGCGGGCAAGACCACCCTGCTGCAGATCATGGGCACGCTCGACCGTCCTGACAAGGGGCGCGTCATCTACGACGGGCAGGACGTGTCGCGTCTCGGCGATGCCCGCCTTTCGGCATTCCGCAACGCCAACATAGGCTTCATCTTCCAGTTCCACCAGCTGCTGCCCGAGTTCACCGCGCTTGAGAATGTGATGATTCCCGCCTTCATCGCCGCCCGCCCGGTGGCCGAGGCGAAGCGGCGCGCCATGGAGCTCCTCAAGTTCATGGGCCTGTCTCAGCGTGCCGGGCACAAGCCCGCCCAGCTCTCTGGCGGCGAGCAGCAACGTGTCGCCGTGGCGCGGGCTTTGATGAATTCGCCGGAGGTCATCCTTGCAGACGAACCCTCGGGAAGCCTCGACTCAAAGAACAAGGAGGAGTTGCACCGCATCTTCTTCCTCCTGCGCGAACAGATGGGGCAAACCTTCGTCATCGTCACCCACGACGAGACATTGGCCGCCACCACCGACCGCACCATCCGCATGGTGGACGGGATGATCACCCCCTGACATAAGCCATCAAGCCACATCGCCGCCCCCGCGCCTGATGACCTCGCCACGGTCGTCGGGCGCGGGGGCGGCGATGTCCTGCCCTGTGGCGGCAGCCATTGACCCTTTGCGACATGGGACGGGATGGGAAATGTTGCTGCGCGGCGCATGAACTTTGCCGTCGTCAGGCCAAAAGTCCGTTACCTCCTAATGAAAAGTATATTCAGAAGTTTTGTTTATATATTCAGAACTTCTGTTTATATAAACAAAAGTTCTGTTTATACATTCAAAAGTTTTGTTTTTACTTTATGCGCCGTGACATTGGATTTTTGATCCGGCCAAAGCGGATTTTGGGTCGGACGCAAGCTGATTTTATGTCAGGAGCGATGTGATCCAGTGCCTGTCGTCATCGGTCTCAAGCGGTGTGCCGTTGACGCGTGATGCGCCCTTTCCCGTCCCGACAATGCGGGTGAGGCGCGCGGCACGGTTTCGGGCGGGATGGAATGTGGTGCGTGCAGGTATTTCGATACTATTAAAATGATGTTAAAAATCGGAAACGCTTGTCACTATGTCAGACTGTCCTGCCGGTCATTCCCGGAGTTCGAATGCCGTGCTCTGCTCCATGCCCGCCATTGCCGGCATCCGTCTCCCCACCTTGTCCTGCCCGGCTGCTGATGGTGTGTCATGCGCTGGATCTTGCCAAACACCCATTCGCAGTGCGGCAAAGCATGATGAAAATGTCACCATCGCGGCCATTGCGGACGCATTGCAAGGCAGTTTGGCGGCAGATAGGTTGCAAAAGTTTCTTAATTTTAGTGTTCCGCAATCTTTTAACAATAGAACTGTTTTATAGCTTTAATTTTTGCTTATATTTGTTTGCTGTAAAAATGGAAAAAGGGTCAGATACTGCAACTTTTTAGAAATGAAGTCTTGATTAAGGCAATCCGCCCGCCGGATTCCAGCATGGTGCTTGCAAAATGAAAAATAGCCCGTAATTACATTTTTCATCAAAAACAGACATTTAAGCGTCAAGTTGACAATTAGGACATTAACATAAACATTAACGAACAAAAAGGTATGAACAAAGGAAAAACGCAAGCAACGAGGGCAGGTTTCCGCGTTGACCGTATAGGTCGGGCGGGGATGCTCTTTTCGCTCCTTTCCCTCTCGCTGATGGCGTCACCGGCATTCGCTGACACGGCAAGCACGACAGGTGCCGTCGCAATCATGCAGGATGACCAGATGACCGCCAGCGGGCGCATCGTGGATGCAAACGGCGAGGCGATCATCGGCGCGAACATCTCTGAGGTCGGCACGACCAACGGCACCATCACCGACTTTGACGGCAATTTCACCCTCAAGGTCAAGAGAGGTGCGCAGCTCTCGATCTCGTATGTGGGCTATATCTCGCAGACCGTGGCCGCCGGGCAGGACATGAACATCACGCTGCGCGAGGACTCCGAGCTGCTGGGCGAGGTGGTTGTCACGGCGATGGGTATCGAGAGGAAAGCCGAGACGTTGACATACGCGACGCAGACAGTGGGCGGCAACGAGCTGACCCGCGCCAAGGAGGCCAACCTCATCAATTCGCTGCAAGGCAAGAGCGCAGGTTTGACCATCACCCCTAACGCTGGCGGTGCCGGCGGTGCGTCCAAAATCTTGCTGCGAGGCAATGCGTCAATGTTGGGAAACAACTCTCCGTTGATAGTCATCGACGGTGTGCCCATGCAAAACAGCGTGTCGGGGCAAATGAGCATGTCTGACGGTGGTTACAGCATCGTCGAGGGCGGCTCGTCCGAAGGCAGCGACGCCCTCTCGCAGTTGAACCCTGACGACATCGAGTCTATCACGGTGTTGAAAGGTGCTAACTCTGCGGCGCTCTATGGTAGCGCGGCGTCAAACGGTGTGCTCATGATCACTACCAAGCGCGGCCGTGAAGGTGGTCTGAGGGTGGATGTGTCGAGCAGCACCACTTTTGAGACACCGCTTGTGCTCCCTGAGTTGCAGAATGTCTATGGTGCCCAGGTGCAAGGCAGCTCTGAGAACGGATGGTTCGTCCCATCGACCAGCTGGGGCGGCAAACTCGGAGGGTTGACGGCCGACCAGTTGGCTAATGTCAACAACCCCAATGTGCGTTTGTCCAATACTCCGTACGACATCAGTGATTTCTACCGTCTCGGTACAAACTTCAACAACTCGGTTTCATTGAGCGGTGGCAACAAGACGGTGCAGACCTACTTCTCTTACGGTAACACCACTGCCAACGGTATAGTGGAGACCAACAAGTTTACGCGCCACAACATCAGCTTCAGGCAAAACTTCTCCTTCTTTGATGACAAGTTGAAGATTGACATTTCGGCAAACTACATCAACCAGAAGACAAAGAACCGTCCGACGGGTGGTACTTTCTACAATCCTATTTATCAGTTGTACATGGCTCCTCGGAACTTGGATATGGATTGGTACAGGACCCACTATGCAGACTTTGGTGCTACGTGGATGTCCAACACATACGATGCCCTTGTCAAATCACAGGATGCTAACGGCAAAGAGATTTATGTGCTCGACCAGATCCAGTCGGAGTTGTCAAGCCCGATGTACGGCAAGCAGGTTTGGTATGATGACAATTTGAGCCTTAACAACCCATGGTGGTTGCTCAACCGTTTGACTTCAGAGGAAGTGGTCAACCGCGTTTTCGGAAGTTTCAGCGCGACCTACCACATCATTGACGGGTTGTCTGTGCAGGCTCGTTTGAAATATGACTTCAACGAGCGCACCGATGAGCAACGCCAGTACGCGACGACTTGGCACAATGCCGGCATGATTGACCGTGGCCGTCTGATCCTGGACCATTCCAAGGGTTATGACTTCTATGGTGACTTCATGTTCAGCTACAACAAGGACATCAAGGACTTCAACATCGGGTTGAACTTTGGTGGCAGTATGCTCAATTCTCACTCAAACTATTGGCGCATCACCCCGACCGCAAGCTCAGGCGCACCCTACCAGGAGGACTTGTCAACCAACCAATTCATCTTGGATGACATCTACATCAGTTCTGGTGACAACTATGGCGGTCTTGAGACTAACAACTGGGAGCGTGCATTGTTCGCTACGGCGCAGTTGACCTGGAGGGAGATGTTGACTGTCGAGGGCAGCTACCGTGACGACTGGTATCGTGCATTCACTCAGTTCCGCGACATGAAGCCTCACTTCGCTTACTGGTCGGTCGGCGCGAATGCCCATCTTGGCAAGATGTTCACTATGCCGCAATTCATCAATGACTTGAAGGTGCGTGCTTCTTACTCAGTTGTGGGTAACTCGATTCCTAACCAATTGTTCATCGCATCTGCGACCCGCAACCCGGCAACCGGCGCGTATGTCGCAGCGGGCATAGTCAACTTCCAAGACCCGAAACCTGAGACGACGGGTTCATTCGAGGCAGGCTTTGACTTGAGTATGTTTGGACGCTCGTTCAACATCGAGGCGACCTACTACAACGCTATCATGAAAAATCAGTTCATGAAGTATCAGGGTTCGGCCGGCAAGGAGGTATATATAAATGGTGGTAAAGTGCGCAACCAGGGTGTCGAAATCACGGCCAACTATATCCTTGCTCCCAACAACAACTTCAGTTGGAAGACCCAGGTCAACTATGCCTTCAACGCCAATAAGATCCTCACTGTTGCAAAGAAGCAGAACGGTTTGGATTTTGTGTACGAGGTTGACATGGGTAAGAACAGCGGCTTGAAAGTCAAATTTGAGGAGGGTGGCTCCTACGGCGACCTTTATGCAGTCGATTACATGAGGAACAGCAATGGCGACATCGTTGTCAACAGCGAGGGTCTCCCCTACAAGCTCAACGGACAGTCCAACGTCTACCTTGGCAACATGAACGCCAAGCACACTCTCGGTTGGAGCAATACGTTCAACTACAAGGATTTCCAATTCTACTTCCTCATCGATGGAAAGATTGGTGGCAAGGTCATCTCCTTCACAGAGGCTTATCTTGACCAAGCCGGCAACTCTGTCGCATCGGCAGAAGCGAGGTTGAACTCCGAGGCCAACAACATCGTTTGGACTAACAAGGCCGGCAATGTCACCAAACCAGGTATGTGGTTGGAGAACCAGATCGTGCCTATCTATGAGTACTATCAGGCGACTGGCGGTCAGGCACCTCTCGGCAGCAACTACGTTTATGATGCCACAAACTTCCGTCTGCGTGAGATCTCTCTCGCCTACACGTTCCGCGACCTCTTCGGCAAGAGCAAGAACCTGACGCTCGGTGTCAATGCCCGCAACCTCTTCTTCCTCTACAAGGATGCCCCGATAGACCCGGAGACATCTTTGAGCACGCAGAATGCTTTGGGCAACGTCGATGTGTTCAGTATGCCTACCACAAGGTCATTCGGTATCACAATTAAAGCTACATTCTAAATCATAACATGACAAGACAATGAAAATGAAATCCATAAACATCTTGCTCCTCTCGGCGATAGCCCTGCCGCTGGCCTTCAGCTGCGGTGACTCGTTGCTCGATGACCTGAATGCGAACACTGAGGTGGCCGAGGGGGATTTGATGGTAGCCGCCAACTATGAGCAAGCTGCCGGAATGTTCCTCACGGCGCAAAAGAAGCTCCGTGCCATCGACCCCGACACCAAACAGCCGCACCAGTACCAAGTGCAGTGCAACATCCACATAGACAACTATGCCGGCTATATGTCCAGCACGCAGAACTTCGGTGGCAACCTGCCGACTGCATACGCTTACTTCAAGGACTACTGCGAAAGCCCCAAGTCTATATTCTTCGAGATGGCTCAAGCCGCATTGCCGGTGATGCGCTCGGCTGATGCCCTCGGGTTGAAGGAGGTCGGTGCGATGTGCAACATCATGTACTGCTACTCCGCCCTCGAGTTGTCCGACATCTACGGGCCGTTCCCATGGTGGGACTACAAGCAGGACAAGCAAGAGTCTCCGCTGACCTACACCCCGATGCCTGAGATTTACGACTCATTGTTCTACAACCTGAGGAGTGCAAAAGCGGTGCTTGACAATTTCCGCAACACACCGGCAGAGCACCAGGACTCGATCAACACCCTGCTTCAAGACTATGACGACATCTGCGGAGCGGATGTAGAGCAATGGATAAAGTTCTCCAACACTATCCGCCTGAGGATGGCTCTCAGGATGAGTAACGTCGATCCCGACCGTGCGAGGACTGAGGCCCAATCAGCCATCAAAGACGGATTGATAGAGAGGAGCGTCGAGTACACAGGCGACGACGGCCGCCCCAATCCGTTGTGGGCCATCTCTGAGAACTGGGACGACACCCGCCTCAACGCTTCGATGGAGAACATCATGAAGCGTCTCAACTTCCCGCTCATGACGGTATGGTTCAACACCAACATGGGAGACATCAGCGACTCTGAAGGCAATGTCCAGTTGCCGGCCAACTCCGATGTTGTGGGCATGAGGACGGGCATCTCACTCACACCGCGTGACGCTGCCAACCAATATGTCAACTTCTCCGGCCTGTCTGGCAGTTTCGCTAACAAGAGTGTGGCCATCCTGAAACGTTCAGAGGCAATCTTCATGGAGGCAGAGGCTGACTTGCGTTGGGAAGTCGGGACATTGTTGGCTTCCCGTCTGTACCAGAATGGCATCCAGGCAATGTTCGAGGAGAACAATGTGGCATCGACCAGCGCAGAATACAACGATTACTACAATCAGGAGGCGGCCGATACGTCTATTGACTATGTAGACTACTCAGACCACAACAATGACATTGCCGGTGAGTTGACTATCGGTGTGAAGTGGGACAACAGTGACCCGGACAATGTGAAACTGGAGAAAATCATCACACAGAAGTGGCTTGCCAACTTCCCGCAAGGTCTTGAGGCATGGAACGACCTCCGTCGCACCGGCTATCCGCGCATCTTCATGAACGATGACATCGGCGACGGCTCTCTCGACAGTGGTGCTCTCATCCGCCGCATCCCATGGGACGCATCTGATTCCTCGATTGCCGAAGACATAAACACAACAGGTTTAGAGGCATTGGGTGGTCCAAACCTTGAGAGGACATACCTCTGGTGGGATGTCGAGGATCCCAGCGGACTTGGGGACAACCGCAGGTTCTGACCAACAAGGCGGGGGAATGCTCTTCCCCTGCCTATATAATAATGGTATACACATCAACATTTAATAACTAACAACAAACATTAGCATGAAAGCAAAAAAATTAACCCTTACAGGCCTTATGTTTTCCTGCGCGTTGGTAGCGGCTGCTCAAAACATCCCTTCCCACGACAAGTATGTTGACTACTTGGATGACACCAATCCCGCTTGGATTGATGCGTCAGCCAGGGAGCCAGAGGCCCTGTTCTCAAAGTACTTCCCATTGTGGAAGCCTGGAACAAAACTCTCCGAGGATGAAAACTTCTTTATCTCACGTGTGAGAATGCACGACCGTTTCGTCAACACGGCTACCCAAGTTGATCCAGAGGTGACCCAAGACAGAAAATTCAGTCTCTGTACACCTATGGGAATCTCTGACACCTATTGGCAACAGCTGCCCCGCTATGTTGCCGATGGTGACAACTTCAGCATGTGGTCATATCTTGATTCATACTGCGGATGGTCACTGAGCTGGATCCGCGTACCCGGAGCATTCGGTGACGTAGCGCACAAAAACGGTGTCCCCAACGGTTGCACCCTCTTCATCGACTCATGGGGTTCAGACAACACCGAAGCCGGCAAGATATTCGCTATGCTCGCTACCCGTGGCAGCAACGAACTTGGCGGACAGTATGCATATTCGGTCAAGTTGCTCAAGTTCATGAAGTATTATGGTGTCGATGGTCTTTGTATCAATCCGGAGGCTGCCGTGGCGCATGCCGACGACATCCAGAACTTCTTCGCCGAATGTTTCGAGCTTGCACCACAACTCGACTGGCACTTCCATGTATATTGGTATGGCACGAGCATGAACAGCGGAACAATGGACCTCGGTTCAGACCTTAACGGCAACAAAACCGACTGGTTCATGAAGGATGGCAAACAGGTGACAGATGTCTATTTCCTCAACTACAACTGGGGGAACAGTCTCTCATCATCTGCAAGCACAGCCAAAAGTGTCGGCGGCGATTCCTATGATGTTTATGCAGGATTTGACATTCAGGCAAGGTGGATGCGGAGCGCAGTAGACGCAAGCTATTGGAGGACATTGGCAGAGAATCCTGTATCAATCATCTTCTGGGGAAATCACACCACAGACATGATTTACCAGAACTCTACCGAGGACGGTTCAAGTGACGAAGCAGTGCAGCTCTGCTACCTGCGCAAGCAAGAACAAGTCTTCTCTGGCGGCAACAGGAATCCGGCCATCACACCCGACATCTCTGCACCCGCAAGTTCTGCAGACGCAGCCATGAAAGACTTCCACGGCATCGCCAAGTTTGTCACTGCACGAAGCACCCTCAATGACCTGCCTTTCGTCACCTACTTCAACTTGGGCACCGGCACATGCTTCCGTCAGGACGGCGAGGTCACTTTTGACCAGAAGTGGTACAACGTCGGCGTACAGGACTATATGCCGACATGGCGTTGGTGGATTACGGATGCCGATGACGAACCCATTGTCATGGGTGAGGGCGCGATTAACTGCGGATTCACATTTGACGACTCTTGGTTTGCCGGCACTTCAATGAAGTTCGACGGTGAGACCGCGCTTTCCAATGTCCGCCTCTTCAAGACCGACTTTGATGTCACCGCCAATGACGAAGTAACATTAGTCTACAAGATCAACAACGGTGTCAAGTCACACATGAAGCTCTTCTGGTCATTCGTTGGTTCAGAGGACGAGTTCCACTACATGGACGTTGCCGATGCGACGGCAGCAGGCCAGTGGAACAAAGTGACCGCCAAGGCTTCCGACCTCGGCATGGACGGCAATGTCGCCCTCATCGGTCTGACATTCGAAGACACTGAAGCCAACTATGAGGCATTGGTTGGCAAACTCGCCATCGTTCCTCAGAACAGCTACAGCCCAGTTGCTCCGACAATCACCAAGGCAGAGTTGCTCAAGCGCACATACAACGGTATTGACTTCAAGCTAATCTGGGAGTGCGGCGAACTCTCTGCCGAGAAGATAGCAGCATCCGAGCCTATCTACAACGACGAGGTTGACACATGGTACTTCGAGTTGTGGAGCCAGGCTGAGGGTGATGAGCCCGAGTTCTGCGGCATCACTTCGTCATGGGCGCACTATGTCGTCGGTGCACCTGCCAATCCCGAGGTCAGCAGGTACCGCGTCGGTGTCTGTGCTGTTGCTCCCGATGGCGTGACCAAGAGCGAAATCGTCTGGAGCGAATATGCGGAAATTGATGCAACAATGGTTGATGGCATCCAGAGCGACAAACCAGTCATCAAGCCGGGTGAAGAGTTCACAATCTCCTTCATCGACCCGTTGCACGAGGATGCTTCTTATTGGGAAATTCTTAACTCTGTCACAGGTGAAAACGTGACACGTGGCCAGGATGGTGGAACGAGCTATACCCTTTCCATCGAGGATGAAGGCTACTATGATGTGAAAGTCACAACGCAAAACCAGGAGGAAATCTACTACCGCGGCTTCATCCAGATTTCTTCCGACGCTGTCGGCGCACTGCCCATCATCGAGGACTTCACTGCCAATCCGACATCGATCAAGCCTTCAGAGGCCACCACTCTCACCTACACTGCCGAGCGTCTTGGCGAGGGCACAGTGTCACGCGGCTTGGAATTGGTTGATCCCAACATCCTGATGCTGCCTGATGAAGTGCTTCCCATTGCACAGATACCTTACAGCATAGGTTTGTGGGTCAAGCCGACCAGATTTACTCACTCCAAGATGGGAACCAACCTCATCAACAAGCGTTACACGGGTATCAGCTGGCCTAACAACAACTGGGGCGAGTTCTGGGTCATCATCTGGCCAGAGACTGAGAACAGCGCGGGTCGCAAGGTAATCGATGACAACATTGTGTCATACACATTGTTCAATCACAAGGCTATTGACAACTTGCCAAATTCCTTCAATGGCAACACCAACCGCCACGAAATTCCCAACTTGAATTGTTGCACGGACGGCAATCTTTTTAAAAGGCCATCCTATGGTCTTGGAGTCGGTCTTTGGTCGCACATCCTCATTTCTTATGACGGCCGTACGCAGAAGATATATTTCAACGGTCAGAAGACTGGCGAATATTCAGAAACATCAAGGCAGTATCTTTCTGAATGTCCTATCTACATCGGCGGTTCCAACGTATACCACGCAGGTCTTAATGCTGTGATAGATGACGTGCAAGTGTGGTACAAAGCTCTCTCGGATGACGAAGTGCTAGAGGCAATGGGCGGTTACGAAGGCAAGACAGTGCCTGCCGACCTCAAGGGCTACTGGACTTTCGAGAACTATGATCCTGAGACGATGACATTCCCCAACCTCGGTACTGGCGGTACGGGCGACGAATGGGCAGCGCGCACTATCCTCCAGCTTGGTGCAGCAGGTGAGAACACATCTGCAGTCCAGGATGAGACGACCAACAGCAACAACGGTGTCACCGGCAACCCGGCACTCCCCGGCACGTTGGACATCGTGACGACAGCTTCGTTCACTTCACCGGGTGCTACGTCCATGGTTGCAACCGATGCAGGCACTGTCGCTACGTTTGACAATGCAGGCAACTACGACGTGACACTCACGCTCAGCAACATGTGGGGCAGTGACGTGATGACCAAGGCTGAGTACATCATCGTCGGCCAGTCAGGCATCGACGGCAACACGGTCGCACAGATGGGTGTCTATCCCAACCCGTTCACTGATGCGGTCAACGTGGTGTTTGCCGAAGCAGGTGACTACACTGTCAACGTTTACAGTGTTGATGGCGCATTGCGTGACAGCCAGACACTCAACGCAGTGGCCAACGAGGTGCGCCGCGTCGAGGTTGACGGTCAGGCAGGAATGTACATCGTACAGATCTGCAAGGACGGCAAGCCTGTCAACACTGTCAAGGTCAACAAGCTCTAAGTCTTAGGCAACTTTAATCCGATCAATCGGCGACGGGCATCGGCCCGCCGCCGATTTTTTTTTATGCCCGTGCCGCCGGCTTGTCGCTGTTGTGTGGCGCGGCGGTTTGATGCCGTGCTCCTGCCTTGCCGCCATTATTCCATGGTCATTGACGCAATGACCCCCAAATATGTACCCAGAGAGCGGCGGCGGGCGGTCAGCGCGGGATATATTTGCCATGACCAGACGAGCATAATGCGATGGAACCAGTGAAAGCGGCAATCATGTCAATTGTTAGCGTCATCCTGATCTCCGCTTTCGGAGGATGCGGGCGGGGCAGGGGCACATTCGCCCTGCCGGCGGAATCCATGCACGAGGGCGACCTGGTCTTCCGCCGTGGCTGCGGCATCACGAGCTATGCAGTGGTGCGCAGTGACCCAGGGGGCAAGTACTCGCACATCGGCATCGTGGCTCGCGACGGCGGGGAGATGGTGGTCGTGCATTCCGTCCCTGGCGAGGCGGGGGAGGACGGCGCGCCTGACAGGGTCAAGGTCGAGGCCGTCGCATCGTTTTTCGCCCCGGACAAGGCTCGCGAGGGCGCGTTGCTGCACTTCACCTGTGACAGCACAGTCGCCCGCCGTGCCGCGCGCCTTGCGCTGGAGATTGCGGCGAGGGGTGTCGAGTTTGACCATGACTATGATTTGGGCGACACGTGCCGCCTGTACTGCACGGAACTGGTGCACCACGTCTATTCCCGCTGCGGGATTGACGTGACCGAGGGGCGCAGGACGCACCTTGCCTTGCCAGGCTTCACGGGCGACTACATCATGCCGTCGGACATATACGAGAGCACACTCTTTGAGGTGAAATACACATTCTACTAACCAAAACCAAAACTTAACAACTATGGCAAAGAAACTTTTCAAAGTGATGTCGTGCGCCCTCGCGCTTGTGTTTGCAGCTTGCTCGTCCCCGTCAACGCCTGGCGAGGCGGCCAAGGCGTATGCCGAAGACCTCTACGGGGGCAATCCCGAGTCGGTCTATGAGAACATCGACTATGGCACCGAGGCCACTGCCGAGGAGATCGAGCAGACCAAGCAGATGCTCACCGAGATGTGGAACGAGAAGGGCAAGCCCCAGATCGATGCCAAGGGCGGCGTGACTGACATCGAGGTACTCTCTGAGGAAATCTCAGAGGATGGCAACAGCGCGGTGGTCAAGATGAAAATCACCTACGGCAACGGCGAGAGCGAGGAAGATGAGACCAAACTCGTGCTCGTCGATGGCAAGTGGCTGCTGTCTATGGACAAATGAGCCGCGTCGGCACGGCAGCCGTCCGCCCGCTGTCCTGTTTGCCACGGCTCTGGCACTGGGAGTCGTGGCGATGGGGCAGGGGGTAAATTGGGATTTCTCGCCGGGCAAACCAAGTTTGCCCGGCGAGAAAAGTACATTCAAAAGTTTTGTTTATATAAACAGAACTTTTGAATGTATAAACAAAAGTTCTGAATATACTTTTCATTAGGAGACAATGAACTTTTAGCACCGAGCCATCCGGTTTTGCCCTGCTTGCCGCCGCCTTCATGCCTTGCCCCACCGTGCAAGGCACGGTTTGCAAAAAACGCGAAATGCCGGGCCTCCGCGCTGCGAGATATGCCAAACGGTGCGTGATGCGGGACAAAATCATCAATATTGATTATGGTTTTGCAAATTCGTTACACTACATTTGTGGATGTTGGTGTGGGAAACATAATTTTTAGCATATATGGCAATAATCGACAATCCCAGTTTTTCTTTCGACGGGCGGCGTTACTTCGCGGTGGAGTATCCCCAGCGCAACCTCTCGTCAAACACGCAGCTCAACGTCAAGCAGGGGCAGGAGGCTTTGTTCCTGTTGGGCGGGCAGATCGAGAAGAAATATCCCCCCAGCGGCGCGCGCCCCTACACCCTCGACACTGCCAACATCCCGGTGGTGCGGCGGCTGTTTGGCATCCCATTCGGGGGGAGCAACCCGATCGAGGCTTCGGTGTGGTTCATCAACAAGGCTGACATCGTGAACATGGAGGTCGAGACCAACACGTTCCTGCTCAAGGATGCGGGCAAGGCTCAAGGCTTCCCGGCTGTGGCGACGGTCAACTTTGGCGTCAAGGTGGTCGAGGCCGAGCAGTTTTTCATCAAACTTGTCAACGGCAAGTCGCCTTTTGCCGATGAAGACATCGTTGAGGCGTTGCATGGGCGTGTCAAGCGAATCGTGTCAGAAAAGGTGGCGCAGCTGGTGGACCAGTTGCAGCTGACGTTTGCCGACATCAACACGCGGCTGTCGTTCATCTCCGACAATTCGCGCATGGCTTGCAGCACGCTGCTTGACGAGTGGGGGTTGGAGTTTGCCGACTTCAACGTGACGGTGACGCAGGACACCAGCAAGGAAGGGTTGATGATGGCGAGCGGTTACGGGACGGACATGGCGTCGTTTGAGCGGCAGCGCATCCTCGACATACAGGAGCGCGCCATCAACAACCTCGGTGACGGCGGCAACGGGCTGCTTGGCGCGGTGCTGGCCATGGGCATGGTCAACCAGATGGGGCAGACGATGCAGCCCACGCAACTGCCCGGGCAGCAACAGGGTGCGGCGCAGGGCGCGAAGCCTGAGGTGAAGGAGGCCTCGTCAAAGGTCTACTGCGCCAACTGCGGTTGCAAGTATGACACGAGCGACCACTTCTGCCCGCGCTGCGGCAAGGAGTACAAGCCTTGTCCTCGTTGCGGCTCTGACACGGTGGAGGGCAGCCGCCGCTGCGTCAATTGCGGCGCGGCGTTGCACACCCTCGCGCCGCAGCAACTGTGTGCGAAGTGCAGTGCCAAGATACCCGCCGGCGCGTCGTTCTGCCCCAACTGCGGCAACCCTGTCGGCAAGTCTGCCAACTGCAAGAAGTGCGGGTACAAACTCAACGGGGAGAAATTCTGCCCCAATTGTGGAACTAAAAACGAATGAATGGTTATGAAACACGCAAACATCATCATCACCATCGCCGGCCTGGCATTCATCGGAGTGCTGGCTTGGTTTGTCTCCCCGTGGTTTACGGACATCAAGGTCCTTGTGTTGGATGCCGTGGTGGTGGCCGTGGCGTTCCTGACATTTGTCTACGCGACGGACAACATCTTCATGAGGAGCAAGGACTTCTCGCGCAGCATGGCATCGACGGGTGTCAACATCTATGTCAGTTCCGCCTACATCCTGTTGTCGCTGGCGGGGGTCGTCGTGGGGTTGTGGCTGCAAGACTACTTCAAGTGGCAAGTGCTCTACCAGGCGTTGTTTGCCGCCGTGCTCTTCTTCGGGTTGGCCGTTGGCAAGTTCTCCGACAAGCGGATGGACGAGGTGGCGGCAGCGAGCGCGGCCGGCGCGGCAAGCCGTGACACGCTCAAGGACTTGGGCGGCAGGCTGGAGGTGGAAGCCGGCCTCTCCGCAACACTCTGCGACGACACAAAGAAGAGGATAAGACGTCTCGTCGAGCGCATAGCCTACATCACCCCCAGTGACAGCCCGGCAGCCGCCCTGCTTGAGGACAAGTTGGCGGCGGCTCTCAACAACCTCGCCGCCGATGCGGCACGCGGTGCGACGGATGATGAGATGGAGCAGACGCTCACCAACGCCGAGAACGTGGTGTCGCAACGTATAAGGACGACTTAGTTTAACCCAAAAAGCATAATGACATGAAAGGTAAGGTATTCGACTCTTCGCTTGACGTCTACCAAGACCAAGCCAAAGTCTTGTTTGACTTCTACCTCAAGGCGGCTGAGAAGATAGTCAGCCAGGAGGAAGAAATAGAGAAGCAACAGGCCGCACTCGACGGCAAGCACTCTGACGCTGAGGACAGCAAACGCAAAATCACCCGCAACCTCATCATCTGGGGGAGCTTGGCGGCTGTGGGCATCGTGCTCATCTTTGCCATGGGGCTGGTCCCCGGCCTGATTGTCACGGCGGCAGGTGCGGTCATGGCGGTCGTCACGGTCGTCAAGTACAACCAATCCAATGGCGAGATAAGCGACATCGACGAGGCAAAGGCGGAGCTTGAGCGCAAGAAGGGGGAAATCTTCCGCGACTACAAGGTCAGCAAGATAGGGGTGGCCTACGTGCCGGTGGCGAGACAGGTGCCCTTTGACGGCAAGAGCATCGTGATCGACTACTCCGGACAAACGCCCCACACGTCGGTCAAGATGCAGATGGCCAACAACCCCAAAGCACTTGGCGAGACGATGGATGAGTTGGAACAGCTCTCAACGAAAGCCCCGATCATCGAGAACAACGAGCAGGTCGAGGAGGTGGAGACGGACGACTACTCAAGGTCGATACAACAAGTCAAGTTCTACGACTATTTCGGCAAGCTCGACCGCACGCTCAGGGCCGGCACTTACTTCTTGTCGGACATCTCGACACAGACAGTCTCGATGCCGCTCGTCGAGCCTGACACCGAGTTGATATATTATTTAAAGGAATACGGCACGACGGAGAGCGACCTGCCCGCCGTCGTCAACGTCTTCAACATGGATGCCTACGACAAGGAGATAGCGCAATTTGAGGCGATCAACCGTGCGCGGCGGGAGTTTTCGCGGCAAAACACCCAGTTTGAGGACGTGCTCCGGCATCTCATTCACAACGTGGGGATAGCCGTACAGACCATCGCTACGCTCAAAGTGGCTTCAAACAACAAGATGGTGGAGAGTTCCAACAGGTTGCTTTTCACCATTCTCAAGAACTCTTACAATCACTATTCCCCACTGCTGGAACATGACGAGATTGAGAAGATGCGCAACACGACGTTCAACTACTCGGATTCTGTCGAGAGCTACAAACCATTTGAGTTGAAGGCAAGTTCCCGTGTCCGTTACGACGTGGTGACGGGCAACTGGGTGGCAGAAGATGGCTCGACGACGACTGCACCGTTTGGCATCAGCCAGATACAGGAGGAAATCGTCGCCCCCATCGTGCAAAACCTCCTCGCAGAAACGAGGATCGAGCGGATGCACATCTACAATGACATCAAAAACCAGAAGATTGACTTCCTCAACCAATGGCACCGCGACACGGAGGACTTCTATGGCCGCAACCGTTCATCGAGTGATGACTTGCTCAACATCATGCGCAGCAACATGACAAAATTCCTGGCATCGCAGACGACACTCGAAAGTCTCGAAGGAATGAAGCGGACCATGAGGCAACAACTTGCCAGCGGCGAGGCGGCTGCACCCGCCACTGCCGACGTAAAGGACAAGATGGGGCAGACGTTGGCAGCATTCGAAGTCCAGTCACAGCAGTTCCGCAAGGCACAGGACGACTTTGATGACTACATGGAGCGTCTGAAGGAGGACATCGATGACAAGGCCGAGACATTCGAGTATATTGAATACTACGACGCTTCCCTCCGTGACCGCATGGCAAAGGACATAGTGACGGCAGGCGACAACGTGGGTGAACTCGATGCCCGCCGGCGGCCGTTGGCAAGCATCAGCCCGCTCTATGCGCAGGAATCAATCTTGCCTCCGTCGCCTTCGGTGGAGGATTCCGTTAAAGAACAATTATCGATGAATGTAGCCAAGCTCGCCGCCAATTCGCTGGAGGAGATTGACAAATAAAGGAGGACCGTATGGAAAAGTACATCACAATCGACACGTCGCAGATGGCCAACAAGATGGATTCGGTCTCACACAACGTGATGGCGACGACTGCGGCGGTGGGTGTCATGCAGACTGCGGTGATAAACGAGGAAAAAGTCTCGTCCGAGAAGATTTGCGGACGGCTCAATTACGGCTTCTTCAACCTGATTACCGCCCAGATAGAGCAAAAGGTGGCCAACGAGAGCAGCAATGCCAACGCCCTGGCCATCGAACTCATGCAGCAGCAAAAGGCACTCAGATCCCTGCAAGACCGCATGGGCAAGGACTACAATCTCATTGCTTCGCGCTATGTCAAACTGTTCAACTCGCTCAACAAAGAGTTGAAAAACCGTGTCGTGGAGCTTGACCGTCCCGTCATGGAACTGTGCGAACAGCGCATCAAGCAGTTGCAGAACAGGATATGCGCATTGATCTCGTCCGTCCCGGTCTATCAATCAGAGTCATTGACCGCAGCCCAGGCAATAGCGGCAGCACACATCAAACGCAATGCCCAGGAGTTGATAGGCGAGATAACCAACTACTTGAAGAAAAGCAACGAGGCACGTGCCCTGACCGAGCACATCAAGCACGAAGACCTCCAGGCGGAAGCAGCGACATTTTCCCTTCCGATAGTCATTTCCGAAGAATGCGGCGCGGGCAACAACCCGGTGCAAAAGGTGCGTGGCAACAGCGAGATGAACGCACGGTTGGGAGAAAAAGCGTTGATGTCGGCGACCATGGCCGCGCTCCAGGCTGGCGACAAGCTGCAATGGCACGATGCCGACGAGCATACCTGCGCGACTGTCGCCAACAATTTCGCCGCCATGGTCGAGGCAGCCGACATCCCTGAGCGCGTCAAGACCGAGATGAAGAGGCTCTTTGACAGGAACAAAGATTGGCAAACATTGTAGGAAGGAGGGACAAATGAGCTACACCAAGCACATACACGACGTTATCACGCTGAGCAAGACCGTCACTTTCACAGACAGCCAAGGTCAATCCTACTCCAGAGATGTGACACTCAGCGAACCGATAGACATCTATGTCGAGGTAGACACCGCTCCCTTTGACGACAGTGTTCAAACTTGCAACGCCCATGTCCAGGGGCTAACTGCTTCAGTCGCGCTTTTCCAGGCCGGGGAGATAGAGGCCAAGCAGCAAAGTGCCCAAGACATTTGCGATGCCACGACAAAAGGTTTCTTCGGGGTCATCAACCAGAACATAAGCATACAAAATGCCGAGGAGGAGGCACAGATGAATGCTCTTGCCGGCGAGCTGATGCAGCAGTCCAAGGAGCTTGCGCACAAGCAGACCGTGATGAGCGGTGATTACAACCGCATCAAGGAACGCTACACCCGCCTGTTCGACGACCTCAACGGCGAATTGCGCAACCGTATCCACAACCTCCTCGCACCATGCTTTGACTTTGTGGAGAAGGCGACGGCCGAGCAACGCCGGAAAGTGGATTCCGCACTCCTGTCAACTGTCGTCGTCGATGGTGATGAGACGGCAAAAGCCCGCACGGCAATTGCCGCGTCACACGTCAAAGCAAATGCCGTCAACCTCATCAATTCAGCAAAAGATTATGTCTCCGCGCAGGCCGAGCTTGCCGAGAGGATTGCGTCCGTCTTGTGCGAAGATGACACTCAAGCGACCTACAAGGTGCCGGTCATGCTTGTCGAGACAGATGACGACGCTGGTAATGGCAGGACACAAGTCATCATGCATGATGCCACGCGCCGTCTCGGAGTGGCAGAGCAGGCCGTGAGGCAAAGCGTCATGGGCAGCACGGCCGATTTCGGGCAAGAGGACAAGCAGAAAATTGACAACTATTTTTTTGCAGCTCTTGATGCCTACAATGACGGCGACAGCCGCAAGGCGCGGATAGCCGAGGTGGCACGCCGGCTGTATTCGGATGCAGGAACAAAAACTTATGCCTAACACTCAAAAAACAAACAGACCAACGACATGAAAAAGGAATTGAACATCATAAGCATGGAGGGTGGTATCCTCCTCAAGGACAATCTCGTCAGGAGTTCCATACTGCCACGCACCGTCTCAGAACTTGACCGCGATGTCAACATAATGGGCGACACCGAAATCGAGGGGGCAGTCTATGCCCGCAAGATGGAAGTGGAGAACGGAGACCTCGACGTGAAAGGGGCGGTTTATACGAAACTCGAACTGCACATCGCTTCCAATGCCAAGGGCAGCATCATATTCCGCAAGACAGTTGCCTCGTCCGACACGGTGGCTTCATTTGGAAAAGACAACAAATTGATGTTCATGGCCGACATCAACGCCAAGCAAGTGCGCCTCAGTCATGCATTCGTCGCGGGCAGCATATTTGCCGACACCGTCACGTTGGATGATTGTGTCGTCATCGGCGGCGTGTTTGCCACCAAGAGCATAGACATGAAAGATTGCATTGCCGGCACGTTCAACGCCCCGACCGTCTTCCTTGACGGCCAGATAAGCCTGTTGTTGCCGAGCGCATTCAGCGGCTCACCGATTGAACGCACGCCGGCCACCAGGATGATCAACCTGAGCCTCGCCGACCTCGGTTCGCTCTACAAGGGTGACAAGGAGATTGAAAACTCGGGTTGCATCGAGATGGATCTCTCGACAGATGAGCAAAAGACGATGTTGTCCGAGGATCAACAGACCATCGTCGTTTACAGCTACTCGGTCGTGGGCAAGGTGCTGGCGGCAGACCTCGTTGACTTTGACAAGCTGAAGAACCACTTCCTCATCGGGGCGACCGCGCTCGGCAGCCAGACGCTCCGCACTTACGATCTGGGGATGAACGAGGCTGGTGAAAAAGTGGGCATTGTCCCTGAGAAAGTCTGCGACTTCTTCTTCTCCATACTCCGGGGGACAATCAAGGTCACGCCCATCGATGGCACGTTCAGCATACAGGACCTGGCCAAGCGCATACCTGGCATCGTCTGACGGTGCCTGTTGCAAAAAGACATTCCTGACTTTGGCAAAACCCCGAACATCCGACACTTGACCAGACGACATCCAGTCAGAAGCATCACGTGCAGCATTGTCCTCATGGTCTTGATGCTGCTCTCTGCGGGTGATGCCCGTGGGGAGGACATCCTCTCGTTCATCGACATCCGCGCCTACTCCATGGGCAAGTCGTCTGCCGCCCTGCCAACGGCGGCCAATCCTGCCGGGGTTTCGCTCACGAGGCAAGATTTCGCTTCGCTCGGCTACGTCAATCGTTTTGCGTTGAAAGAGTTGTCGAGCTACTCCGGATGCGTGGCAGTGCCGACAAGGGTGCTGGACTTCACCGCCTATCTTGCGCGCTTCGGGATGGATGCTTACAACGAAAACAAAGTGAGCCTTGCCGTCTCGCGCCGCCTCACCTCACGTTTCGCCCTCGGGGTGAGGGTCAACTACTATGTCAGGCAGCTTGCCGACCGTGACAAGAATGTGCACGCGCTCACCGCAGATTTGGGGATGTTGGTAACTGCCACCGACAAACTAACAATCGGCGTAGTTGTCAACAATCCCCTCCGCAAGGGCATAGTGAAGGGGAAAACCGATGAAAAACTCCCCGTGTCGTTTGCCGTCGGCGCGGCTTACCAACCTCTGCCAACATTGTTGCTAACAGCAGAGGTGGAAAAGTCGAGTGCGGAGCGGGCATGGTACAAGCTCGGGGCGGAGTACTCGCCCATAGCCGCCCTCGACATCCGTGCGGGATTCCTCGGAGCACCGTTTATCCCGACATTCGGCGTAGGGGTAAACCTCTCCGCATTTACCATCAACGTCGGGGCCAAATGGCACACAAGCCTCGGTCCCGAACTGATGTGTGGCATAGATTACACGTTCTGAACGGCGCGGCATGGCAATGCGTTGCAAACACATAGTGTTGATAAGACTGTTGGCAACCGTGTTGACAACGCTCCTGGCCTTCCCTGAGTGCCTCCCGCAAGAGGTGTCGCCGTCAGCTGCGGTGGATGCCGTCATCGACAAGCTCGTGGAAATCGACGAGGACAACGCACCCGCAGCCGAGGAGCTCAAGGAGAACCTCGCAGCTCTCGCCAATGACAAGCTGGACATCAACGCCGCCACCCGCGAGCAGCTCGAATTGTTGCCCTTCCTCTCGCCCGTCCAGGTCGAGAACATCCTCTTTTACGTCTACACCTACGGTCCGATGGTGTCGCTCGACGAGTTGAGGCTCATCGAGGGCATCGACGTTGCCACGGCCGCTTTGCTGCGCCCGTTTGTCACGGTGGGGCCAACCAGGCCGGACAAGCCTCCGACCCTCGCCGAGATGTTCAGGCGGGGCGGCTGCGAATTGACCACGAGGTTTCGCCGCACGCTCAACGACAAGCGCGGTTATGCTGACGTTGACGAAGCGACGCGGCAGGAGGCTCCGGGCAGCTACTATCTCGGTTCGCCGTTCTACAATTCGGTGAAGTATGCCTACCGTTACCGTGACATGATGAGCATCGGTGTTTCTGCCGAGAAGGACCCCGGCGAGGAGTTCTTCCGTGGGTCTAATGCCAAGGGCTACGATTTCTACTCTGCTCACTTCTTCGCCAGGGGGCTCGGGGTGGTCAAGGCGTTGGCCGTGGGCGACTACAAGGCGACATTCGGGCGCGGGCTCGTCGTGAGCAACGACTATTATATGGGCAAAAACATCTATCTCACCTCGCTTTACAACCGCAGTGGCGGCTTGCGCCGGCACTCATCGACGGATGAAAACAACTTCCTGCGCGGTGCTGCCGTGACCTTGGCTCTGGGACGATGGGAATTGTCGGCGTTGCTCTCGTCGAGGAGGCTGGACGCTGTTGTTGAAAACTCGTTGGCAAAGTCGTTGAAAACCGATGGCTACCATCGCCTTGCCCGTGACATCGAGGCGCGGGATGCCGTGCGCAACACGATGGTGGGCAGCAACTTGACGTACCGTGGCGGTGTTTTCAACATCGGATTAACGGTTGTTGGCGACTTTTTCAACAGACCGTTCACAACGGGGGACGAACCCTACCGCGCCTTTTATCCGGAGGGGCGGCGTTTCTTCAACGCCGGGCTGGCATACGACTTCCGTTGGCGCGGCATCTTCGTCGGTGGCGAGACGGCAGTTGACGGCGGGGGCAACGTGGCGACGCTCAACGGTGTTGACATCTATCCCGCCGACGGCTACCGCATCTTCGTGCAGCACCGCCATTATGGCCGTGGCTATGTGGCGCATCATGCGCGGGCCATGTCGGCGACGGACGCGGTGCGCAACGAGAGCGGTGTGTTTTGCGGCGTTGAGGTGACGGCCGTCCCCGCGCTGAGGCTCACCCTCGCCGTCGATTGCTCGGCGCACCCGTGGCTGCGCTATGCCATCGACCGGCCATCGTCGGGCAGCGAAGTGTTGGCCAGGGCGGTCTACACTCCCCGCGAGGGGTTGGCGTTCTCGGCCTACTACCGCCGGCGGAGCAGCGAGCGCGACTATGCCGGTGACGGCGGCGCGGTGTCTGCGGTGCGGGTGCGCACCGACAAGCTGAACCTGCGTTTTGTCTGCGCGGCAGGTGCGGGGCTTGAGGTCAAGACCGACGTGGATTGTTGCCTTGCCGCGCGTGGCGGGCAGGGGAGGTCGCGGGGCATCGCTTTGACGCAGACCGCCGCATGGCGCATCCCCCACACGCCGTTGCGGTGCGCGGCGGTCTTCTCGCTGTTTGGCACAGACGACTATGATTCGCGCATCTACATCCCTTCCAGGAGTTTGCCGCAGACGTTCTACTATCCCGCTGCCTACGGGCGCGGCACCTATTTTTCTGCCATCGCGCAGTGCAGCATAGGGCGGTGGCTGCGCCTCGGTGCGAGCTGGTCGGTCATGGCGCGCGACGACGTGGAGGCGATGGGCAGCGGCCCGGAGCTGATCGAGGGCAACACAAGGAGCGAGGTCGCCGCCGTCCTCACGCTGAGGTTTTGAGCTGCGGCCGCATGGTCCGGTGGCATTTCCCCGCACACGGTTTGCGCAAGGTGTGGAGGGAGGGCGTCGATCCGCTTTCCCAAGGCTTGAGTTGCGGCAGGGCAGGACATGGACTTCCCACTCCCGCCGCCAAAAGCCCCATCGGGCCGGACATAAACTTCACTTAGGTCGGACATAAAGTTCATTCAGAAGTTTTGTTTATATAAACAGAACTTTTGAATGTATAAACAAAAGTTTTGAATATATAAACAGAACTTTTGTTTTTACTTTATGTACGGTGGTTTTGAACTTTGTGCACTGGGGATGTCAAGTTTGTGTTTGGCCCGGTGGAGGTTTGTGCCGTGCGCTGCCGTTTTTATGCCTTGCCTTGCCGTGTCTGTGTTGGGGATTAATCGCTATCTTCGTGGGGTAAACATTCAAATTGAGAGCATCATGAAATATGCCAACTTACTAACCATGTCGATGGCTGTCGCCGTGGCTTCTTGCGCAGGGGCGGGCGGTGACGGTGCGTCAACCGATGCCGGTCTCATCGGCAAGTCGGACATCCGCCTCGACGAGCGCAGGCTTACGCCAGAGGCACTCTGGGCCATGGGGCGCATAGGCGATGTGGCTGTCTCGCCCGACGGGCGTCAGGTAGCTTACAGTGTCACCTATTACAGCGTGGAGCAGAACGCGAGCAACTCGGACATCTTCATCATCAACACCGACGGCACGGGGGCGCGGCAGCTGACGTCCACCCCGAGGCACGAGAGCGGGGTGTGCTGGATCAAGGACGGCGGCAAGCTGGCGTTCCTGAGCAACGACGAGGGCAGCAGCCAGGTCTATGAGATCAATCCCGACGGCACGGGGCGGCGGAAGCTGACGGACTATGACGGCGACATCGAGGGTTTTGCATTCTCGCCCGACGGCCGTAAGCTGCTGTTCGTGGCGCAGGTCAAGACGGTCGAGAGCACCGCCGACAAGTACCCCGACCTCCCCAAGGCTACGGGCGTGATAGTCAAGGATCTCATGTACAAGCATTGGGACGAGTGGGTGACGAGTGCGCCGCATCCGTTTGTTGCCGACTATGCGGACGGCAAGTTGTCCAATGTGACGGACATACTGGAGGGGCAACCCTACGAGAGCCCTATGAAGCCTTTTGGCGGGATGGAGCAACTCGCGTGGTCGCCGTCGTCGGACAAGGTGGCCTACACTTGCCGCAAGAAGACGGGACTCGCTTACGCCCTCTCGACAAATTCGGACATATATGTCTATGACCTGGCGAGCAAGCAGACGGTCAACCTGACGGAGGACAACGAGGGGTATGACACCAACCCTCAGTACTCGCCCGACGGACGCTACATCGCCTGGCAGAGCATGGAGCGTGACGGCTACGAGGCGGACTTGAACCGCCTCATGGTCCTTGACCTCACAACTGGCGAGCGGCGTTTTGCCAGCCAGTCGTTTGAGTCCAATGTCGATGCTTTTGAGTGGGCGCCTGATGGGACGGCACTCTACTTCCTTGGAGTTTGGCATGGCGAATCGCACATCTACCGTCTGCCCAACATCCCGGGCGCGAAGGCTGAGAAGGTCACGAGCGGGATGTGCGACTATGCTTCCATTGCCTTCGCAGGCGACAAGCTGGTGGCCAAGAGGCATTCGATGAGTTGTCCTGATGAGATATATATGGTCGCCTCTGATGGCACTGCCAGCCAGCTGACGGAGGAGAACAAGCATATCCTCGACCAGATCGACATGGGCAAGGTCGAGGCGCGTTGGATGAAGACCACGGACGGCAAGGACATGTTGACGTGGGTGGTCTACCCGCCGCAATTTGACCCGGCGAAGAAATATCCGGCGTTGCTCTACTGCGAGGGCGGCCCGCAGACTGCTCTCAGCCAGTTCTGGAGTTACAGGTGGAACTTGCAGATAATGGCCGCGCACGGCTACATCGTCGTTGCCCCGTGCCGCCGTGGTATGCCCGGTTTCGGTGTGGAGTGGAATGAGGAGATCAGCGGGGACTATGGCGGTCAGTGTATGCGCGACTACATGACGGCGATCGATGCGATGGCACGCGAGCCATTCGTCGATGCGGACCGTCTTGGGTGCGTCGGCGCGAGCTTCGGGGGCTTCTCGGTCTACTGGTTGGCGGGACACCATGACGGCCGCTTCAAGGCTTTCATAGCGCACGACGGCATCTTCAACATGGAGATGCAGTACCTTGAGACCGAGGAGAAGTGGTTTGCCAACTGGGACATGGGAGGCGCTTATTGGGATCGTGGCAATGCCGTGGCGATGCGCACGTTTGCCAATTCGCCACATAAGTTCGTCGATCGTTGGGACACGCCGATACTGTGCATCCACGGCGAGAAGGACTTCCGCATCCTTGCCAATCAGGCGATGGCTGCATTTGACGCTGCCATCATGCGCGGCGTGCCTGCCGAGCTGCTCATCTATCCCGACGAAAATCACTGGGTGCTCCAGCCGCAAAATGGCATCTTGTGGCAGCGCACATTCTTTGAGTGGCTTGACAAGTGGTTGAAGGATTGACATCCGTTCGTTGAACAAAGGGACATTGACGCTCTGCGCTCCCCCGCCTCTGGTCGTTGGCTGGATGGCGGGGGAGCTTTGTTTCCGTCCATGGCGCGGGGCGAAGGCTGGCGTTGCATGGCGTGCCGTGGCGGCAAAGGTGTGAGGCGGTGCTGTTGACATATAATAATAATGATGGAATGGCGGATTGTTTATGTGTGACATTTTGCGTCGTCGGGTGGGTTGGTGTGTATAAAATAAACGGCTATATTATGTTAATTACCAAAAATTAACTACAATCCATCGGTTGAAGTCAATCGTTTCTGTTATTTTTGAACATCACCACAAAACTTTATGTTTCTATGAAAAACTATTTTGATTTGACCAGAAAGGTGGCCATGGTGACAGGTGCATCGAGCGGTCTCGGTGCTGACGCGGCCAAGGCTTATGCCGAGTGCGGCGCAACTGTGGTCTTGCTCGCTCGGCGGGTGAACAAACTAAAGGATGTGGAGGAAAGCATCAAGGCCTCCGGCGGCAAGGCTGTTTCGCTGTCCTGTGACGTCACGGACGAGGAGAGTGTGCGCAACGCCGTGGCTGATGCGGTCAACAGGCTGGGACACATAGACATCTTGCTCAACAATGCAGGCGTTGCCATAGCCGGGGCGGTTGATGAGCTGTCAGAAGCCGAGTGGGACAAGGTGATTGCGACAAACCTCAAGGGGATGTTCCTCATGAGCAAGCACGTCGTGCCTTTTATGAAAGACATTGGCGGTGGCAGGATTGTCAATGTCTCGTCGGTGAACGCCATCATAGGCGACAAGGTCCCAGTGCTCGCGCGCCATGCCTACAACGCCTCAAAGGCTGGCGTCGTGGGGCTCACCAAGGGCATGGCAGCGTCCTACGGCGTGCATGGCATCACTGTCAACTGCATCGGGCCTGGCTTGTTTGAGAGCGAGATGACGCAGGACACATTGTTCCGCAACGAAGAGTTCTTGAAGGCCTACAACATGGCCAACCCGTTGGGGCGGCCTGGCAGGAGGGGGGAGTTGAACGGCACGATCCTCTACCTCTCATCAGAGGCTTCGAGCTATGTCACGGGGCAATACATCGTCGTTGACGGAGGGGCGAGCATCGTCTAAGCCCGCATCCCGTGGATTTGGCATTTGAACCGCCCGCCGCGTGTCGTTGTGACCGGGGCGGGCGGTTTGAGTGTGTGCGGGGCGTTGCGCTTTCTGCATGGCAGGGGGCAAGATGCAAGAAAGGCGGCCAATTCACATCGACCGCCTTCTTATGAGAAAACTAAAAACTAAACTAAGTCCGTATTGCTGTCGCCCTTACTCCAAAGGGTCTTTTGCTTGCAACACGTAAAGTATGAAATACGAATTTTCTTTCTTCAACCTTAAGACTTTGGAATGTGGGCAAGGTTTAATCGGCCATGTGAGAAACTTTGTTTTTTAACATTGTTTTGCAATCTGCCTTGTTTGCCATCAAAAGTCGCTGGTGCAGGGGGATTAGTTGAAACGTGCGTCGTGCAATGCCCATTTAATCAAAATCAAGAGGCATTGATGTTTGCCCTAATCGGAAAACGCTGGTACATTAGGGTGTTTGTGGATGAAATATTGCTATTTTTTCAACTTCATGCATAAAAAAGTTGCAATATTGTTGGAGGTTGTATGTGTAACATTTATCTTTGGCGGCAGTTAGTTCACAATGCAGAGGCATGGGATTAGCACTGATTTATATTTCCCTTTTCTGTTTTTATTCAAATGGCAGCCCCGAGACGGGGCTGCCATCCTTATTAAAAGTGACTTCTGGAGATGCCGCGTCGATGTGCGGCCGATGTCTTGGGACAGCGTGGAGGGGAGCTTAATAGTCGAAGACGAGCCTTTGCCCCCTTGCTCCGTTGTCAAACCTTCCGTTGTCGTAGGCCAGATTGCCGTTGACATAAGTCCGGACGACGCGATGGTGGAATGTGTGCCCTTCAAGCGGCGACCATCCGCATTTGCTCACAATGTCTTGCTGCGTGAGCGTCCAGTCCTCGGTGGCTACAAGGGCGATGTCTGCGCGGTAGCCTTTGCGGATGAATCCTCTCTTGTCGATGTGGAAGAGCCTGGCAGGGGCGTGGCACATCTTCTCGACGACTTCCATTTGGCTGATGACACCCTGTGCCGCGAGGTCGAGCATCGAGATGAGTGAGAATTGCAGCATGGGCATTCCCGATGCGGCCCTCAACGCTCCGCCTTCTTTGTCGGCGAGCAGGTGCGGGGCGTGGTCAGTGGCTATGGTGTCTATCCTGCCTGTCGTCAAGGCCTGCCTCAGGGCTTGGCGGTCGGACGGCGACTTGACGGATGGGTTGCATTTGATGCGTGTGCCGAGTGCGTCGTAGTCCTCGGTCGTAAACAACAAGTGTGCCAGGCAAGCCTCTGCGGTGATGTGTTTGCCGTCGAGCGGTGATGTGTCGAAAAGCGTCAGTTCGCGTGCCGTGCTGAGGTGCATGACATGCAGCCGTGTGCCGTAGCGGTCAGCGAGTTCGACAGCCTTTGCCGTCGAGCGGTAGCAGGCTTCCACGTCCCTGATCTGTGAGTGGCAGGCGACAGGCACGTCGTCGCCGTATCTTTCGCGGAAAGCCGCCGCATTGCGTGTGATTGCCGCAGTGTCCTCGCAGTGTGCGGCGACAATCATGTCCGTGCCGTCAAACACGCTGCGCAGGGCAGTGTCGTCATCCACGAGCATATCTCCGGTGCTTGAGCCCATGAACAGTTTGATGCCGCACACCGACCTCTTGTCCAAGCTGCCAAACAGATGGGAGTTGTGGTTTGTCGCCCCAAAGTAGTAGGAGTAGTTGACCAGGCTCTTGCTGGCGGCGTTGGCGAATTTTTCCTCCAACGCTTCGAGTGTCGTCGTCGCGGGCCGGGTGTTGGGCATATCCATGAACGATGTCACTCCACCTGCCGCCGCAGCCATTGATTCTGATGTCGTGTCGGCTTTGGCAGTCATCCCGGGTTCGCGGAAATGCACGTGCTCGTCGATAACGCCGGGCAACAGCAGCAGTCCCCCGGCATCCACCTCGTTGTCGCAATGCAAGCCGCTGCCGGCCGGGGCGATCGTTGTGATGTCTTGACCGTCCATGATCACGTCGCATTGGCGCACCTCGCCATCGTTGATGACGGTGGCCCGCCTGAAGATTGTGCTGCTCATTGTCTCTTGTATTTCTTGAACCAGCTCCCGACCTTGAGCCTGATGACACCGAACAACGCTTCGCCGAAGATGTCCCCGCTCATCTTTGACGTGCCGTATCGGCGGTTGATGAAGATGACAGGCACTTCCGTTATTTTGAATCCCAGTTTGTAGGTCGTGAACTTCATTTCTATCTGGAAGGCATATCCCTTGAATTTGATGTGGTCAAGGTCTATCGCCTCAAGCACCCCGCGGCGGTAGCACTTGAACCCAGCCGTGGTGTCGCGCACAGGCATCCTGGTGATGCAGCGGACGTACTTGGATGCGAAGTAGGACATCAGCACCCGCCCCATGGGCCAGTTGACGACGTTGACGCCTGTGATGTACCTCGACCCTATCGCCAAGTCGGCTCCATCCACAGCGCAAGCCTCATAGAGGCGCGGCAGGTCTTGCGGGTTGTGCGAGAAGTCTGCATCCATCTCGAAGATGTATTCGTAGCCGTGCGCCAACCCCCACTTGAACCCCTCGATGTAGGCCGTGCCGAGACCCAGCTTGCCCCGTCTCTCGATCATGGCGAGGCGGCCGGCAAACTCCCCTTGCAAGCGGCGCACGATGTCGGCAGTCCCGTCGGGGGAATTGTCCTCGATGACCAGGATGTCAAACGCCTTCTCAAGCGAGAACACGGCACGTATGATGTTTTCGATGTTTTCCCTCTCGTTGTAGGTCGGGATGATCACTACACTGTCGGCTTTGTCCATTGTATGCGTCGTTTGCATTAAGCTATATGTGTGGCAAATTTAATATTAATATTGGTATGCGAGCATATTGCCTCTTTGTTGTAGTTTGCTGTTGCTGTCGGGTCTTGCCTTGTGTGCGGATGGCAAAAACAAAGCCCCTGCTCCGTCCGGTGGAGCAGGGGCTTATGCTTGTTGCCAGCCTTGCCGGCTGCGAATGCTTGTCGCGAGTCACTCGATGTGCGATGCGATTGCCTTGGCGATTGCATCCATCTCCTCGGCGGGAAGGGTCATCTTAGGCTTGGCGAATGAGATGTCTCCCTCCTTGTTCATCGGCACGAGGTGGATGTGTGCGTGGCGCACCTCAAGGCCGATTACTGCCACTCCGACCTTGACGCATGGAATGGCGGCTTTTATGGCGCGTGCCACTTTCTTGGCGAAGACCATCATTTCACCGAGATCCTGGTCGTCGATGTCGAAGATGTAGTCAACCTCTTTCTTCGGCACTACGAGAGTGTGCCCCTTTTGCAGGGGATTGATGTCGAGGAATGCATAGAATTTGTCGTTTTCCGCGACCTTGTAGCTGGGTATTTCGCCCGCGATGATTTTGCTGAAAATCGATGCCATGTCTTTGTGTTTTTTATGTCATGCTCTGTCGCGCTGTCGCCGCCTTTGGTTGCGGCTTGGCGGTCAGAACGAGATGTTGACTACTTCGAGCGTTATGTACCCTTGCGGCACTTTGATTTCTGCGACGTCTCCTACTTTTTTGCCGAGCAGCCCCTGCGCTATGGGGGTGTTGACCGAGATTTTGCCTTCCTTGAGATTGGCTTCGCTCTCGCTGACTATGGTGTAGGTCATCTTTGCGCCGTTCTTGGTGTTCTTGAGCTCCACCTTGCTGAGGATTTGCACGGTGTCGGTCGAGAGTTTTGACTCGTCGATGATTTTGGCTGCGGCTATTGTTTCCTTGAGTTGTGCTATTTTCATTTCGAGCATTCCCTGAGCCTCTTTGGCTGCGTCATATTCGGCATTCTCCGACAAGTCTCCCTTGTCGCGCGCTTCGGCTATCTGGCGCGAGATCTCAGGCCGTTGGACGGTTTCCATGTGTTTCAGCTCTTCGAGCAGTTTCTTATATCCCTCTTCAGACATATAAGCCATAGTTTTTCCTCCTATATCTTTTGTGTATGGGTTAATGTTGTTCTTTTATGAATGTGAAAAAAAGAATTCCAGCCGTTTGATGGGCTGGAATCCCTCATTCCAACTTGTGTTGCAAAGGTAAAGATTTGTTTTGCATTGGCAAGCGAATGCACGTTTTTTAAACTTTCTGCGCCGCTTGCGCCCTGGTTTTTCAACCAATGATGCGTCTCAATGCTTTTTCCACGTCTTTAGTGTCGGTGTACAGGCGGTCGATGTCGCCGGATGGCTTGATGAGGTACATCGACGGGATGGTCTTGATGTTGTAGGTGTCGATGATTGGCGAATAGACCCCTTCCGGATCCCAGACGCAAGTCCATGGGAGGTTGTCAGTCGCTTGTAGCCAATAATGCTGGTCTGCGTCGAGTGACACTTGGTAGATGGCGAGCCCGCGCCCCTTGTACTTGTCGTGCATCTCACGCAGCGCAAGGTTGTGCCCGACTGACGTTGGCGACTGCTGCACCGTGAAGTCGAGCAGGATTGTCTGTCCGATGAGACTGCTCAGCTTGATCTCGTTGCCGTCGGCATCGCACAAGGCGATGTCGATGATTCCTGTCTCGTTGACCTTCTCCTCTGGGATGTAGAGTGTCCTGCCCTCTCTGGCCCTGGTGTTGCGCATCCCGCGCAGTGTCAGGCTTGACAGGTGCTTGGTGCGGTCTGCGTGGGGGTAGAGACGCTCCATGCTCGTCGCGACCGCCGCAAAGCACTTGATGTCGTCGCGGTTGTTGTAGGGGTCGAAGACGAGGAAGTCGTTGATGCGCATGAACAGCGCGAAGTAGGAGTAGAGCCTGTTGGGGGCTGTGAAGATGTAGTTGCGCGCCACGTCGTCCTTGAATCGTGACAGCATCGCAGCCACCGAGTCGTTGAAGGTGCGGACGGCCATCTCCTTGCGCACCGTCTGCCCCATGAGGTCGTCGATGGCGGCCTGGAGGGCGTTCTGCTTGAGCGACAGCTCCTTTATCTTGTCATTGTCGCCCGACGGGGTGATGGCATAGTCTTTCTCAAGCGTGGCGTAGTCGCCCCTGACATCCACCGTCTCGGTCGAGTCGACGACGAAGTTGACGTATTTGCTCCCGACGCGGAGGCGGAAGAACTCGGGGCTGTCATAGCGGTCGATGCTGAACGCGAAACTGCCCCCCTCGTCCAGCATCACCGAGTCGAGCGGCTCGTTGGCGGCGACACCGACGTTCTCGACGTAGAGCATACGCCCGACGGCGTTGTCGATCGTGCCTTTGACCTTGAAGTGGGGCGTGTCGCTGCACGATGCCAGCAGCATGGCGAGCAGCACGGCTATGATTGGCAAATTCTTCATTTCGGCTTTTGGTAAAAGGGTTGTGATGTGCAAATTTAACTCTTTTTACCTTACCAGAAGCCATCCGAGGGGGCGAAATTGCTCATTATCAACAAAAATAAACGGGAAATGCCTGCACCGAATGATTATAGTCGTATATTTGTACGAATTTTATGAAATGATACTGATAAAAGCAATCTTATGATTAATCCAATTGTCAAGACCATCGAGCTCCCTGACGGCAGGGTCATCACGCTCGAGACAGGGAAACTGGCAAAACAGGCCGACGGCGCGGTGATGGTGCGCCTGGGCAACACCATGTTGCTCGCCACGGTCTGCGCGGCCAAGGACGCAGTTCCTGGAACAGACTTCATGCCTTTGCAGGTAGAGTACAGAGAGAAATATTCGGCATTCGGACGTTTCCCCGGTGGTTTCACCAAGCGCGAGGGTCGTCCGTCAGACCACGAGATACTGACTTGCCGCCTCGTTGACAGGGCGTTGAGGCCGCTGTTCCCGTCGGACTTCCATGCCGAGGTCTATGTCAACGTGATCCTCTACTCGGCCGACGGCGTTGACATCCCCGACGCATTGGCAGGACTGGCGGCATCGGCCGCATTGGCGGTGAGCGACATCCCGTTTGAAGGCCCGATTTCCGAAGTCCGCGTGGCACGCATCGACGGTCAGTATGTCATCGACCCGACATTCGAGCAGCTCGAGAGGGCCGACATGGACATCATGGTCGGAGCCACCTACGACAACATCATGATGGTCGAGGGCGAGATGAAGGAAGTCTCCGAGGCCGACCTGCTCGGCGCGATGAAAGCCGCCCACGAGGCCATCAAGCCCATGTGCAAGGCGCAGATGGAGTTGATGGAAGAGGTCGGCAAGACCGTCAAGCGCACCTACTGCCACGAGGACAACGACGAGGAGTTGCGCCAGGCGGTGCACGACGCTTGCTATGCCAAGGCCTACGCCGTTGCACAGTCGGGCAATGCCAACAAGCATGAGCGCGGCGAGGCATTCGAAGCAATCTGCGAGGAGTTCAAGGCGCAGTTTACCGAGGAAGAACTCGAAACAAAAGCACCGCTCATCGACCGCTACTACCACGACGTAGAGAAGGAGGCCATGCGCCGCTGCATCCTCGACGAGGGCAAACGCCTCGACGGCCGCAAGACCAACGAGATACGCCCCATCTGGTGCGAGGTGGGCTACCTGCCCTGGCCGCACGGCTCGGCCATCTTCACACGCGGCGAGACACAGTCGCTCTCGACCGTGACGCTCGGCACCAAGCTCGACGAGAAGATCATCGACGACGTGCTTGACCAGTCCAAGCAACGCTTCCTGTTGCACTACAACTTCCCGCCGTTCTCGACAGGCGAGGCCAAGGCGCAACGCAGCGTGGGTCGCCGCGAGATAGGCCACGGCCACCTGGCATGGCGCGCGTTGAAGCCGATGATACCTGCCGACTACCCCTACACCATCCGCGTCGTTTCCGACATCCTCGAGTCCAACGGCTCGTCGTCGATGGCGACCGTCTGCGCGGGCACGTTGGCACTCATGGACGCAGGCGTGCAAATCAAGAAACCCGTGTCGGGCATCGCCATGGGTCTCATCAAGAACCCCGGCGAGGACAAATATGCCGTCCTCAGCGACATCCTCGGTGACGAGGACCACTTGGGCGACATGGACTTCAAGGTCACAGGCACACGCGACGGCATCACAGCCACGCAGATGGACATCAAGGTCGATGGACTCTCATTCGACATCCTTGAGAAGGCACTCAACCAGGCTAAGGAAGGCCGCCTGTACATCCTCGACAAACTGACCGACACCATCGCCGAGCCGCGTCCCGACCTCAAGCCGCACGCACCGCGCCTCGTGACATTTGACATACCCAAGGACATGATCGGAGCGGTCATCGGCCCCGGCGGCAAGATCATCCAAGGCATACAGGAGGAGAGCGGCGCAATCGTCACCATCGACGAGGCCGACGGCGTAGGCCATGTCGAGGTCGCTGCCAGCGACAAGGCAAGCATCGACAAGGCCGTCGCACGCATCAAGGCCATCGTGGCTGTGCCCGAGGTCGGCGAGACCTACGAGGGCACCATCCAGTCCATCATGCCCTATGGCGCATTCGTCGAGTTCATCCCCGGCAAGGACGGGTTGCTGCACATCTCGGAGATTGACTGGAAACGTTACGAGACCATCGAGGAGGCAGGTCTCCAGGAGGGCGACAAGATAACTGTCAAGCTCGTGGACATCGACCCCAAGACCGGCAAGTTCAAACTCTCGCGCCGCGCGCTGCTGCCCAAGCCCGAGGGCTACGTCGAGGCAGAGCGTCCCGAGCGCAGGCCGCGTCCTGAGCGCAAGGACCGCCAGCCCCGCAAGGGCAACGGCCGCAAGGACGAGCGTTGACGCGTCCTTTGACAGCTGACATGACGAGCGTGTCCGCAGGCAATGGCTTGCGGGCACGCTTTCTTTTTGCATCAGCCGCCAGGCAGCCGCGTGTGACAGGCGGTGGCTTTGCGTCTGATGCTGCGCGTCGTTGCATCAGGTGACTTTGCCGATGCCGTGCGGCCTTTCCGCACTGAGCATCCCATGCCGCCGCAGATGAGTCGTGTGCGTGAGTGAAAGGGGGATGCACCCCCTTTCTTTCACACTCTTTAGAGTGTTTTCTTTATGTTACCGTATACGTAACCGTATCCGTTACTGTATAGCCGGGCTTTGCCGGGCAAACGCGGGCAAATGCTCTCCCTTATCAGGTCGGATCCGCCATGATTGGAATCTTGATTGCCGTGTGTGCGTGTGCTTTCTTTTACACTCTTTAGAGTGTTTTCTTTATGTAACTGTATCCGTAACTGTATACGTTACTGTTACTGTATAGCTAGCAATTGCTAGCATTTGCTAGCAAATGCATACCTCCTTTTGCTTCTGGCTCGTGGGCTGGTGGCGTGTTGCCGGTGCGGTCGTTTTTAGTGCCTTTCCCCTTGTCTTTGCGGGGAGAAAAAGTTATATTTGCGTTATTGGTAACAATCCGCTAAATCAAGGGAATACTATGAAAAACGATTGCCTTAAACTGCTGTTCACCATGCTGCTTGCCCTGGCGGGCGTGGCGGCGAGTGCCGCCGAATACGACTTCGAGACTGGTGGGATATATTACAACATCCTGTCCGAGGACGACATGACCGTCGAGGTGACTGCCTCGCCCAGCATCTACGGCTATGAGGGCAGCATAACCGTCCCGCCGACGGTCGAGCATGACGGCAAGACCTACGTCGTCGCGGCGGTGGGGTCGGTGTCGTTCTACGGCAACTCGGTGGACACCATCGTGATGCCCTCAGTCACCGAGGTGGGGCTGTCGGCGTTTGTCAACTGCTATTCGCTCAGGCACGTCTCCATGCCGTCAGTCACGACGGTGGGCGACTACGCCTTCTACGGTTGCCGGGCATTGTCGTCGATTGAGATGCAGTCGGTCGAGCAGGTGGGCAACGGGGCGTTTGACTATTGCGAGATGTTGACCTCGGTCGATCTGCAATCTGTCACGGTGATCGGGTGGGACGGCTTCTACAGCTGTTCGTCCTTGACGAGCCTCGACCTGCCCGCCACGCTCACTGCGATAGGCGACGAGGCCTTCGCCCGCTGCACCTCGCTCGACACCGTGCGCTGCCATTGGACGGAGCCGCTGGCGTGCCGTCCCGCATTCGAGCCTGCGGTGCTCGACAGTGCCATGCTCTGCGTCCCCGCCGGCACCAAGGCGGCCTATGAGGCGACAGCTCCCTGGAACGGCTTCAAGAACATCGTGGAGGAAGGCCGTTCATCCATCGCCTCCACCCAGTCATCCGTTTCCACCGTCACCGTCATCGACGGCGCGATAGTCATCGGGGGTGAGACACTGCAAGAGGTCGAAGTCTACACCCCTGGCGGCGAGTGCGTCCACCGTGGCACGGACGCGAGGATAGAGGGCTTGCCGCACGGGGTCTATGTCGTCCGTGTGGGACAAGGCACGGTGAAGGTGGTGTTGTGAGGACTGTTATGTAATATTGCATCCCAACTGTCAATGGCAGGCGGCGGATGGTGTAAAGAAGAGGCGGGCGAGGACTGTGGCAGTCTCCGCCCGACGTGTTTTTCGTGTCTTATGTTTTTGACAAACAAGGATAAGGATTATATTTGCCTGTGGATTTGGAGATGAGCTGTGGAGACAGCCCTCGGATCCGAGTTTTTTGTTTGGCGGAGCAATCCGCCAGAAAAGGTGTTATTGAAATTTTATCTTCTGCATTCAAACTTGGCGGTTTGTAAAATCCACGAAGATAATCTGGCAATAGCACCTGCATCATGGCAATGCTATGCCCCCACGGAGGGGACGGTATATGTCAATCGGTGTGGGGCTGTTGTCTTATCCGTGGATGTGGTACGCCAAGACCCGAATGCAGGATGAGACGGAGATACAATCCTCACACCTTTTTTATGTCCAAACTAATCGCCCCATCGGAGGATGAGGGGCAGGAGGTTATTTTATGAGGTTTATAGAAGAACAAACCTTGGATGAGCTTGGTGCTCAGGAGGCTGTGTTGTTGGCAATCGTGCACAACAAGGTGGTCAACGAGTATCTTTATGTGCTTTTGGACAAGGACGAAGCGGAGAATTCATCTCCATCCGATGTCCGCAAGTTTGTCCAAAGCAAGTATGCGAGCAAGTTCAATGACGCTGAACTCGATGTCACTTACTGGGAAAGAGTAAAACGTCACTGATTGTAATCTTTCATCCGTTGGGCAGATTGCCGCCGCTTGTGACAGTCTGGCCAACGGATTTTGTTTAACTAAAAAGATAAAAGACGATGGGAACTAATTATATAAAGTATCTGTGCGTCGTGCTGCTGGCTGTCGCAGGACTTGCGACGGCAAGAGCCGAAAGTTTCAAGGTTGACGGTCTGTACTACAACATCATCTCGGAAGAAGAAAAAACTGTGGAAGTGACATATTATTATCAAGGTGATGGCTATTATAATAGCTATGACAGTGACAAACTTGACTCAGAGGGATTGACAAAGTATAAAGGAGACCAGACCATTCCAGAAAAGGTCGTTTATAAAGGGGCGGCATACACCGTCGCGGCCATAGGCTCCCATGCATTTGACAGTTGTCCTTATCTGACATCGTTGACACTCCCTGCTTCCGTGGTCAGTATAGGTGGTTATGCATTTGAATATTGCCTATCTCTTGCCTCGATTGATATGCCTTTGGTCACGTCGATAGGGTACAGTGCGTTTTCTGGTTGCACCACTCTGTCCTCGATTGATATGCCTTTGGTCACGTCGATAGAGTTTAGTGTGTTTTATGGTTGCACCTCTCTGACTTCGATTGATATGCCCTCAGTCACGTCGATAGGGATTGATGCGTTTGAAGGTTGCACCTCCCTGGTCTTGATTGATATGCCTTTGGTAACGTCGATAGAGGAGGGTGCGTTTGAAGGTTGCACTTCTCTGGCCTTTGTGGATATACCTGCCTCTGTCACGTCGATAGGGATTGATGCGTTTTTGGGTTGTGGCTTGACTTCCGTTTTTTGCCACTGGCAAGAGCCATTGGAGCTGGAAGATGATCCATTTTTCACTCATGCCGCTACTCTCTATGTCCCCGCTGGCACGAAGTCGGCATACGAGGCTGTCTACCCATGGAGTGAGTTTGATAAAATCGTAGAGATGTACTACTCATCCATTGACGAGGCTAAAGCCTCCGCCCCGACCGTCACCGTCATCGACGGCGCGATAGTCATCGAGGGTGAGATGGATATGGCGCAACCTGTCGAGGTCTATTCCACCGGCGGGCAGTGCGTCCACCGTGGCACAGGCACGAGGATAGAGGGGCTACCGCACGGGGTCTATGTCGTCCGCGTGGGGCAAAGTGCGCAGAAAGTGGTGTTGTGAGGCAATGAAGGAACATCGCACCGCCATCCGCCAATGATAATTGGAGGATGAGCCATTGACAGGCGGGCGGAGGGCTATGGCAGTCTCCGCCTGCTTGTGTTCTGCAAGGCGTTGGTCGGTGAGCCGTGTTGATAATGTTGCCAATCTTGCTAACTTTGCACGATGATGGCACGCAGTGCCTTGTTGTTTGACACTCAATCGGAAGCAGATGAATGTTAGCGAAATGATAAGGACATCGACCTCCACGGCTTTCTCATTCGAGATACTGCCGCCGCTCAAGGGGACTGGCATCGACAAGGTGTACAGGGACATCGAGAGGCTCAGGGAGTTCGATCCCAAATATATAAACATCACGACGCATTGCAGCGAGTGCGTCTACCGCGACATGGGGGGAGGGGTATACCGGTGCGACCGCCTGCGGCGCAGGCCGGGGACGGTGGCGGTGGCGGCGGCGATACAAAACCGCTATGGCATCCCCGTCGTGCCGCACATCCTGTGCAGCGGTTTCACCAAGGAGGAGACGGAGTATGTGCTCATCGACCTCCAGTTTCTCGGCATATACGACCTGCTCGTCTTGAGGGGGGACAAGGTGCGGCACGAGCCGGGCTTCGTACCCGAGCAGGGGGGCAATGCCCACGCAATAGACCTCATCGGGCAGATAAACGACTTCAACCAAGGCATCTTCGTCGATGGCTCGCCCATCAAGCGCACCGGCACGCCGTTCAGCTACGGCGTGGCGTGTTATCCCGAGAAGCATGAGGAAGCGCCCAACATCGAGAGCGACATCTACTGGCTCAAGCGCAAGGTCGAGGCGGGGGCGGAGTATGCCGTGACACAACTCTTCTACGACAACGCCAAGTACTTTGACTTCGTGGCACGTGTGAGGGCGGAGGGGATAGACATCCCCATCATCCCTGGCATAAAACCCATCAACAAACTGTCACAGCTGTCGGCAGTGCCGAGGACGTTCAAGGTTGACATCCCCGTCGCGCTTGCCGAGGCCCTGCGCGCCTGCCGCAACGACGAGGAGGCGGCGCAGGTCGGCACGGAGTGGTGCGTGGCACAGTGCCGCGAACTGATGGCGGCGGGTGTGCCGAGCTTGCATTTCTATACTTACTCGGCTGTCGAGAGCGTTTACAACGTGGCGAAGCAAATCTATTGAGCAATGTTTTTCAGGGATGTGATAGGCCAGGCCGAAGTCAAACGCTCACTCATCAGGCAATATGCTGAGGGGCGTGTGCCGCACGCCCTGATGTTCAGCGGTCCGGCGGGCTGCGGCAAGTTGCCTGTGGCACTGGCATTCGCGCAGTATCTCCTATGCGAACACCCCGGGGCGGACGATGCCTGCGGGCATTGCCGCTCATGCATGATGATGGCCAACCGCATGGAACATCCCGACCTGCACTTCGCTTTCCCTGTCGTCAAGCGGGGCGGCGGGACGGTGCGCTGTGACGATTTCCTGCGGCAGTGGAATGACTTCGTGACACGGCAGCCCTATTTCACATTCCAGTCTTGGCTCGACGAGATAAAGGCCGGCAACTCGCAGGCGGTCATATACGGCAACGAAAGTGACGAAATCATACGCAAACTGTCGTTCAAGTCGGCGATGGGCGGCTACAAGGTGCTTGTCATCTGGCTGCCCGAGAAGATGAACGACACCTGCGCCAACAAACTCCTCAAGTTGATCGAGGAGCCGCAGGGCAAGACCTGCATCATCATGGTCACAGAGGACAAGCCCTCTGTGCTTGGCACGGTGAGAAGCCGTGCACAGGACATCGTGTTCAAGGGCATAGCCGATGAAGATCTCACAGCGGTGCTTGAACGCAACTATGGTTTGCAGCATGACCAGGCTGCGAATGTCGCCCTGTCGTCAGGCGGCAGTTTCGTCAGATGCCTCAAGACCATCGAGGTTGACAGCGACACGGGCTTTTGCTTTGATATGTTTGTCCGCCTGATGCGCTTGGCATACGCGCGAGATGTCCGTGAGATGAAGGCCTGGAGCGAGACCATGGCCGAGATAGGCAGGGAGAAGCAAAAAGCCTTCTTTGACTACGCGCTGCGCATGGTGCGCGAGAACTTCGTCTACAACTTCCACATCGACAGCATCCTCGGCATGGACGACAGGGAAAAGAAATTCGCTACACGGTTCGCACCCTTCATCAACGAGCGCAATGCCATATCGATAGTGCAGAAGATGTCCGAGGCGGCATCCAACATCGAGGGCAATGTCAACGCCAAGATGGTCTTTTTTGACTTCGCCCTCAAGATGATTGTCGAGATTGCCGTCAAGGGGGCGAGGAGAGACTGACAATATTGACTAACTGCACCGTCAGCCACGCGTCAGGGCTTGGAGGACGGCATATAATAGAGTATATTATGGAATTTGATGCAAAAGGATATTCCCGGCACGACAGCAAGTTGCACGTCTACGACTGGCTGGCTGATGTCCCAGGCAATGAGCAGGATTGCGACCTTGTCGAGGTGCAATTCAAGAACACCCGCAAGGGCTACTACCGCAACAGCAACGGTCTCCATCTGGAGAAAGGCGACATAGTGGCGGTCGAAGCGACCCCAGGGCACGACATAGGCACTGTGACGCTCACAGGCCGCCTCGTCCCCTTGCAGATGCGCAAGACGATGGGACGCAAGGAACCCGAGATAAAACGTGTCTACCGCAAGGCGCGTCCAGTTGACATGGAGAAGTACGAGGAGGCCAAGTCGCGCGAGCATGACACCATGATACGTTCCAGGCAGATTGCCGCCTCGCTCAACCTCGACATGAAGATTGGAGATGTCGAGTACCAGGGCGATTGCAACAAGGCCATCTTCTACTACATAGCCGATGCCCGTGTCGATTTCAGGCAACTCATCAAGGTGTTGGCCGACGCTTTCAAGGTGCGCATCGAGATGAAACAGATCGGTGCGAGGCAGGAAGCCGGTCGCATCGGCGGCATAGGTCCCTGCGGGCGGGAATTGTGTTGTGCGGCGTGGATGAGCAATTTCGTTTCGGTCTCAACGTCTGCCGCACGTCATCAAGACTTGTCGCTCAACCCGTTGAAACTTGCCGGGCAGTGCGCCAAGCTGAAATGCTGCCTCAACTACGAGGTCGATTGCTATGTCGAGGCTGGCCGCCGCATCCCGCACAAGGACGTGACGCTTGAGACGATGGATGCTACCTACTATTTCTTCAAGGCAGACATCCTTGCAGGCATGATCACCTACTCGACAGACAAGACCGTGGCCGCCAATCTCGTGACCATCTCCACTCGCAGGGCGGCAGAGGTCATCGCGATGAACAAACGAGGTGTCAAGCCTGACCGCTTGGGCGACGGTGAAGCATCAGCAGAAGACAAACCACGCTCCGCTGACTTGCTCGAACAGGAGAGTGTCACCCGGTTTGACAACAGACGGCGCGACAACAAGAAACGCAAGGCTAAGAAACCCAAGAGCCAGCAATCATCCTCTCAAGGCGAGGCCAACGGTGCAGATGCGCCTCGTCCGCAACGTCAGCAACGCGAGGCGCGGCAGCCTCGGCAAGGGGATGCGGCGCAGCAGCAAGGGGGAGGCCAAGGGCAGGGCAACCGTCCTCGCCGCAACAACCGCCCTCGTCGCAAACCCGAGGGCGAGGCAGGAGGTCGTCCATCGGGCAACGGGGGTGCAGCACCCGAGTGAACCACGCCAATGTACGCATCCATCACACGCTTGTGCAGGACGTTGGCGGTGATTGCATCGTTGGCGTTGCCGCCATCCTTGGTGTCGTGCATCGATTCGCACACAGTGTTCCACCGTTATGTGCCTGTTGCAGATAGCGGTTGGGACACGTGTTCATACGTGCGGCTCGCATTCGTCCTTGACTCGGCGGAGCATGAACGAGATGTTGACATGGCAGTCGAGATGAGGTTGCGGGCCGACTATCCTTACGCAAATCTCTGGCTTGAGGTGTCTGACAATGCCTGTGACTCCGCCACATTCGCCGTTGACACGTTGCAAGTCCGCACTGTCGCCGACGACGGGTCGAGGTGCGGCACGTTTGCGGCAGGCCTTTACACCCTCTCGCTCCCCGGCAGACGCTTAACGTCATTGCGCAATGGGGAGGTGGAAGTCAGGATACGTCATCTCATGGGTTGTTCGCCGCTGCATGGAGTGCGCGATGTGGGCATCCGTGTCGTCAGGAGTGGATATGATGAATAGATGTCTTTTTAATATTAATATGATTATGACAGAGGAGTTCAAGCGTTTGTGCAAGTTGTCACTCGCCATGTCATTCGCTTTGCTCGCGGCCATCAGTGCTGCCGGGCAGGGTCATGCGGGTGCTTATGTCCCTGCGGATGAAAATCTGGAGGCGCGCGAGAGGTTCAGGGACAGCAAGTTCGGCGTGTTTATACACTTTGGCCTTTACAGTATGTTGGGTCAAGGCGAATGGGTGATGAACAACAAGAACATAGACCGTCAGGATTATGCCAGGCTTGCGTCCGCTTTTTATCCGTCGGAGTTCGATGCTGCCGAATGGGTGTCCGCCATAAAGTCCGCTGGGGCGCGTTACGTCTGCGTAACATCACGCCATCATGACGGTTTCTCGATGTTTGCCAGCGACCAGACTGATTATGACATTGTTGATGCAACTCCATTCAAGCGTGACTTGGTCGGCGAGCTTGCCGCCGAATGCCACGACCAAGGCATCGGATTGCACGTTTATTACTCGCACCTTGACTGGATGAGGTCTGATTATCCGTTGGGCAGGACGGGCCATGGCACTGGGCGTGAACCTGGCGAGGGCGATTGGGAACATTATTACCAGTTCATGAACGCCCAGTTGACCGAGCTTCTTACACGTTATGGCGATGTGGGGGCGATCTGGTTCGACGGCGTGTGGGACAAACCGGATGGCTTTGATTGGAGGCTTGAGGAGCAGTATGTGCTCATACACTCCCTACAGCCCGCGTGTCAGGTCGGCAACAATCACCACATGGCACCTTTCCCGGGCGAGGATTTCCAGCTTTTCGAGCGCGATCTGCCTGGTGAGAACAAGGCTGGCTTCTCGGGACAGCAGGTCTCGTCCCTGCCGCTTGAGACTTGTGAGACAATGAACCGCACATGGGGTTACGACATCACGGACAACGACTACAAGTCGTCCGAGGAAATCATAAGACTGTTGGTCAAGGCAGCTGGCAAGGATGCCAACCTGCTACTGAACATAGGCCCGCAGCCTGACGGGGCTTTTCCTGACGAGGCTTTGCAACGCTTGGAGGAGATAGGTGAATGGTTGGCTTCGCACGGCGAGACAATCTACGGGACAAGAGGCGGTGACATCCCGCCAAAGGGATGGGGCGTAACCACGAGGCGGGGGAACACACTCTACGTCCACATCCTGGATTGGCAGGACAAGGGGCTGTTCCTGCCGCTTGACGCCGAGGTAGAGAGGGCTGTGCTTTTCGATGACAAGTCGCCAGTGGCTTTCACCCGGCATGGCGACGGCGTGTTCATCGTGCTTGCGTCTCCACCGTCCGGTGTCGACACTGTGGTCGAACTGACGTTGAAACCCTGACCGTGGTCATTATGATGCCACGGTGATTGAATATAAACTTTATAGTAGTATTTTTGCTTGCCACAGGACAAGCTGAGTTTGATTTATGAGAAACCTTTTTATGCCAATGATGCTTGCAGCCGCCATCATGTTGTCGTGCGGCCACACCAAGTCGCGCAATCAAGACGCGGAGCAGGAAGCCACTGTGCAGGCTGCTGTCCCGGCATTCGATGCCGACAGCGCATACGCCCATGTCAAGACGCAAGTCGGTTTCGGGCCGCGTGTCCCCGGGAGCGATGGGCATCGCGCTTGCGCCGATTGGCTCATTGGCAAACTCACGTCCTACGGGGCTGAGATGCACGTACAACGGGTGCAGCTCTATCGGTATGACGGGGTGATGCTCCCTGCCGTAAACATCATTGCCAGCTTTGACCCGTCCAACGCAAAGCGGGTGATGCTGTGCGCCCATTGGGACACGCGCCCGTGGGCGGACAATGATGACGACGAGGGCAACTACCACACGCCCATACTCGGTGCTAACGACGGTGCGTCAGGGGTGGGTGTCCTGCTCGAAATCGCGCGTCTCGTCTCCACGCAGCACCCGGCCGTAGGGGTTGACCTGATGCTCTTTGATGCCGAGGACAGCGGTACTCCGCGTTTTGACGCAGCCAACTATGACGACAATTCGTGGTGTCTCGGCTCGCGCTACTGGGCGTTCAATCCCCACAAGGCAGGCTACACGGCACGCTACGGCCTATTGTTAGACATGGTAGGTGCGGCCGACGCGGTGTTCTTCCGCGAAGGCTTCTCACATGACTATGCAGGCAGCATCATCGACAAGGTGTGGGGCAAGGCGGCAGACCTGGGCTATTCGCATCTTTTCGTCAATGATTTCGCCGGCTACATCAATGATGACCACGTGCCGGTCAACGAGATTGCCCGCATCCCGTGCATCGACATCATCCACAACGACCCGACATCGACAGGATTCGGCACGTTCTGGCACACGGTGGGCGACGACATGAGCGTCATCGACAAACAGATGCTCGGCATAGTGGGTGAGGTGGTGACTAATGTCATATACAACGAAAAGTGACAAAACAATGCATGAAATGACCATAAACGAAGCACAAGACGAAGTAATCGCCGAGTTCGGCGAGGTGGAAGACTGGATGGACAGGTATCAGATGCTCATCGACCTCGGCAGCGAGCAACAACCTTTGGATGAGAAATACAAGACTGACGACAACCTCATCGACGGTTGTCAGAGCCGCGTCTGGCTCCATGCCGAGATGCGGGATGGCAAGTTGCACTTCGATGCGGAGAGTGATGCTCTCATCGTCAAAGGCATTGCCGCCCTGCTTGTCCGCGTGCTGTCCGACCACACGCCTGACGAAATCCTCGGCAGCGACCTCTACTTCATCGACCGCATCGGTTTGAAGGAGCACCTTTCGCCCACCCGCAGCAACGGTCTCTTGGCGATGATCAAGCAGATGCGCCTTTACGCGATGGCGTTCAAGAGCAAGGGGGAATAGGCCTCCACCCATGCAAAGTTGACAGCGCACCGAGAAAAGTCTGTTTTTAGGCTAAAAACATATAATTTAAGCCTAAAAATATATAGATTTAACTTGAAAATATGTAATTGCAACTTAAAAACAGAGTTCCCTCACCGGGCTGCGGACTTTTTGACCTACGGCATCGCGTCAGTGTCTGCGACATCTGGCGGCCAGGTGGCAGGAAACGAATAAACAATGGAAGATATGTTGAAGAACAAAGTACTCGAAGCGTTGGAGACGAGGCGCAGTGTCCGCTCCTACAAACCAGACCAGATCACCGAAGACGAGTTGCAGGCAGTCCTGCGAGCTGGGACATTCGCACCGACGGCGCGGGGGCAGCAATCGCCGTTCATCGTGGCGGTGCAAAATGCCGCTATGTGTGACCAGTTGCGCCGCATGAACGCCGAGGTGATGGGGGTGACGACAGATCCCTATTACGGTGCACCGACCATCGTCCTCGTGTTTGTCCCCGAGGACAATGCCAACGGGACGCAAGATGCGTCGTGCGTGTTGGAAAACATGATGCTGGCAGCGCACGCCGTCGGGCTGGGGTCGTGCTGGATAAACCGCGAGGCCGAGATGTTTGCCACCGACGAGGGACGCGACCTGATGCGACGCATGGGCTTGCCAGAAGGCTTGCGCGGGGTCGGGGCTTTGTCGCTCGGCTATCCCGCCGCAGCACCGTCCGCGCCCAAGCCGCGCAAGGACGACTACGCACGCATCATCCGTTGAGGCCTGACGCGCCGTGACGGCACAGACAGCCCCCGTCGCTGCACCGGCAAGGTGCGCGGCGGGGGCTGCGTGTCTCATTGCTGTGCGGTCTCGTTGCGTTTGTCCGGGTGGTGGAGGATGTACTCCTCGTAGCTCCTCTTCCAACGGTTGTGCGTCCACAACCAGTACTCGGGAGCCGTCTCGATGGACTGTTGGAGCAGGCGGGCATATTGCACCGTCAGTTCATGTCCTGCAAAATCCTTTGGATGATCGGTCATCTTGACGAATGTGGCGCGGTAGTAGCCTCTTTTGACCCGTTTGACATCGATGTAGAAGACAGCCGCATCGGCCAGTTTGGCCAGGCCTTCCGCCCCGGTGAAAAAGGCGGTCTTGTGGTTGAGGAAGTCCGTCCACATATTGATGTTCTCCCATTTGGGTGCTTGGTCAGAGATGAACCCGATGACAAACCGCTTGCCCTCGGCGCGGCATCTGGCCAGGACGCGCAGTGCGGAGTGCATTTCGATATTTTCCGACTCGAATCTGTGCCGCATCCGCAGGAACAAGGCATCCATCGTGGCGTTTGCAAGGCGGTGGTAGATGTGCCCGCGCACGTGGTTGTCCGCCTTGGTGATGTAGAGCGGGAGCGACGACACCCACTCCCAGTTGCAGTAGTGTCCCATGAACAGGATGGAGCTTTTGCCCTCGGCAAGGTATCTGTTGGCCTCTTCCGCCCCCTCGAAGACCATGCGCCGGCGTATCTCCCGCTCGCTTATGCTGAAGTACTTGATCGTCTCCACAACGTAATCGCAAAAGTAATGGTAGAACTTCCTCTCGATTTCCCTCAGTTCCTCGCGGCTCTTGTCGGGGAATGACTCCGCCAGGTTCTTGCGCACCACGCGGCGGCGGTAGCCGAAAACCTTGTAGACGGGGAAATACATGATGTCGGACAACAGATAGAGCACTCGCAGCGGCAGGAGCGAGGACACGTACCACAGGGGGAATATGACGTAGTAGCTTGCCTTTTTCTTCATCGCATGGTGGATTTCACGCACCGCCACGGCACGTGTCGGCGTGTGTGTCGGTGTGTTTGCAGGACAAATGTGCGAAGAATTAAGGAAAAAAATACGTTATTTGCACCAAATTCATTGCACCACAGCCGCTATGCCGTCCAGTGCGGACGTCGCGGCTTTGCTTGAAACACTGTTTTACGGTCATGGTCATAGGCTTTGATGCCAAACGCGCTGCGCAAAACGGGACGGGGCTGGGCAATTACAGCCGCTTCGTCATCGGGGCGATGTTCAACCGCCGCCCTGGAGATGACTATCGCCTTTACGTCCCCTCGCCGCGCCGCAACAGATTCCTCAAGGATTTGCCGCCCGGTGCACGCATCGTTTCACCGTCGGGCATCTGGCGCAGGCTGCCCTCACTTTGGAGGTCAGCGGCGATGTCGTCTGACCTGATGCGCGACGGGGTGGAGCTGTTCCATGGGTTGAGCAACGAGTTGCCGCTGGACATCCGCAAGGCGCGAGGGACGAAGAGCATAGTGACGGTGCATGACTTGATATTCCTGCGCCACCCATCCTATTACAAGCTTATCGACCGCCGCATCTATGACTTCAAGTTCCGCCGTGCTTGCGTCAACGCCGACAGGATAATCGCCGTGAGCCAATGCACCAAGCGCGACATAATGTCCTGCTATGGCATCGACGGGGACAAGATTGATGTGGTTTACCAAGGCTGCGACCGCGCGTTCTCGCAGGTTGTCCCTGATGCTGTCAAGGCGGATGTGGCACGCCGCTATGCCTTGCCGCAACGTTTTGTGCTCTATGTCGGGAGCATCGAGGAACGTAAAAACCTGTTGTTGCTTGCCCAGTCGATGCGCTATGCGTCGCACCCTTTCCCCGTCGTGGCGGTGGGCAGGCGCACGCCCTACGCCGACAAGGTGTCGGCATGGTTGGAAGGCAACGGGTTGTCTGACCGCATGATGATGCTGCACTCTGTGCCTTTTGCCGACTTGCCTGCCATCTATCAGATGGCGGAGGTGTTTGTCTATCCTTCCCGCTACGAGGGTTTCGGCATCCCGCTCCTTGAGGCATTGTGCAGCGGAGTGCCTGCCATCGGCGCGACAGGCTCATGTCTTGAGGAGGCTGGCGGTGACGGCTCTGTCTATGTCAACCCTGACGACCCCAAGGAACTGGCCTGGCAGCTTGACAGGCTGCTTGACGACGAGACGGCGCGGCAGGAGATGGTTGCCAGGGGCAAGGCTCATGCCGCCCTGTTCGCTGAGGAGAGGCTTGTTGCCGACCTGCTAAGGACTTATGACAAAGTAATCAACACTTAAAACAAATCATTGCAATGCGCAAATTGTTACATGGTCTCGGCTATGTGGCCGGGACGTATGCCATCGGGATGCTCGTCTTCACGGCATTCAGGTTAATCCTTTTTGCCGTCTACTCCGCAGGTGACGGTGTGCTCGACGGTGTGACGGCCGGGCAGGTGGCGCACGCTTTCGCCATCGGCTTCAGGTTTGACACGGTGGTGAGCTGTTACATACTCGCATTGCCACTGTTCGCAGTGCTTGTCAACTCCTTTGCCCGTCGCGGCGGACGTGCCGTGATGCGGGCGACGGCGGTGTGGGTCTCGATGCTTTACTCGGTGGCATTCCTGCTCGCGGCTGCCAACATCCCGTACTTTTTACAGTTTGGCAAGCCGATAAACTCCTCTATCTGGAACTGGATGGGTGAGCCGTCGTTTGTCATCGGGATGATTGTGGGCGAACGGAGCTTCCTTGTCTATCTCCTGCTGCTCGTCGTGGTGCTGGCTGTTTTTGTCCTGGCTGTGCGCCTTTGGTACAAATTCATGGGGCATAAGATTGCATCCTGTGAACTGAAAAATCTCACGGGGGGGGTAAAATGCGCTGTGTATCAATGGTTTGTATTAGCATTACAGCCGCATTCCTCTGTTTTGCCGGCATCCGTGGCCGCTTGGCCATCAAGGCACCGATAAAGATAGGCACCGCTTACTTCTGCAACAACGCGTTCCTCAATCAACTCGGGCTGAACCCTGTCTTTGTCTTCCTCAAGACGACAATGGAGATGAGCCGCGACAAACGGGATGCCGTGGCGGTGGCCGACCCCGCAGAGGCCCTTACCTACTCCGCTGACTACTTCGGGCGCACGGTCGAGGGCAAGACATGGGCGACGTTTGTCGATTCGGCGGAGGTCGTCAGGCGCAAGAACGTCGTGCTCATCCTGTTGGAGAGTTGCAACGTGCAGCTGCTTGAGTGGGAGGACCGCACTCCCAACCTCAATGCCATCGTGCGCAAGTCGGTCTATTTTCCCCGCGCGTTCTCTGCCGGGATACACACGATGAACGGCATCCTGGCGTCGATGTTCGGTTTCCCGGCCGAGATGGAGGCGCATCCGTTCCGCAACATACGCCGCTACACTGGCTTGCCTTCGGAGTTGCGGCGCAATGGCTATCGCACGCTCTACTTCACGACGCATGACGATCAGTTTGACAACATAGGCGGTTTCATGCTCAACAGTGACATCGAACAGATATTCGCGCAGAAAGACTACCCCATGTCCGAGGTCAGGAGCAACCTCGGCGTGCCTGACGACTATATGTTCGGTTATGCGGTGGACAAGATAAGCGAACTTTGGGAGGGCGACGGCAAGCCATTTTTCGCTACACTCCTGACTGCGAGCAACCACCAGCCCTACATTGTGCCCGAATACTTCACACCCAAGGACGGGACGGTCAAGGAGCAGATCGTCGAGTATTCGGACTGGGCACTGGGACAGTTCTTTGCCAAGGCCGAGCAGCAGCCGTGGTACGGCAACACCATCTTTGTCCTTGTCGGCGACCATGGGGCGTGGAGGTTCAACAATCTCTATGACGTGTCGCTGACGCACCACCAGGTGCCTCTCGTCTTCTACGAACCAGGCCTTGAGCACGAGGCGCGAGTCATGCCATCAGTCGCTGCACAGACCGACATCATGCCCACGGTCATGGGGCGGCTCGGCTTGGCCTATCGTGATGAGTCGTTCGGGTTTGACCTCTACAAGCATTGCCGAGACATGGTGTGCTTCTCGTCGGACGACTCCTATTCGTGCGTGGACAGCGTGCACTACTATGTCAACCGTCTCGACGGGCGGGTGAGCCTCTACAACTATGCGGCGGAGTCGCCTGTCGATTCCATAGACTTCTACCGCGACAAGGCGGCCCGCATGGATGAGTTCGCCCGCAACGTCATCCAGGCGGCTTACGAGTTGACGATGGGCAAGGAGCTGTTCTGAGCGGTAGGCTGGCTGACATCCCTCTCCATACGTCTCAGATGCGCTTTTAGATGTACATGGTTTTCGCTTGTCGCTGCAAAAAGTCTGTTTTTAGTCTGCGTTTATGTGTTTGCAACTTAAAAATATATAGATGCAGGCTGCGTTTACATAAATTTAGCCTAAAAACAAACTTTTCCTCTGATGTTGCCGCCTTTTCACGGAGTGGGGCGCAAAGTAATGCCCTGTGACGCTCGTGTGCCTGTGCCCAAAAGAGTTAGGCGTATCGCGGGCAGGGGTGTAATGCTGTTGACTTTCTTATATTTGCTTGCGCTAATATAGGATGCGGCTCGGCATAGCAGGCATGAAAGTGTCCTTTCTTGCCTTTTCTGCATTTGCCTTTCACTATATTTGCAGCGAATTTCCCGACGGGAATCATCTGTTGACAAACGATTTGCAATATGGAATATAATTTCAGAGAAATAGAGCAGAAGTGGCAAAAGCGGTGGGTAGCCGATGGCACTTACAAGGTCATCGAGGACAAGGGCAAGAAGAAGTTCTACGTCCTCAATATGTTTCCCTATCCGTCGGGGGCAGGGTTGCACGTGGGACACCCTCTGGGCTACATAGCGTCTGACATCTATGCTCGTTACAAGCGGTTGAACGGCTACAACGTCCTCAACCCGATGGGTTATGATGCCTACGGCCTGCCGGCCGAGCAGTATGCCATCCAGACCGGGCAGCACCCGGCCATCACTACGGCAAGGAACATCGCCCGCTACCGCGAACAGCTGGACAAGATAGGGTTCAGCTTCGACTGGAGCCGCGAGGTGAGGACGTGTGACCCGCATTATTACAAATGGACGCAATGGGCGTTCATCAAGATGTTCCACCACTACTATGACAACGCCGAGGACAAGGCTTTGCCCGTCGAGCGTCTGGTTGAGCACTTTGAGGCGCACGGCACTGACGGCATCAATGCGGCGTGTGGCGAGGAATTGCATTTCACCGCCGACGAATGGCGCGGCATGGGCGAGGTCGAGCGTCAACGTGTGTTGATGAACTACCGCATAGCCTACCTGGGCGACACGGTTGTCAACTGGTGTCCGGCTCTGGGGACGGTGCTGGCCAACGACGAGGTGGTCGATGGAGTGTCAGAGCGTGGCGGCCACCCGGTCGTGCAACGTGTGATGAAACAGTGGTGCCTGCGTGTGTCGGCCTACGCCGAGCGGCTGTTGACGGGGCTTGAGACTGTCGATTGGACCGACTCGTTGAAGGAGACGCAACGCAACTGGATAGGGCGGTCAGAGGGTGCCGAGTTGCAATTCAAGGTCAAGGGCAGCGACAAAACCTTTACCATCTTCACGACACGTGCCGACACGGTGTTTGGGGTGACGTTCATGGTGCTTGCGCCCGAGAGTGAATTGGTCGCCGAGCTTGTGACCGACGACCAGCGGGATGCGGTGAATGCGTATGTCGAGGCTACCAAAAAACGCACCGAGCGTGAACGTATCAGCGACCGCCGTGTGACCGGCGTCTTCACAGGGTCGTATGCTGAGAACCCGTTGACGGGTGAATCCGTCCCTGTGTGGGTGAGCGATTATGTGTTGGCTGGTTACGGGACGGGTGCGATAATGGCTGTCCCCGCCCATGACTCGCGTGACTATGCCTTTGCCAAGCATTTCGGGCTTGAGATACGTCCCCTGATCGAGGGTTGTGACGTGAGTGAATCGAGCTTTGATGCCAAGGAAGGACGCATGACCAACTCACCCCGTGCGGGATTTGAGCGCGAGGGAGGCCTCGTCTTGAACGGCCTTGAGGTCAAAGAGGCGATTGCCAAGACCAAACAATATATAAAGGAAAAGGGGCTGGGACGTATCAAAGTCAATTACCGACTGCGTGACGCCATCTTTTCCCGACAGAGATACTGGGGCGAGCCTTTCCCAATCTACTACAAGGATGGGATGCCCTACACGCTCGATGAGAGCCAGCTGCCGCTTGAACTGCCCGAGGTGGACAAATTCCTGCCGACCGAGACTGGCGAGCCGCCGTTGGGACGCGCAAAGGGCTGGACGACAGCCGAGGGTTATCCGTTGGAGTTGAACACGATGCCCGGCTTTGCCGGTTCGTCGGCCTATTACATCCGCTACATGGACCCACACAATGACAAGGCACTTGTGTCGAAAGAGGCTGATGAGTACTGGGAAAACGTCGACCTCTACGTCGGCGGCACCGAGCACGCGACGGGTCACTTGATTTACTCGCGTTTCTGGAACAAATTCCTCTACGACATCGGCGTGGTGGTCAAGGACGAGCCGTTCAAAAAGTTGGTCAACCAAGGCATGATCCAGGGGCGCAGCAACTTCGTCTACCGTATCAAGGACACCAATACATTTGTCTCTGCCGGACTGAAGTCAGGCTATGATGTCACACCGTTGCATGTTGATGTCAACATCGTCTCGAATGACATCCTCGACATCGATGCGTTCAAGGCTTGGAGGCATGAATATGCCGATGCCGAGTTTGTCCTTGAGGATGGCAAGTACGTCTGCGGCTGGGCAGTGGAAAAGATGTCGAAGTCAATGTACAACGTCGTCAATCCCGACATGATAGTGGAAAAATACGGTGCGGACACGTTGAGGATGTATGAGATGTTCCTCGGTCCCGTCGAGCAGTCTAAACCCTGGGACACCAATGGCATAGACGGCGTGCACCGATTTCTGAAGAAATTCTGGGCACTGTCGAGCGACAAGGGCGGCGGCTTCGCATTCAGCGACGCAGAGCCTACGGCTGGAGAACTGAAATCACTCCACAAGCTGATCAAGAAGGTCACGACCGACATCGAGAACTTCTCGTACAACACGTCGGTGGCGGCGTTTATGATCTGCGTCAACGAGCTTACTGCCCTCAAGTGCAACAAGAGGACCATCATCGAGCCTCTGGTGGTGCTGATCGCTCCGTTTGCTCCACACATCGCCGAGGAACTGTGGGAGGCCTTGGGGCATACGACCACGGTTTGCGATGCGCAGTGGCCTGTTTGCAATGAGGGCTACCTCAAGGAGGACACGGTCAACTATGCCATCTCGTTCAACGGCAAGGCGCGGTTCAACTTGCAGTTTGCCGCAGACGCGACAAACGAGGAAATCGAGCGTACCGTCCTCGCACATGAGAATTCACAAAAGTACATTGGCGGTAAGGCTATAAAGAAAGTCATCATCGTGCCCCGCAAAATCGTCAATGTCGTCGTGGCTTGAAACCAAATACCAAGAAAAACGATAGCAAAATGAACAAACTTAAACCAATTTCGCGCACGACCCTGTTGACTGAGGCAAAGGACTACCTCTTCATCACCTTCGGGTTGTTGATCTACGCGCTCGGTTGGGCGGGCTTCCTCATTCCCAACCGCATAGCCACGGGGGGCGTAACCGGTCTGTCGGCCATCATAGAGTATGCCACGGGATTCCCCTTGCAGAACACGTACGTGATAATCAACTTCATCCTCCTCGCCTTTGCATTTTACTTCGTGGGGTGGAAGTTCTGCCTGAAGACAATCTACGGGACCATCGTCCTCTACTTTTTCCTCAACATCCTGCGTGCGTTGATAACCGACCGCTACGGCTCGCTCGTGGGCGATGAGCCGTTCATGTCGTGCGTCATCGGCGCGATACTTTGCGGCATAGGCCTGGGGCTGGCCTTCTCGCACAACGGCAGCACGGGCGGGACGGACATCATCGCGGCCATCGTCAACAAATACAAGAACGTCTCCTTCGGGCGCATGACCATGTTGTGTGACGTGTGCATCATCTCGTCGTCGGCATTCATCCCCGACTACACCGTGCAAAAGGTCATCTTTGCCTACTGCACGCTGGTGCTTGTGGGCTTTTCTGTCGATTATGTCGTCAACACTGCGCGGTCGTCGGTACAGTTCCTGATATTCTCCAAGGACTATGACAAGATCGCCGACGCGGTGATGAGCCAGGCGCATCGCGGTGTGACGGTGCTCGACGGGCAGGGCTGGTACAGCAAAAAGGAGGTGAAAGTCGTCGTCGTGCTTGCCAAGCGCAGCGAGTCAAACAACATCTTCCGCCTCGTCAAGGCCATTGACCCGCACGCTTTCGTCTCACAGAGCGCGGTCATCGGAGTGTTCGGGCAAGGGTTTGAAAAGATAAAAGCCTGACCGAGGGTCAATCCCGTCCAAAGTAAAAGCCTTGTCCCCAGCGGGGACAAGGCTTTTTTGTGTAACCCGCTTGGGAATGTTCCCGCACTTGCTGGGGACGTGTCGCGGCGGGGTCTTTTGTAAGTGCGACTTACAATCTTTGTAAGTGACATTTACAACCTTTGTAAGTCGCACTTACAAAAGACCTCTTCCGCCATCGGGTCAGACCCTTTTGCCGTGACCGTCTGATGCAGCCGCGTCACGGCTCGATGATGTTGAAATGCGGGTCGGGTGCCTCCATCGACGACGTTATGGCCGCGAATGCAGCAGTGTCGCCGTTTGCCTCCGCTTCGCCGCTTGCCACCAGCCCGTCGAGCGTGGCCTGTCCGAGCAGCAGGCGGGCAAACCCGTCCTTGGTCAGGGTGATGTCACACTTGGCCGAGGGCTCGACGCGGTTGAGGCGGGATGTCAGCACACAGTTCTTGAGTATCAAGGCCACGTCCTCGCCCGTGTCGTTGAAGTGGAGGTTGACAGTCACGTCCTTGCCCTCGGCCAGCGGGGCGCTTATCTGTATTGCACAGAAGTCGAGCATCAGGTCTGTCTGCATCGCGGCTATGGTGCCGGCGGTGAAGAGGCTCGGGGCTGACTTCCTGCCACCGTGCATCAATTCCTGCGCCCCGGTGAGGTAGAAGTTCCTCCATGGCGCGCTTTCGGCTGCATAGCCCATCTGTGTGTAGGTCTCGGCCAGGAGCTGCCGTGCCTCGCGGTCGGTGCTGTCGGCGAAGACAAGGTGATCAAGCAACGTCGCCGCCCAGCGGTAGTCACCTTTATTATATACGTCCCTTGCCATTGCCATCACTTTTTGGCTGCCGCCCATGGCTTCGACATAGCGTTTGCCAAGCTCGACTGGCGGGAGTTGGTCGAGGTGGGCGGGGTTGCCGTCAAACCATCCGAAGTAGAGCTGGTATTGCGACTTTGAGTTGTGGCTGAGCGTGCCATAGTATTCCCTGCACGCGAATTGCCGCGCCAATGATTGCGGCATTGTGATGGTGTTGGCGATTTCGTCCGGGGTGTAGCCCCTGTTTGCCAGGTGCAACGTCTGGTCGTGGATGAAACGGTAGATGTCACGCTGGCTTTCCCACAGCTCCACGATGCGGTCATTGCCCCAAGTCGGCCAGTGGTGGGTGGCAAACGAGACCTCGACTTCGCTGCCGTACATCTGGATTGCCTTGTCGATGGCTTTGCTCCACGTCAACCCGTTGCGGACCTTCGCACCTCTCGGGGTGAGGAGGTTGTGCATGTTGTGGGTGATTTCCTCGGCCGTGCAGAATGCCTTCATTTGCGGGAAGTAAATCATCAGCTCGACGGGGGCTTCACCATCCTCTACGAATGAGAATTCCATCTCGACCCCGTCGATGTTGCGCCGCTGGCCGGTGGCACTTATCTCGTCTGTCGGCACGACCGGCCTCTTGCCTTTGCTCGTGGCGAGTGCTTGGCCGAGACCCGAGCCTACCGACCCCGTCGGGCTTTTGTCGAGTTGGCCGCCATACATATATGAGGCCCGCCGCGCCATTGCCACGCCGGCGATGATGTTTTCGCTCTGCGCCTCGTGCAGGAAGCCCTTTGGCACGATGATGTCATAGTCATCGTTGGGCGCTCCGTCAATGATTGCCCCGAGCCCGTTGAAGTGGTCTCCGTGCGGGTGAGTCAGTATGATGGCCTTGACGGGGTAGTCGCCAAGATGCCGTTTCACGAGGTCATACCCAGCCTTTGCCGCTCCCTCGGCGGAGGTGACGTCGATGATTATCCATCCGTTGTCCGACCTGACGAATGTCATGTTGGCAATGTCAAAGCCGCGTATCTGGTAGATTTTGCCCTTGACAACCTCGAAAAGGCCGTCTATCCGGTTGAGTTGCGACTGCCGCCAAAGGCTCGGATTGACGGTGGCCGGTGCTTCGCCGTCGAGGAAGTCCCATGCCGCGATGTCATAGCAGGTCGTCCCGTCGTCGTTGGTTATCACTCCGCCGTCGATGGTGGCGATGAATCCCCTTGTGGCGTCCTCGAAGTCTTGCGATGCGTAACTGGCAATCTCCTGTTCCACCCGTTTGTTGCCCGCTGTCGTCTGCTCGCTTGCCCCTGTTTGTGCGTTTGCCGTCAGGGACAATGCCGTGGCCAGTGCGGCCAAAGCCAATGTGTGCTGTCTCATGTCGATTGATGGTTAAGTTGTTAAAGCTTAGTGCCGCAAAGTTATGCCCGGGACGTGCCTCAGACGGCGCGGCACTGTGAATAAAAGATAAAAAGGTCCCCCGTTTTGTGATTTTTAACCCCTTGGCCGTGGCTTGCGTTGTCGGGCAAATGGATTACCTTTGCCCACGTCTATCCATCAAATACTTAGCCATGAGACCAGGAGTGAAAAAGTTCTTATATGTATCGGTACCATTGGTGTTGGTCATACTTGCGGCATTCATCTACTTCCGTTTCTACTTCGTCTTCGGCGAGGGGGTCAAGGCGGGCGAGTTGAATTATGTCGTGCGCAAGGGTGTGGTCTTCAAGACCTACGAGGGCAAGTTGATACAATCGGGCTTCCGTGGGCAAAAGACGGGCGCGGTGCAGTCCTACGAGTTCGAGTTTTCCGTCGATGACGAAGCGTTGGCGCGCGAGCTTATGCTCAAAGGCGGCGAGGTCGTCGAGCTGCACTACAAGGAATACTTCTCGTCGTTGTGGTGGCGGGGCTATTCCAAGTTTGTCGTTGACAGCATCGTCGGCGAGAAGCCGGCGCAGTGATGCCGATGCCGCGTGCGATGATCCATGCCGCACCAAGGTTTGCCTGCGCCTGCGGCTTGCTGCGGTGGCTGTCGCTGGCGGCGTTGCTGCCGGTGGCATTGGCGGTCGTGGGACAGACGGCACCTGACACGGCGGCTGTCACGCGCAAGGTCTATGTGACCAGGGGGCAGCCCTACGAGGGCAGGATAGTCCCGAGCGTGACGTTGCGCACTCTATATGTCTATCCACGTTTGCACTTCAAGGACACCAAGGAGTATGTAGCCTATCTCAAGCTCGTGCGTGATGTCAAACGTGTCCTGCCCGTCGCCAACATGATTAACAGGCTTATTGTGGAAACCTACGAGTATGCCCTCACATTGCCTACCGAGAGGGAACGCAAAAGACACATGCGTAAGGTCGAGAAGGGGCTAAAGGAGCAGTACACCGCCCAGATGAAGAAGATGACTTATTCGCAAGGTCAGCTGCTCATCAAACTGATATACAGGCAGAGCGACCAGACATCATACGAGATAATAAAGGCTTTCATGGGGCCGTTCAAGGCGACATTCTACCAGATCTTTGCCAAGTCTTTCGGCTCAAGCCTGAAAGTGACCTACGATCCCACTGGGGAAGACCGCCTCACGGAACGGGTGGTGACGCTCGTCGAGAACGGGCAATTGTGACACTACTTGCAGGGATGTACCGCGCGGGGTTGCTTTTAGATTAATTAGGATGCCATGCAAGGGCAGATTGTAATATATTGTGTTACTTTGCACCCGCAAACGTATAGATGAAAACGACCAACGCCTTATGAGTAAACGCAACGACAAGAAAGCAGCAGCGCACGGCAAAAGAACCAAAGGTATCGACCTCGGCAGGGCGATAGCCGCATTGTTCAAGGACCGGCGCGGCGTGAAGATGTCCGTCAAGTCCATCTTTTCCGCCCTCGGCATCAAGAACAGTCAGCAAAGGATGCGTAGCGTGGACATCTTGCACGGGATGGCCGACAGCGGATTGATAGCAGAACCCGAACCGGATGTCTTTGTCTATGGCGAGCGTGGCAAGGAGATGGTCGGCACTTTCAAGCGTTTTAGCAATGGGAAAAACTCATTCATCCCCGACGATGGCGGCGAGCCAATCTTTGTAGCCGAGAGGAATTCAGCCCATGCGATGAACAATGACAAGGTGAAGATTGTTTGCTACGCCCTTCGCAAAGGCAAGACGCCTGAGGGTGAAGTGGTGGAAATCATCGAACCGGCAAACGAGACCATCGTCGGCACGCTGGAAGTCACGTCAAAATATGCTTTCCTCGTGAGCGAAAACAAGAACCTCGCCAACGACATCTTCATCCCCATGCGCGACCTCAAGGGAGGCAAGGATGGCGACAAGGCGGTGGTCAAGATAACAGACTGGCCCAAACAGGCCAAGAACCCGATAGGCAAGGTCATCGACATCCTTGGCCGTGCCGGGGACAACACGACGGAGATGCACGCCATATTGGCCGAGTACGGCCTGCCCTACGCATATCCCAAGGTGGTGGAAGCGGCGGCGGACAAGATTCCCGACGTTATCCCGCAGTCGGAGATTGAACAGAGGGAGGATTTTCGCGGCGTGACGACATTCACGATCGACCCCCGTGATGCCAAAGACTTTGATGACGCACTGTCGATCCGCCGTTTGCAAGATGGCGTTTGGGAGGTTGGCGTACACATCGCCGACGTGACCTATTATGTGAAAGAGGGGGACATCATCGACCGTGAAGCATCCCGTCGGGCGACATCGGTCTACCTTGTTGACCGCACCATCCCCATGTTGCCCGAGCGTCTTTGCAACCTGCTCTGCTCGCTCCGCCCCAATGAGGAGAAAGCAGCCTTTTCCGTCATCTTCAACATCAACTCCAATGCCGACATACTCTCGTCGCGGATTGTCAGGACAATCATCAACTCCGACCGCCGCTTCACATACGAGGAAGTCCAGCAAACGATCGAGACGGGCGAAGGGGAGTACAAGGACGAGATTTTCGCCTTGAATAACATGGCGAAAATCCTGAGGGAAAGGCGCATGGCAAACGGGGCAATCAATTTTGAACGCTATGAAGTCAAGTTTGAGATTGACGAAAACGGCAAGCCGCTCAGCGTCTATTTCAAGATAGCAAAGGAGGCAAACAAACTCGTCGAGGAGTTCATGCTCCTTGCGAACAAGACGGTAGCGGAGTTTGTGGGCAAAGTACCCAAGGGAAAGAAAGCAAAAGTCTTCCCCTACCGCATACACGATTTGCCCGATCCAGGCAAACTCAGCGACTTGTCAACGTTCATAACCAAATTCGGCTACAAGATCCGCACGTCGGGATCCAAGACAGACATATCCAAATCAATCAACCATCTCCTCGATGAGGTGCAGGGCAAGAAGGAGGAAAACCTGATCGAGACGGTTTCCATCCGCGCCATGCAGAAAGCCCGCTACTCAACTCACAACATCGGGCACTACGGGTTGGCATTCGATTACTACACCCATTTCACATCGCCCATACGACGCTATCCCGACATGATGGTGCACAGGCTGTTGGCACGTTACATGGCGGGTGGCAGGAGTGTCACCGAAAGCAAATACGAGGACCTTTGCGAGCACTGTTCATCCATGGAGCAGCTGGCGGCCAATGCGGAACGTGCGTCCGTTAAGTACAAGCAAGTCGAGTTCATGTCCCAGTTCTTAGGCAAGGTTTTCGACGGGGTAATCTCCGGTGTCACCGAATGGGGCATCTACGTCGAGCTTAATGAGAACAAATGTGAAGGCTTGGTGCCTATGCGTGAGTTGGATGACGACTACTATGAGTTCGACGAAAAGAACTACCGCCTCGTTGGCAACAAGACCAAGCGCACGTACTCCCTCGGCGATCCAATCACCATCAAGGTCGCCCGCGCCAACCTTGAGAAGAAACAGCTTGATTTCACTCTTGCCGAATGATGCGGGCTCGACCCGCGCATTCTCAATTGCCAATGAAACAATCATGGATGGAGAAACAAAAAAGATAGGCAGCGTCTGCGTTTACTGCGCATCCAGCACCAAGATAGACGGTTGCTTCGTCGAGGCCGCGTCTGAACTTGGAGCGGCATTGGCCGCACGCGGCATCAATGTCGTCAATGGCGCGGGCGGTCTGGGTCTGATGCGTGTCCTCTCTGATTCCGCCCTTGCGGCAGGAGGGACAGTGACCGGGGTCATCCCACGCTTCATGGTCGAGCAGGGGTGGCAGCATGACGGGCTCACGCGGATGGTCGTCACCGAGGATATGCATGAGCGCAAGCACCTGATGGCCTCTATGTCCGATGCCGTTGTGGCGTTGCCGGGAGGCTGCGGCACGATGGAAGAACTTCTTGAGATAATAACATGGAAGCAGCTCGGCCTGTACCTTAAGCCGATCATAATCCTTAATGTCGATTCCTTCTATGACCCACTGCTCGCGATGCTCGGGCGTGCGGTCGAGCGGCATTTCATGCGCGACCAGCATCGTGCGTTGTGGACGGTGGCAGCCAGCGTAGGCGAGGCTGTCGATAAACTCTATTCCACTCCCGACTGGGATGCCAACATGAGGAAATTCGCCGCGATATGACACTTCCCCTCCAACTTGCGGTCATGCCTCTTGCAAGGACGATGGCCGGTGACACGGCTGTCACCTTTGTCTTTGTCGCATCCGCAATCCTGTTGGCACTGGTGCTTGCTGCCGGCCGCCGCACGTTGGCGCAGCGCGGCAAGAACTTTTTTGCCAACCGCAAGCGTGGCAGCCTGTTTGATGCCCCCACCAATGTTGACTGGTGGATGGATGCGGTGATGCTCGCCGTGCTGTGCCTCATGTCCTCGCTGTGCGTGATGTCGCTGTCGCGGGGCGGCTATGCCGGCGATGTCCCCTATTGGAAGGTGCTGTCGCTCCTGGCCTTGGTCTTCGCGGCCTACGTCGCAGTCAAGTTTGCCCTTTACCGCATCGTCGGTTGGGCCTTCTTCGACAGGGAAGGGACAAGGCATCTCGTTGACGCTTACATGACACTTTTGGCTTACAACGGCTTGGTGCTGTTTTTCGTGGCTTTGATTGCAGTCTACTTCTATTTGCCAAGTCTGACATTACAATATGTAATGCTTGCAATGTTAATAATCGACAAATTATTATTGTGCTACAAGTCCACCGCCCTTTTTTTCAAACCTAAAATTGGGCGGTATACGTTTTTTTTGCAACTTTGCACCCTCGAAATATTACCCTGCTTCATATTGTATAAGGTGTTGCTTGAAATAAACATTATTTTCAAATAAAACAACAAAGTAATGGTAAACAGCATATTGGTCTCGCAGCCCAAACCTACTTCGGAGAAGTCCCCTTACTACGACATCGCGAGGAAGTATGACATCAAGATAGATTTCCACTCATTCATCAAAATCGAGAGGCTGTCAACAAAGGAATTCAGGCAACAAAAGGTCTCAATCGCCGACCACACCGCCGTCATATTCAACTCAAGGCACGCCATCGACCACTTTTTCAGCCTTTGCGAAGATTTGCGCGTTACGATTCCCGAGACGATGAAGTACTTTTGCATCAGCGAAACCATCGCTTTGTACATACAAAAGTACGTGCAGTACCGCAAGCGCAAGATTTTTTTCAGCACCACAGGCAAGATTGATGACCTTGCCCCGTTCATAGCAAAGCACTCCAAGGAGAGTTTCTTTGTGCCCATGTCGTCGGTGCACAACGACGAAATCAAAAACTTCCTTGACAAACTGGGTGTCAAGCACGATGAAGCCGTCATGTACCGCACCGTCAGCAACACTTTCGACGGGATAAACCCGATGGATTACGACATGCTCGTGCTCTTCACACCCGCAGGAGTCTCTGCATTGAAGGAGAATTTCCCCGATTACGTCCAAGGCGACCGCAAACTGGCCTGCTTCGGGCAAGCGGCAGCCAAGGCGATAAAGGACGCAGGGTTGCGCCTCGACATCGAGGCACCCAACAAAAACGCAACGTCAATGCCCGCAGCGTTGGATCTCTTCCTTAAGGAGGAGAACAAATGAGGCGGGACATTTAGTTTTCCACAACACAAATACATCCTTAAGGAGGCTTGCCGTGAGGGCAGGCCTCCTTGCTTTCATGGCGGCCATGCCATGCCCGTCGGCTGGCGGTGGATGTGAGGGGCAAAAACATTGTATGCAACAGCGGAAACCATTGTATGCAAGAGGCAAAACCATTGTATGTTTTTGAGCAAATCATTTAATGTTCCCGATTGACCGGCCAGTCTCCGTCCGTGGGGTACACGTTGTTGCCGCAGGGAAGGTGCGGCGTGCGCGTCCTTGCTTCTGGCGGTGCGGGTCGTGACGTGGCAATGCGCGGCTTTGTGTCCGTAGCTGCGCGGGTGCGGCTGACAAAGTGCCGTGCAGATGCCCGCCTTATGCCGAAAGTTGCTACTTTTGTCCCATTACGAACCATAGGAGACAAACGACATGGCAGTGACATATCAGACCGACGGCGTGAAGATGCCGGCCATCAGGCGGCGCGAGACGACGGCATGGATAAGGCGCGTGGCAGGCACCTACGGCAAGAGGACGGGCGACATAGCCTATATCTTTTGCTCGGATGACAAGATCCTTGACGTCAACAGGCAGTATCTGCAACACGACTATTACACCGACATCATCACTTTCGACTATACCGAGGGTGATGTGATCTCGGGGGACATATTCATAAGCCTCGACACAGTGAGGAGCAACGCCCAGCAATTCGGAACCGAATACAGCGAGGAGCTGCACCGCACGATCATCCATGGCATCCTGCACCTCTGCGGCATCGACGACAAAGGCCCGGGGCAGCGAGAGGTGATGGAGGAGGCTGAGAACAAAGCTCTCACCATGCTCTGACACGCCGTGGAAAGCACAATGCACAAACTCGCGATCCGAATGCGGACGGCACTTGCCGTCGTGCTGGCGGCGGCAGGGCTTTGCGCCGCGCACGCTCAGGACGATGGCGGCAACGGTGCGGCCATCCATTTCGCAAAGGGCGCGGCAATGTATGCCGAGGGGCGTTACTCCGCCGCCGAAGCCGAGTTGTCCGAGGCACTTGCCCTTGGTCTCGACGGTGCGGCATCTGAGGAGGCACGTCTGCTGGCCGTCATCTCGCGTTGCCGTCTTGGCAAGTGCGGGGTGGGGGAGATAGACGCATTCCTGCGCGACTACCCGGGCACGGCGCAAAGGGACTTGTTGGAGTCGATGGCAGGACGCATCCTTGCCCGCGACGGGGAGCATGAGAAAGCCTACGGCAGGCTTGCCCGCTGCGACGTGTTCGCCTTGCCGCCGGCCGATTGCGAGGAGGCAATCTATGCAATGGCTGTGTCATGCCAGCGCACGGGGCGGATGGAGGAGGCCAAGGTCAACTATGCCACGCTCCAATCGACGAGTGCCAAGCACGGCGAGGAGGCGTGTTTCAACCTCGGGCAAATCCTCTACGGGCAAGGCCGTTACGGCGAGGCGCTTGCCAAATTCAAGTCTTTGGAGCGGTCAGACCGCTACTCGCGTCCCGCTATGACGCGTGCCGCAGACATTTGCCTGCGTCTCGGGCGCACGGATGAAGCCATCTCCACGGCCGAAAAGCTCATCGCCGGCGGTAGCGGCAATGCCGGTGATGCCGAGTTGCACAAGATAAAAGGTGCGGCACTCTATGCTCAAGGCGACATGGCGGGCGCGGCAAAGAGTCTCGACACCTATCGCAATCACGTCGAGCATCCTGAGAGGGAGGCGATGTATATGCTTGGCATGGCCGAATACTCCGCCGGTGCCTACATGAAGGCCGCAGACGATCTTGCCGCATCAGCTGATGCCGACGATGCTATGTCCCAGAATGCTTGGCTGCACGCAGGGCTTGCGCGGCTGGCACTCGCCGATGACGACAGGGCACGTCTGGCATTCGAGCGCGCTGCATCCATGGACTTCGACCGGGACGCGGCGGCACAGGCCCTATATAATTATGGTATCTGCATCAATGCCACCGCCTATTCTCCGTTTAATGAGTCGGTAAGGGTCTTTGAGAGGCTGCTCAACGACTATCCGCACAGCACTTACGCTGCATTGGCAAGCGGGCGGCTGGTCGATGCCTACCTTGCCACGTCCGACTACGAGGAGGCTTTGGAGTCGTTGGCCAAGATCGCGAATCCCGGACCGCAGTTGCTTGCGGCCAAACAGCAGTTGCTTTTCCGTCTCGGCCTGCAACGTTTCTCCAGCGGAGAATATGACTTGGCATCGCAATCGTTCACCGCTTCGCTCGCACTCGGGAGGTATGACGGGGCGACACGTGCAGAGGCATACTTCTGGCGCGGCGAATCCCGTTACCGCACGGGCGACTTGCGCGGGGCTGACTCTGATTTCCGCCTTTATGCCGACTATGCTTCCGACAAGACTGGCCGGACATTTGCGCTGGCGTGCTACAATCTCGGATACATCAGTTTCAAGGGCAAAGCCTACGCCAAGGCACTTGACTACTTCAAGCGTTGCGAGGCGTTGGCTGCGACATTGCCCGATGATGTGCGCTCCGACCTGTGCAACCGCATGGGGGACTGCTACTACCGCCAGCGGGATTTCACCAAGGCGGATGATTGTTATGCCCGTGCCGCCGCAATCGATCCTGCCCAAGGTGACTATGCCTTGTTCCAACGGGCGTTCATACTCGGCCTGCAAGAGGACTACTCCGCCAAGGTATCGACACTCGACCGCTTGCTGGCAGATTATCCTGCTTCCCCCTACCGTGACGATGCGATGTTTGAGCGCGGCAGGGCATACGTGATGATGGATGACACGCGCAGTGCCATTGCCAACTACCGTGCCCTTGTGGCCGGACATCCCACCTCATCCTACGCTCCACGCGCGGCAGCCGAGATTGCCATGCTGCTCTACCGCTCGGGGCAACTGGAGGAGGCGGCCAAGGCCTACAAGGATGTCATCACCGCCTACCCGGGCAGCGACGAGGCGGGGCAGGCATCGCGCGACCTGCAAACGCTCTATGTGGAGATGAACAGGGTTGACGACTACTTTGCATTTGCTGCCGCCGCCGGGTTGGGGGCGAGCCATGGCGAGAGCCAACGTGACAGTTTGACCTACCTCGCCGCCGAGAGGCTCTATATGTCTGATGACAAGACCGCCGGCGTGCGGGCTTTGGAGGACTACCTTGCCAGCTTCCCGACTGGGGCATTCGCGGCAAGTGCCGACTACTATGCCGGACTTTACTATTACAACCAGGGCAACCATGACAAAGCCTTGGCGCATCTCGCGCGGTTCACCGACGCGGCGGCGGGACGGTTCACTGCCGAGGCGTTGGCGATGACGGCTCAGATGCTTTACGCCCGAGGCGAATATGCCAAAGCCGCCGAGACATACGCAAGACTCCGTGACACATCATCGACCGAGGAGGAAGCCATCGCCGCCGAGGCAGGACTGATGCGCTGCCACGCTGCATCGGGCAATGATGAGCAGACGGCCGAGGCCGCCACTGCATTGCTCGCCCACGCCAAGACTGACCCGCAACTCGTCATCGAGGCCCACCGTCTCAGGGCAAAGGCCCGCATGGCGATGTCGATGACGCAGGAGGCTCTTGCCGACTGGAAGGCAATCAGTGCCGACACACGCAACGAGGCGGGGGCTGAAGCACGCTACCGCACGGCCGAGATCCTCTTTGGCAACGGCGACAACGGTGCGGCGGAGGCGGAGGTCATGTCGTTCATCGCAGACGGCACGCCACACTCCTACTGGATGGCACGTGCCTTCATCCTGCTGTCGGACATCTATGCCGCCGACGGCAAGCCTGACGACGCAAGGCAGTACTTGCTGAGCCTCAAGCAAAACTATGCGGCGGACGACGACATAGCGCAGATGATAGAAGAACGATTGGCCAAACTCAACAATTGAATCACCATGACACACGTCCCCACACATAAGACCATCGCCATCGCGGCCGCCTGTCTCGCGTTGCTCCCCGCCGCACCTGCCATGGCGCAGCATGAGGACGGGGAGGACAAGAGGACGGTTGTCGTCGAGAGGGAGTACGCACCCGAAATCAACGATGCCGACAAGATCACCCTCATGCCCCCCGCCCAGCGCAAGACTGTGCCGCAGGGAAAGCCCGAGTATGTCAAGACTTCACGCCCGTATGGCGGCAAGCTCGACTTCGCGACGTTGGAACCCGTCAGCCCGGACGTCAGGCTTGAGGAGGCGCGGCATGGCTTGGTCTATGCCGGAGGAGGCAATGCCGGGAGTGCCGAGGCTGGGTTTTACTACAACCCGCACCGCTTCAATGGCAACGAATTGATGCTCAAAGCCACATTCTCGGGCGTAAGCAGCGAGCGGAAACCTTTTGAGCATTCGCTTCCGCAGTCTGACGCAATCAGGTGGGACGCGCGGCACTACCGCACGGAGGCGGCGGCGGACTATTCGCACGCATTCGACGCGCTCACCCTTTACGTCAGGGTAGGTTTCCGCTTGGATAATTTCAATTACCGCCCGGCATACGACCCCGTGCCCGGCACCGACAAGGGCAGGCACACGCACGGCACTGCCACGGCGGGCATAAGGTCTGACGAGGGGGCTTTCACCTACGACATATCGGCCGCCTACTCACACTTTGACAACGCATACGGTGCAGTGGGGATGGCTGGCAGGAACAGCGAGAACATGATGAGGCTCAGTGCCGCCGGTGCTTATTCCCTTGGCGACCGGTCGAGCCTCGGCGTGCAGGTCGGTGCGACGAGCTATGCTTACACCAACAATGTCATGCGCGGCTTCACGACAGTAGGCATCAATCCGGCATATACATTCAAGGATGGGACGTGGAACGTGCGTCTCGGGGCGCACCTGGACTTTGCCACACGCGGACGGGGCAAGGTCAAAGCCGCGCCTGATGTCTATGCGGCCTACACCTTCGCCAGACGCTACACCCTGTTTGCCAGTGCCAAAGGGGGGCTGAGGAACAACGGCTACGCAATGTTGGCGGCACGCAATCCCTACTGGAATCCCGCTTTCGCGGCAGATGGCGGTGTGGAATTGGCGGAAACCTACAAGCAACTTGACGTGGACTTGGGGCTGAAAGCCTCGCCGCTCACGGGGCTGTCGCTCGCGCTGTCAGGAGGATATGACATCGACAAAGGGGATTTGTGTCTCTTGGGCGGCACGCCTGGGGTGCGGCGCAGCATATATCAGGAGATGGCACAGCGTGAGACGCGCGTCATCCACGGGCGCATCGGGGCGGAATATGCCTTCAAGGATGTCCTGACATTCGGCCTCGCCGCGTCGCTCATGCGGTGGGACGACGACGGTGAAGCGGCGCTCGCGCTCAAACCACGCTATGCCGTCGAGGCATCGGCTGCATGGCAGATCATCGACGGGCTGCGTCTCGCGGTCGAATATCTCGGGGTTGGGCGCAATGACAAGGATGTCGCCGGCAACATCAACGACCTCTCGGCCAAAGTCTCATATACATTCCACAAAGGTCTCGGCGTGTACGTCAAGGCGTCAAACATCACCGGCGGCGGCAACTGCCTGTGGTATGCCTACCCATTGGCGGGCACGCGCGTCGTCGGCGGCGTGTCGTGGGAGTTTTGAACCTCCCCCTTGCGCGGCACGTCTGACGGTGGCTGCAAAGATGCCCTTTGTAAGTCGCACTTACAAAAGACCTCATCGGCACGTGCCCCGCAGGCAAATGCCGATTGCCCCGTTGGCTGGTGCGAAAAGGGCGGGACATCCCGGCTGTTGCCGTGGATGTCCCGCCCTGTTTGTCTTGGTGGCGCGCGCTGGTCAGTGCGACAGTTCCCTTGACTTTTCGCCGAGGTAGCCGCCGTGGTGGCGTTTGGAGTATTCGAGTATGGTGAATCCCGTCATCCTCATCGTCTCGACCACGAGGATGTCTCCTATGACGGTCATGGTGGTCGTGGAGGTTGTCGGGGTCATGCCGAGCAGGCAAACTTCCTTGGGGCCGCCCGTGTAGAGGCAGATGTCCGCCTCGTGCGCCAGTGGGCTGTCGGGGTTGCCAGTGATGACGATGAACTTCAGTTCGGGGTTCAACCTGCGCGAGAGGTGGGTGAGTTCGACGATTTCGCGCGTTTTGCCTGAATTGGAGATGAGCAGCAGCAGGTCATTTTGTTGCAAAATCCCGAGGTCTCCGTGCTGTGCTTCGCTCGGATGGAGGAACACGGCAGGTATTCCTGTCGAACAGAAAGTAGTGGCGATGTTCATTGCAATCTGCCCTGCCTTGCCCATGCCTGACGTGACGAGCTTTCCCCCCTTGCGGTGCACCTGCTCCACTATGAGTTCGACGGCTTTGCGGTAGTTGTCGGTCACGGGGATGTTCAACACGGCCGCCGCTTCGTCACGCAGCAGTTGCTTGATGTTTTCTTCCATATTATTTGAGTGATGAAATGATTTCTTCGAGATTGTGCGCCACATTGAAGTATTCGTCAAGGGGGTGCCGCAGGAAACCCTCGTCCTTTAGTCCTTGCATGAGCGACACAAGGCGGTCATAGAAGCCGTCGATGTCGTAGAACGTAACCCTTTTGCCGTGGTAGCCGACCGATGTCGCCGCCATCACGGTGAAGACTTCATCGAGCGTTCCAACGCCGCCAGGCAGTGCGATGATGTGGTCCGCGAGCTGGACCATGCGGTCTTTCCTCTCGCTGAGGCTGTTGACTTGGATGATTGTGTCGCACAGTTGGCTGGTCTTCCCGTCGTCTTCAAACCTGTCGGGCACGACCCCTGTGAGTCTTCCGCCTTTGGATTTGACCGCCTCGGCGGTGCATCCCATCAGCCCAAGGTCTACGCCGCCGTAGATGAGGCCGTAGCCGTTTTCTCCCATCCATTCACCCAGTTGGCGGGCGCGTTCAAAGTAGACGGGTTTTATGTCCTGGCAAGCGGAACAAAAGATGCAGATGTTTTTCATTTTGTCACGTTCTACACTGCTTGATGATTGCAAATATCTGTTTTTTCCTTATAAAGCGCAACATCTTTTTGCCTAATTTTGCAATTCGGAACATTTTAACTGACAAATGGTAAGTTACGACACTTTCACCCTCCCCAACGGTTTGCGCGTCGTCCATGCCTTGACGGCAGGCCGCGTAGTCTACTGTGGACTGTCGGTCGCCGTAGGGTCCCGCGACGAGGCACAGGCGGAGCAGGGGATGGCACATTTTGTCGAACACACCATATTCAAGGGGACTTCCAAGCGGCGGGCATGGCACATCCTCAACCGGATGGAGAATGTGGGGGGCGATCTGAACGCTTACACCAACAAGGAGGAGACGGTGATCTACTCGACATTCCTTGCCGAGCACCTTGCAAGGGCGATGGAATTGCTGTCGGACATCGTGTTCCACTCGGTTTTCCCCCAGAAGGAACTGGACAAGGAGAAGGGTGTGATCATCGACGAAATCAATATGTACGAGGATTCGCCCGCCGAGCTTATCTATGATGATTTCGAGGCTTTGCTCTTTGACGGGCATCCTCTCGGGCGGAACATCCTCGGGACACCTGCGACTTTGGACGGTTTCACGTCGGAGGACGTGCGGCGGTTCGTGTCGCGCTACTACGCCCCGTCAAATATGGTGTTGTTTGTCCGCGGCGGCGTGTCCTTGGCACGGGTCAAGTCGCTTGCGATGAAACATTTCGCGGCGGTCGATGACTGGACCGTCAACCACGGTGGAAGCCCGTTGCCAGACTACAAGCCATTCAGCGTGGTCAGGACGAAAGACTTGCACCAGTCGCACGTGATGGTCGGTTGCAGGGGATATGATGCCTTTGACGACCGCAGGACGACGCTCTATCTGTTGACCAACATCCTCGGCGGGCCGGGGATGAACAGCCGCCTGAACGTGGAGCTGCGGGAGAAAAGGGGGCTTGTCTACAACGTCGAGGCCAACCTTGCATCCTACAAGGACACGGGGGTGTTTTGCGTGGCATTCGCCTCCGATGACGATGACTGCGACCATTGCCTCCAGCTCATCCGCCGCCAGTTCCGCCAGCTCCGTGAGCAAAAGCTCGGGACGCTCGTCCTCGCCATGGCAAAGAAGCAGCTCATCGGGCAGATAGGCGTGGCCTCGGACAACAATGAGAACTGTGCCCTCGACATGGCAAAGTCATTCCTGCACTACGGCAAGGTGAATTCTTCGGAAAAACTCTTCAAGCGCATCGAGGCAGTCACCGCCGATGACATCATCGCGGTCGCCAATGAGAAACTGTCTGACGAAGTGCTGTCGGTGCTTGCGTTCCGCCCAGCCAAGTGAAGGTCAGTTTGTGGCCCTTGACTTCTCCAGTTTCAGCGCGAGCCTGATTGCGAACCAGGCGTGCAGCACACTCGCTGTGATGAATCCGTAGTGGCGGCACATGATGCGGTAACGCTCGATGAGCGATGCCCGGTGGTTGCGTGTCGTCATTCCCACGTTGCAGTAGTCGATGAGGGTGAGGTGGGTGTTGTGGATGTCATGCGCCTTCTTCATCAGCCTGATGCACCAGTCAAAGTCGGCCGAGAAGCGGTAGCGCGTGTCATAGTCCTCCATGATGCGCCGGTTGGCGATGAATGCCTGGTGGCACACCATCATGCCTTGCCTGAAACTGCGCCAGGTCAATTGTTCCGGAGCTTTGTGCCTGCGCATGGCGACGAAATGACCTTGCCGGTCAACGATTGCGGTCTCGCCGTAGATGATGTCAGGCAACTCGTGCCGCCCGTGCAGGCCGTGCACGATGTTGGCCAGGGTGTCGTCTTCGTGGAAGCTGTCCCCCGCGTTGAGGAAGCAGAGATAATCTCCCGTGGCGAGTGCGATGCCTTTATTCATTGCAAAGTACAGTCCCCCGTCCGGCTCCGAGACCATGTGGCTGATGCGGTCGGCGTATTTGCCGGCGATGTCCATCGTCCTGTCGGTTGACTTGCCGTCGATGATGATGTACTCTATGTTGTGGTAGGTCTGGGTGATGACACTCAGGATGGTCTCCTCCAGGCAATCCTCGGCGTTGCGTGTGACGGTGATGATTGAGAATTTAGGCGTCAGTCTTGTCAGCATCGTTTTGTTTTTTGGGAGTTTTTGGCTTTTCGGGCGGCACGGCTACGGGTTTCAATCCCATCCTCTGCCTGATGCGCCTGAGGCTCCGCCAGCCGCCGAAGTCGAAGAGGTAGCCCCTCGTCTCTTTCACCCATTTGTTGTAGTCGCGTGGCGCGAACCCTTGCCTGACGAGTGCCGGGTCGCTGTCAAGGACGTGCAGGCAACGGAGGTAGCGCAACAGCCGCACCCGCTCGGGAGTCAGGTAGCTGCTGTCGGCAAATTCGTTGAAATTCCTCCTGAGGTACTCCTGCTCCAGCGAAAACGTCTTGACCGGGTCTTCCCCCGGTGCGGTCTCGACGACCCTGTCCTTGGGCGTGACAAACACCGGGCAGGGCGACACCACCACCGTCTCGGCACCCACGATGGCGCGGGCGAAGAAGTCGAAGTCGTAGTCCTTCAACCTGTGGTCGAACCGCACGAGGCGTTCCTTCAGATAGTCCGACTTGACCATGTTGGCATGGTTGCCCGTCTCGATGCGCATCTTGCCGCCGAAGGTCTTGACATACTCGCCACCGCCCATCGGCTCGTGCAATGCTGGCATCCGCCTCAGGCGTTGGTGGCGCGGGCGTTTGGCATCCCTGACCATGTAGGGCATCTGCACGATGTCGGCATTGTGCCGCGCCGCCTCGTTGAACGCCAGCTGCAACGCATAGGGGAGCAGCTCCTGGTCCTGGTTGACGAACAGTGTGTAGCGTCCCTGTATCTGCCGCAACGCCTTGTTGCGCGAGTTGGCGAGACCCTTGTATTTCTGCTCAAACAGTTTTATCCCCGTGTTGCGCTGTGCGAAACCTTTGATTTCCTTGCCCGCGCCGTCGTCGCTGCCGTCGTCGAGCAGGATTATTTCCGTCGTCACGCCTGGTTGCCGCAGCAGCGACTTGAGGCAGTTCTCGACTTGCCGCCAGTTGTTGCGGACGATGGCTATGATTGTCACATCGATGGTCTTTCTCATGTGTTGGTCAGGTGCTTAATGATTTGTTGTAAACCTCTATGTACCGCCGCGCCACTGCCCTCTCGCCGTAGCATTCGCGCACTTTCCTGACGGCGGCTTGGCTGAGCCCCTCGTAGGGTTCCTGGAAGAGCATCCACTTGATGCCCTTGGCGATGTCGCTCGCTGACTTGTATCCCGCCACGTAGCCATTGTGCAGATGGTCGATCATCTCGGGGATTCCCCCCACGTCAAACCCTATGCAGGGCGTGCCGCAGGCCATTGCTTCCATGACCATGTTGGGGAGGTTCTCCTCCAGGGACGGGGTGACGAATGTGTCAACGGCGTTGTAAAGCTCCGCCATCGCCCGTTCATCCCCGGTGAACGGCAGGGGATAGAGGTCGAATGGCAGCAGCCCGCGCAGCGCGTCGCTGCCCGTCCCCACGGCCACGACCGCCACCGAGCCGGCTTTTTCAGGGTACTTGCGCACGAAGATGCCGCACGCCTCGACGAGATAGTCTATGCCTTTGCGCTTGTCCGTCGGCTTGACCGAGCCGAAGAGCACCAGCCTCTTGTCCAGCGGCAAGCCGAGCCGCCGCCGGGCCGCCGCCTTGTCGCCCGGGCGGAAAACGTCGGTGTCGATGGGGTTGGGGATGCTCACGAGCGGATGCCCCGCCAGCAACGAGCTGATGGAAGCCCTGCCGCGCAGCCACTCGCTGCACGTGACGAATGAGAGGTTGCGGCCGAGGGCGTAGGCCTTTGCCTTCTTCCTGAAGACGGCACGCGACAAGTCGCGCCTGTGCCTGCCGCCATTGAGGAACTGGCACCGCCCACACCCGTTGGCGTAATTGTCGCATTGGCGCGCATGGTGGCATATCCCCGTGCACGGCCACATGTCGTGCATCGTCCACACCACGGGCTTCCCCGAGGCGAGGATCTTCCTTATCCCGCCAATCGACAGGAATCCCTGGTTGACCCAATGCAAGTGGATGATGTCGGCCTCGCGGAATTCGGGCAGGTGCGTTATGTCCACCCCCGTGTTGGCCGCAGAGACGGCGAACAGGTCACGGCGGTTGAAGCCGTTGGAGATGAAGATGCGCGCCCGCTCCCACACAAACCTCGCGATGTTGCCCACCGACTCTTTGACCGCCACGACCGACGCATCGGCCGTCTGCTTGTCCCTGACGAGCATCTTCACGCCGACACCCGACAGCTTGAGTGCGTGCATCAGCCGGCGGGCGGCGACAGCCGCCCCGCCCCGGGTCTCTGATGTGTTGACGATAAGTACCTTCATCCGCTTGCCAGCTTTGAGTGTCGCAAAGTTACCTATTTTGCCACAAACACGCAGCCCGCCGCCCCCACTTTGCAGGCCGGTGGGCCAAATGCGCGGGCCAAGGAGGCTGACCGCTTGCCACGGGGATGAAACTTCGCGTGGTCGGACCTGGATTTCCGCTACCCGGCGCATAAACTTCACTGCCTCCTGACATAAAGTTAATTCAGAAGTTTTGTTTATATATTCAAAACTTTTGAATATATAAACAAAAGTTTTGAATATATAAACAGAAGTTTTGTTTTTACTTTATGTACGGGGCACTCGGACTTTGGGTCTGACCCCGCGAATTTTTGGTTTGGCCTGAGTGGATTTTGCATCTGGCCTAAGCTGATTTTATGCCTGGCGCCACCGCATTGTCATCTGGCGAGACAGCCACGGCGGCCGTGTGGGGATCGGCGGGAGGCTGTGGCTGCGTTGAGTGATTGCCGCCCGCGCGCCCGTGCCAGGTGCGGCGGATTGTGAAATATGCTTTAGCGGCACGGTTATTATGTGCAATCTTTGCGAAAAAATCGCACCGGGGTGTTGATGTGTTGTGCAATAGATTTAATTTTGACCATCGTTGCCTGAATGAGGTGGCGCGAAATGATATTAATTACTAAATATTAAGCTTATGAAAAAATCAACTTTTACTCTGTTTGTTTCCGGCTTGATGATGGCCGGGTTAATGCAAGCGGCCTTGCCTGCTGCCGGGGCGTCGCAGGTGGCGCGGGCGGACGAGGAGCCCGGGGGTGCTGACTGGTATCTCGTGGAGAGCAACCGTATGTCGGGCGTGACCGCCGAGGATGTCGATGACGAGGGGGTGACTATTTTTTTTGAGGGCGGAGTCGTATCTGCGCAACCTGACGAGGCAGGTGCGATCTTCGAAGGTGAGCCTTACAGCATGGCTATTTCTAATCCATGGGAAGACTATTTAGAATATGAAACATATATTGAAGAGCCAGGTCGTTACAAATTCTCCTATCGTTTGAGAGCATATAAATATGGTGTGTCTGGCGGAGGTGCAGAGCCGTACGTTGATTTGCATCTTTACTATCGTACCATAGCGGGCGCGGACAATACGGTGTCTGATGGCCATAGGCTGTACTCTACGACTGAATTGCCGGCAGACGTATATGAGAGCGATGAGTTTGAAGTGACCACGGCTGGGACTTACGTCTTCGGTATAATGGTGGATGTGGCAAATGATTTCTCATATGAGGCATCACTCTACGTCGGTGACTTCAACCTCTACCAGTGGAGGGAAAGCGCGCCCGAGGTGAAGACCTATGAACTCACTTGGGAAGAGCCCGAGAACGGCACGCTCACCGTCACGGGGCCTGAAGGCGAACTCACGCCGGGCTGTGCCGTCGATGAGGGGACTAAAGTCACAATCACGGCAACGCCCGACGAGGGCTTTGAGCTGGAGTCCCTCACGGTCAACGGCGAGGACTTTGAGAGCGGTGCGTCCTACACTGTCAATGAGGCAACGGTCATCGCGGCCGCGTTTGTCGAGGAAGGCGGCGGCGAGCCCGGTGAGGAAAAGACTTGGTGGCTGGTGACGAGCAACGACTTGTCAGGGACATCCCAGGACGAGGTTGAGACCGAGGGCGTGACAGCTACCATAGGCAGCGTTGTCGAGGGCGGTGTCCTTGAGGGTCTGCCTTGGAGCTGGGCTTTGCAAGATTCGTGGCCGGGCGACAACTTCTGCTTGCAAGTCGAGGTTGAGGAGGCAGGGACCTACAAGTTCTCCTACCGCGCAAGGCTGGCGGTTGCGGCCAATTCGCAAGCGTCAATCGATGCAGACCTGCGTTACGGCACACCTGGGACATCTTCCGCTAATAGCACGGTGGTCTCGGACACATACAATTTCACCCAGAGCGACGAACTGCCCGGCACATTGATGGAGAGCAACGAGTTTGAGTTGCAACCCGGGACTTACAACTTCTATGTCAATCTCTTCCATGCCGACTACACGAGCAGCGGTTCAACGTTCTGTGTGGGCGACTTCCAGCTCTATCAATTGCGCGAGGGCGAGCAGCCTGTGAGCTACACCGTGACCTATACGGTTGACAATGCCGACTTGGCCGAGGTTGCAGTGCTTGACGCGGCAACGATGGAGCCTGTGGCTTCGGGATCTCTTGTTGCCGATGGCACCAAGTTGCTTGTCACAGCTGAATTCACCAACCATGACGTCGTTGGAGAGATAATGGTCGATGGCGAGCCGTATGACGAATTCGACTATGAGTCTTGCTCGGGCAGCTACACCAACGAGGGCAACGAGATAGTAGTGAGCAAGGATGTCAACATCGCTATCGCCCTTGATGTCGTCGAGGGTCTGTCTGACGGCGTTGCTGATGGGGTGAAAGTCTATCCGACACGGTTTGTCAGCGATTTGACAGTCGAAGTTCCTACGGCTGGCGAAGCGTGCCTCTATGATATGGCAGGCGCGAAAGTGTTCTCCGCAACCGTCGAATCAGGTGTCAACGTCCTCGGTCTCGACGGGCTTGACAGGGGGCTTTACCTCTTGCAATTGAGCGACGGCACGACGACGCAGGTTGTCCGCGTGGTCAAGGAGTGATGCCACCGGCAGTGGCATGAGGATAGAGAGCGGCGGGGCACCAAGCCCCGCCGCTCTTGTTGTGATGTTGTCTGCCAAAGGGATTCACCGGCGGCGACATCCTTGTGATGTCGTGTCGGGCAACGCTATACCATTATTATATATACAGCCTTTGCCTTGCCTCACAGGCCTTTGATCAGGTTTGCCAGGTCGCCGGCCAACGGCACGCTGAGTGAGAAGCCCACATCCCGCCACCGTTTGCCAAGGAACGAAACGAACACCCCGGCGCGCAATTTCGTCCCGAAACCGAGCGAGTAGCCTGCCTCCCAGTAGGGCTTGCTCCCCTTGACGGCCAATCCGCGAAGGTGCAATGCTTCGTCGAGCATCGTGCGCTGCATGAACGGCAACCAGTTGAGCAACATCCTGGGTGCGTGCCATGAGGCTGCTGCCTGCGCCCATCTCGTGTCTGTCGTCCACTCATAGTTGCCTGCAAGTGCAAAGCTGTCGTCCATCGCCCTGCCCGTGACCGGGAACGTGGTGGCATCAAAGTGCTTCATGTCACTGAAGTACATCCTCTTTGCATTGAGATAAGTCCCGGCTTCCAAACTCCAGTTCAGGCGGTGGAAATAGGCTATCCGCGCCTCTTGGGCGATTGCCAGCGACACACGGTGGTAGTCAGGCGACAACTCGTCCAGAGGCAATGCCTTGCGATAGGCTGCCGTGAACGTCGGCCAGTCGGACCCAGTGTGCCGTTTCCATCCGTCTTGTCTCACAAACCAATGTGCTGGAGTGTAGCTGGCACTGACTGTGAACAGCAACGCCCTATGTCCCGGCATGGCGGTGTACAGGGGGTTGTCAGGCACATTGGGCTGCGCTGTCTGCTTGAACCACCCACGATGCCTCCCGTTGTGCAGCACTTCGCGCCGCTCGGCACTCACCCCTGCCGTGACGACCAACCCGTTCACCGGTTCGATGCGGTGGGAGATGCTGGCGAATGACCGCTTGTAGAATTTCACGTCATTGCGTGCAAAGAGTGACGAGGCAAATGCTATGGCGAAGTTGCTTTCAGGGTTTTCGCCGTTGAAGTCCGACGAGGTGCACCCTACCTCCGCTTGCAGCCTCCCCCGGAGCAGAGGGGCATAGTCGATGGCAAAGCCGGCAGACCATGCGCAGGCTTTGCGTTCTGTCAGGTAGTATGCCTTGGCGTGCGCCGTGAGGATGAGCTTTTTGCTGATTTCGACTCCGCCATCAGCGGCAAGTCCTACCCAGAATCCATCGACGAGGTTGTATGCGGGTAGTATCTTCTTCAAACCTCCTGTCGTCAGCCACCTGTCCTTTTGTTTGTTCCTCCATGTGATGCCGTCGCTAACAAACGCCATCGCGCGATCTCCCAAGCCGCTTTCCTGCTTGTCGGATGCGATGCTGTCCATGCGTGAACGCCACTTCCGGGCGATGGCGTATGATGCCTCCTCCTCTGCATCCAGCGAAGCCATGCGTTTGTCAGACCAATAGCTTTCGTCCCGTCTTTTGGCGAGCGAGTCCACACGGGACTCATGCCTGCCGGACAAGCTGGGCAACTCGTGTCGCAGCAGGTTGCCCGATGCCCTTGCGTCTATCTCCACCAGTTTCCCGGTGAGGTGCGAGAGGCGCAAGGCTTTGCGGTTGTCGAGGCTTTCGTCCGATTGCAGCTCGGCTATCTGCGCTTGCAGCTTTGCCGTCTTGCGTTCCAGACGGCTCGAAGTAGTGGTGCTTTGCCTGGCGGCACTTCCCGGACTGCCCTTTGTCTCAACGTGGAGGTAGTTGACAGACAGGGAGTAGCTGGCCTCGATGACAAACCCCATCATGCCCATTTCGCATGAGATTGATTGCGAGGACAGGAGATATGTCCCTTTGGCCGCCTCATTGAACGACGCTCTCACGTCCATCCGGCCGACAGCCAGGCGTGTGTGCAGCTCTGCCGCACTGAGGCACCACAAGCTGTCAACGATGCAAAGCGTGCCATTGAGTAGTCCTGTCATGTCTTTCTTTGGGGAAAAGGCGATGCGGTGCACGAGCCTGCCGCCTTCCTCATAGCTTCCTATAAGGTGATAGGAGTAGTGCGCGAACACATTGCCCCTGACCGGCGACACGCATCCGAGCAGTGTGGCGGCATAGAAGTCGGTGAGTGCGACATTGATCTCATCGCCCTCAAAAGCCTCAGGGAACGTCGATTTGAATGCTTCCACCTCTTCCCGCACCTTGCCTGGGGCTTTGTAGCTCGTGCGGCTCACTTTCTCAAGGATGAAAAGGTTGTCGATCAAGTCCCGCGCCATCGGGTCTTCGTCAGCCGCCTTGCGGAACAGTTTGGGGATTTTCTTGAACTTGCCGCGCCCTTTCACGTAAGTCTCGGCCAGGAATGTGTCCGGTTGCGCCGCCCACATCGCCGCCTGCGCGACGACATTGCGCATGATGCTCATGGCGGGGTCTTCCCCGCTGGCGTTGACGACCACTTCACCGAGCAGGTAGGATTGCTCTTGCAGCACGATGCGCACGGTGGTGGTGTCGCTGTGGATGCTTATCGGCACTGTCTGCTTTTGGTAGCCCAGCGACGACACTTCGCAATCATAGTCCCCGGCGGGCAATGCCGCGTTGAAAACTCCGTCAGCGTCCGCGACAAACCCTTGGCGCAGCTGCGTGACATAAAGCGAGGCGTTGGCTATGCCTTTGCCTCTCTCGTCCGTGATGCTGCCCGTGAGGACCTGCGACAGCAAGTGCAACGGCACGGACAGTAGCAGCAGGATTAACAAACATCGCATCTTTTCGCGCATCTCTGCTGGTGTCATTTCCAAGACAGCAGGCTGCCATCATCGGTTGGTCCGGATGATGGCAGCCTGGGCTTTGGAGGGTCGTGGTGGGATTATTCTATCGTTATCTCCTTTATTATAGGCCAGCACGAGTGGTGGTCGGTGATTTTGATCATCACGCTCTTGATCTTCTTGCCGCCGAGATCCGCCTCAGCAAGCCCGTACTCGTCGAATTGCGCGACGGTGGCAAAGGTATCGCCGTCCTCGCTTACCATCAAGTCGGCTTTTGTGATGTAATCCTTGGAGTCGCCAGTCACCACTTTGACCTTGTTGGTCGTGACCGCCTCGGTCAAAGTCACCTTGAACCAGTCGCCGGCATTGAGTGTCGAGCCGCCCCAGAAGAATGAATTGCTCCGCCCGTCAAAGGCATATTCGGCATGATACGGCTTGTTGGTCGGGATGTTGGTCTCCACAACCGCGCTGCGCACCAAGTCAGGTTTCTCCTCGGTCGGCACGAATTCCTTCTCATTAAGCGCATCATCGTCGTAGTAGTTGATGCCCATCCGCTCAAACACCGGGTAGAATGCGGTCACACGTCCGTAGAAACTGTCCCAATCCCTCGCCTCGCGCGGGCTCCACATCACTTCGGACAAGGCGCAAAGGCGCGGGTAAAGCATCAGTTCCAAGCGGTCTTGCGTGGCTATCCTCTCAGTCCACAGTGCGGCTTGTACGCCCATGACGAGGTTGGCCTTGTCCGCTGGAACGTTGTCACCGAGAGGCTCGAATTCGTAGACCTTGCGCGTCGAGTTGCCGGCATAACCCCAATCGAGGTAACATCCGTGCTGCGGGCACATGATCATCGGGATGCCTCCCTCGATGGCCGCCTCCTGGCATTTCTTTCCGTCCTCCCTCCAGACAGTGAGCACATCATCCGGAGTGGCGGCGTGCCGCTCGTTTATCTCGTCCCAGCCGACCATCTTCTTGCCATGCTCCTTGGCCAGGCGGCTCATCCGTCGGGTGAAGTAGTCCTGGAGTTCCCCGGCTTCCTTCATACCCTCCTTGCGGAAGAGCGCCATGCACCGTGGGCACTGCTCCCAGACGTGCGTCGGCACCTCGTCTCCCCCGAGGTGTATGTATTCGGAGGGGAATACCTCGACGAGCGCGTCAACGACATCCTCGATGAATTCGTAGGTTTGCGGATTGCCGACGCACACCATGTTTTCGTCCATGCGTTTGCGCTTCTCGACCGGCCTCTCCTCGGGATATGGCTCAAATGTCCCTCCCTTGCACGACAACTGGGGCATGGCAGCGAGCAGTGCCGTGCTGTGTCCCGGCAGGTCTATCTCGGGGATCACGTCGATGCCACGCTCGGCGGCGTAGGCTACAATCTCCCTTATGTCATCCTTGGTGTAGTATTTCCCCGAGAGTTCCTGGAAGTCGGGATAGGTTGTCCCCACCGTCGTCAGCTGCGGGTAGTCATCCATCGCGAACCTCCATGCCTGGTTGTCTGTCAGATGGAAGTGCAGCGTGTTGAGTTTGAAGAATGCCATCTGGTCCAACGTCTCCTTCAACTCATCGACGGTCCAGAAGTGTCGCGCGCAGTCCAGCATCAATCCGCGATAGGCAAAGCGCGGCGCGTCGTCCACCGTCAGGGCAGGCAGCCTCGTGCCGTCGCCGGTGAGGATGAGTTGTTGCAACGTGGCGAGCGCATGGTTGAGGCCTCGCAGGTCGGGAGTGCTTATCTCAACGCCTCCACCGTCGATTGTCAGGCGGTAGCTCTCCGCCGTCCCGTCCTCGGACTTCGTTACCTTGATGTCGCCGTCCTGCCCCGTCGTTTGCAACGGGATGCCGGCCAGTGCCGCGATGTCCTCGGAGAAGTTGGCGGCGACACCCGCCCATTCGTCGGGGACGCTGATTGTCTTGATGTCAGCCAACGCGAGCGAACCGTTGTCGATTGCCACCTCCCTGGCCTGGGGGATGATGTCCACGCTCTCAACGAGCTTGCCTTGGCACGATGCCAACGCGAGTGCCGCCAATGCCAAGGCGGGCAGTTGCATGTTATGTCTCATGTCTTCTATGGTTTGGTTTTTAGTGCTTTGTCTTGTCAAATATACATGTTTTTAACCTCATGCTGCCGCACGTGAATGGACATTGGGGGCAAAAGGCCGTATCATTAGGTGTTTCCGGGAAAATCATGCGATGCTTTTGCCTGAAACATTGTATGGTCCGGGCGGAAACATACAATGTTTTTGCCGGTGACATACGATGTTTTTCTCCCAGACGCTGCGCGTCTTTGGCCGTGTCGTGCCAAGTTCCCTGCCGCGCACGGGACAAATCTGCGCCTTGCTTTTGATTTGAGCCCGCTTTGCACTATATTTGTTAGCACTAACTTTAAAGACAGCTTGCTATGAAGTATAAACTTTTGGTCCTCGATGTCGATGGTACATTGCTCAACTCCGAGCATCAGATTAGCAAGCGCACTGTGATGACATTGCGCAAGGTGCAACAAATGGGCGTGCAGGTGGTGCTTTCCTCGGGGCGGCCCACCTACGGGATACTGCCTCTTGCCAAGATCCTTGACCTTGCATCCTACGGCGGGTACATAATCCCCTACAACGGCAGCCAGATCATCGATATGCGCGACGGGCGGGTCCTGTTTGAGAAACGCATTTCCCCGGACATGGTGCCCTACGTGGAGCGGAAAGCCGACCAGTACGGCTTTGACCTGATGACCTACGCCGAGGATGTCGTGGTGACAAACAACGCACAAAACGACCACATCATCAACGAGGCAAGGATAAACGGCATGAAGCTTTGGCCCGTGGAGGACATATCCATAGGCATAGATTTCAACCCCTCGAAGCTCGTCCTCGTAAGTGACGACCCCGCATCCATAGACGAATTGGAGCAGCGTTGGGAGAAACGCCTCAGCGGGACGCTTGACGTGATGAGGTCGGAGGACTTCTATCTCGAAGTCGTCCCATCCGGCGTGAGCAAGGCCAACACCCTCGGCGTGCTGCTTGAGATGCTCGGGGTCAAGACCGAGGAGGTCATTGCCATGGGTGACGGCGTGAGCGATGTCGGCATGATACAACAAGCCGCGCTGGGCATAGCCATGGGCAACGCCAGGGACAGTGTGAAACGCTGTGCCGACCGTGTGACGCTCAGCAACGACGAGGATGGCGTGGCGGTGGCCTTGGAGAAAATCTTCCTTGCAAACGTCATGCTTGAGCAGATCTCCCTCGATGACCTCAACGAGCGTGGCAAGACGGCGTTGATGGGCAACCTTGGCATCCAGTACACATACGTCTCAGCCGAGCGCATCGAGGCGACAATGCCCGTCGATCACCGCACGCGGCAGCCGTTTGGCATCCTGCATGGCGGCGCGACGCTCGCCCTTGCTGAGACTGTGGCGGGTCTCGGCTCGCTCGTCATCTGCGCCCCCGATGAGATAGCCGTGGGGATGCAGGTCTCTGGCAACCATGTCTCGTCGGCGCATGAGGGCGACTCGGTCCGTGCGGTCGGGACAATCATCCACAAAGGCCGCTCGTCGCACGTGTGGAACGTTGACGTGTTCACTTCCACGGGCAAACTCGTCTCCAGCATCAGGGTGGTCAACAGCGTCATGAAACGGCAATGACGGTGGAGGCACAACGACTTTTTGAGCATTTGGACGCACTGTCGCGCGGCGGCGGTGCGTTTGCTGCCTATCGCCTCCCCATGTCCGGCGAGGTCGTGGTGATTGAGTCCCCTGCCGGCGCGGAGTGCCTCGGCAGCGTGGATGAGGTGGGAGTGGACGGAGGGTTTGCTGCAGTCCCCTTTGATGCGGTGGGCGGCGGTTGCCCATTGCTGTTGATCAGGCCGGGGACGGTGAGCCGTTATGCCGCCGGCGAGGTGGCTATCCCTGCCCGGCTTGGCGAGATGCATCTGGAGGCACGCCCCGTCGATGGGCGCGGCGGCGAGGGCTACGACGACTATGCCCGGGCTTTCGCCGCTTTTGATGCGGCACTTGGCGAGGGACGTTTCTCCAAGCTGGTGCTTGCGCGGCGCAAGACATTCGCCATCGATGAGGCTTTTGCCGTGCCACTCTTGTTCTGCCGGGCGGTGCGTCGCTATCCGGAAGCGTTTGTCTACGTCTTCCACACGCCGCAGTCGGGGACATGGTTCGGCTCAACTCCCGAGATCCTGCTGTCCGGGGGCATCGACAGGTTGAGCACTGTCGCCCTTGCCGGCACGAGGCTGCGGGGTAGCGACGGAGGGGACAGGCCTTGGGATGCCAAAAACACGATGGAGCAGGGCTTTGTGGCAGACTATGTTGCCAGGGTGCTGCGGGGCTTCGGGATAGATGACCCCGGCGTCGAGACCTCCACTGTCGGTGCCGGGCGTGTCGAGCACCGGTGCAGCAGGTTCACATTCGCTTGCCCGGAGGGGGTGCGTCCCGGGCAGCTGGCGGCGGCGTTGCATCCTACGCCGGCGGTGTGCGGTTTGCCCAAGGATGAGGCTCTCGCTTTCATCTTGCGGCATGAGGCTTGCCGACGTGCATACTACTCAGGTTTCGTCGGTCCGGTGGGACGCGACGGGCGGGTGGACCTGTTCGTCAACCTGAGATGCCTCAATGCCGTGGGCGCGGAGCTGCGCCTTTTTGCTGGCGGGGGCATAGTCCGTGGCTCGCGACTCCAATCCGAGTGGCAGGAGACGGAGAACAAGATGAGGACGATGCTGGACCTCTTGTGACGTTGCCGGCCGCCGTTCCCAAATTCACATTTGCCGGCGGCGCGGTGGCACACGGTGTTTCCTGCAAAATCATAGAATGGTAGTGGCAAAAACATCGTATGCAACGTGCGAAATCATCGTATGCCAATCCCGCTTGCATCCGGTGCTGCCGCTGTCGTGTGCGCCGTGCCGGCCATCCGTGTGCGGTGTGGCGTGCCATCACGCCCTTGGATGTTCAGACTTTCGCCTTTTTTCATAATGACAGCGTGGAATGCAAACAAGGCGCATTTACATACATAAAACCATCCAAAAAGGGAAAAACACTAAAAATTTTTTGTCGTTTTGTCAGAAAAATCCGTAATTGCACCCGTCAAACGCGCGGTGGTCTGTCTTCGGTCATGCCTCTTGTCGCGTTTGCTGTGCGGTGATGCCGGTTACGGCGGCGGGGTGTCGGCTTTTGCGGGCGATGGTGTGTGATGGAGTGTTAAATGGACATATTTATGCGGTGAGGCATACCGTTTTGCTACGTTTTAAAGTATTTGGCTTGCATTTGTATATTTATGGGATTTATTTTGCAACAAAATTTTATATAACCTCTTAAAACAACAAAATTATGAGAATCATTTCTACGTTTACATTCGCTGCCGCGATGCTTTTGGGCGCGACAGCCGTGGCGCAGGAGCAGACGGTGGCATCGTTTTACACCTACAACCAGCCCAATGTGATGTATGGTGTCTCTCCCAACGGGCAATATGCCGTCGGTTGCGATGAGGGTGTCCTGACGGGTATGGCCGTGTACTGGAGTCATGAGACTGGCAAATTCACCGACGTGTTTGGTGTAAATGCCGATGGCGTCATGACTGAAGGCAAGGGAGCTACCCTCTACGGCGTTGCAAATGACGGGACAGCGGTAGGTAATTTCGTTAACGAGGCCATTATGGAAGAGGGAAAAGCCGCTCCGGTCGTACCTGGCGTGTATAAGGATGGCAAGTGGACTGCACTTGAGCTGCTAATCGACCCGCTGCCAGGCGATGCAAACGGCTGGGCAAGGAAAATCAGTGCGGACGGACGTATAATCATCGGCACGGTGACAATGGAGGAAAAGACCGAGGAGTTCCAAGGCAGCACTCGCGTTGCCGCCGGGCGCAAGGTGCCTGTAATGTGGATTGACGGCAAAATACGGCGCATTGACGAATGGGAATACCAAGGCCAGGGCGCATACATCCGTGACATGTCAGACGACGGGTCGGTGCTTGTGGGCTGGACGGAGTGGTATGACGGCTCGCGAGCACCGTCAGTATTCAAGGACGGCAAGGTGATCCGTCTCTGTGGCACGACACCTGCACGAGATGACGTAGACAAATGGGATGGCTGGGTCTACGAGGGACAACTGTTCACAGTCAGTGGTGACGGCACAAGGTGTGGAGGCTACTTTGACAGGACAGCACAAGGCGGCATCAAGGGCTTGGTGTGGGACATCCCGGCCGAGATTACAGACACGCTTGTTGAGGAGAGTGAGGTCACAAGCACCGGCTCTTACAGCCCGACAGCAATGGATGCCGAAGGCCGTGTCTACACAGTTGGAGCCATGGGCAACGGGACAAACGTCTGGGTAGACGGTGAGAACATGCCGTTTGTTGACTACTACAACGTGGTCAGCAACGATGACACATACGTTAGCCCCGCAGGCATATATGATGTCGATGCAGAGATGAAGACATTTGCAACGACCTCAATCGAATCAGCAGGCGGCATGGGCAGTTACAACGCGCCTCTTGTCATCGTCTTCGAGGATACTAAAGTCGGCAACGGTGTCACCTCAGTCGAGACTGATGGCTTGTCATTGAGCTATGCCGGCAACCGTTTCACCGTGACTGGCGAGCATCGCGGCATCGAGGTCTACACCACCAATGGTACGCAAGTGATGCAAGCAGGCCCGGCGACAAACGACCTCGACCTGAGCACTCTCGGCGGCGGCATCTACCTTGTGAAGGTGTCTGTCGATGGTGGCTTCAAAGTGATGAAAGTCCTCGTTGATTGATCACGCTGCAAACGTTTGATACCAGAGCATATTGATTGACCTTAAGGCTGCCGTCCCTCCCTTGATGTTGTTTCACAGCGTGGCGGAGTGCGGCAGCCTTTTGCAACCTGTGGCATGATACGTCGAAATAGCCCGGACGGGCGATGCGGATGCGGTCAAGCCTATACCAAAACGTATAAATGATATGGATAAACTCAATCGCGGATTGATGCTCTTGCTGGCATCACTGCTCGCCACGACTGGCATCAACGCGGCGGAAGAGGCGGTTGACTCATTGTACCTCGGCAACAGCCGGGGCAACGGGGTCAGCATGGCGGGAGCCCAGGTGACGGGCGGCGCACTCTATTACCCGGAGTCTTACATGAAGCTGTGCGCCGGCAACTACATCGAGAGTGTTTGGCTCTATGTCAACGCTCCGGCATCCTCTGTCTCTTCGCTGGAGGTCTTTGTCTCACAGTCGCTGGATGCGCCATACGATTTCTCTATGTCAGGGACAGTGGAGCATTTCGGCTGGAATGAAATCGTTTTTGACAAGCCCTATCAGCTGGACGGCAGTGCGCTCTACATCGGATTTGAGATGGCCGGGGCCGGAGTGTCCTACGCCAACAGGATTATGGAGGGCGACGAGTTCTCCTACTCCGAAGGTGAGTGGCAGCCTTATACGGGCAATTACAGTCTTGCGTTCTACGGTGTGGTGCGCGGGGACAATCTCCCGAGGCATAATGTCTCGGTGGATTGGACGACACCATTCGGCTATGCGACGACGGGCGAGCCTGTGACCATCGAGTGCTCGGTGCAAAACCGTGGCGTGGCCACGGTGCAGAGCCTGACATTCGCCTGCCAATGGGATGGGGGTAGCGTCGAGACGACCGTTGACGGACTGTCCATCCCCTACTTGGGCAGCAGGCAGGTCACGCTTGCCGACGTGGCTTTTCCGAGTGCCGGTGATTATGAAGTGACGTTGAGTGCGACCAAAGTCAACGGAGAGGACGACCTTGACATGGACGGCAATGTTTCTCCGTCCTACGGCATCGTCTGTCTCGATGACTATGTCCGCAGGAATGTCCTGGTCGAGTTCTTTTCAACCGAGAATTGCAGCAACTGCCCACTCGGGCATCAAGTGATGGACAACGTGATAGGTGGCAACGAGAGGGTCATCGAGGTTGGACACCACGCCGCTTTCGGCACTGACCAATGGACGCAGGATGAGAGCGTCGAGTACACATGGTTTCACGGCGGTCACGAGTCCGCCCCGTCCGTGCTGTTCGACCGCAGCAACTGGCTGGAGAGATTTCCGGAACTGCAACGCTATGAGGACGTGAGCAGTCCGGCAATGGGCATAGGCAATTCGTCAGCAGGCGCATTGCAGGACGCTCTTGCCACTCCTGCATTTGCCTCTGTCAACCTGAGTGTCTCCAATGACATCGAGGGCGACTACCGCCACATAGAGGTGAAAGTGTCCGGAGAGTCGCTCCTTCCGCTCAAGGACAACGAGAGCCGTCTCTTCTTGCTTCTGACCGAAGACAGTCTTTTCACAGAAAATCAGGCCGGGGCGTATGGGAACTTTTACCACAGACATACGTTGCGTGATTGCCTGACCGACGTATGGGGCGACCCGGTAGATTTGGAGCAAGGCTATGATGAGACCTACGAATACGACATCCCCGCCGAATGGGACATGAGGCGGATGCAAGTGGTGGCATTTGTCGCGCACCACAATCCGGACGACTTCAACGACAGCCAGGTCTACAACTCCGCCGCCATCGACCTCAGGGACTATGCGCCACAGTCCGCCATAACCGATGCGACAGCCGATGCCGCCGCACCGACTTGGGACGGGCAAACGCTCCGCATCCCCGACGGGTGGGACGGCACGAGCATATTCACCCCATCGGGCATCAAAGTCCTCACTGCCACGGGCGGCGGAGACAGTCTCTCATTGGAGGGACTGCCTGACGGAGTATATATATATGTAGGTAGCTGCGGCGGCAAGACCGTGACCGGCAAGCTGGTCAAGTGACCCATGCCGCCCCGAGCACCAGAAGAATCAACCGAAACAACAATTAAAAACACAGAAAAGATGAAAGCAAAAAACTATTTCCCCCTGTTGCTGCTTGCCGCAGCCTGCGGGCTTGCTGCGTCGTGCAGCGATGACAACGAAGACCTCACCGGCGACACAGGCTTGCAACCACCCGCCTCGCTGCCGGTCACGCCGCCTGTCACTGGCGATGATGTGCTGTTTTCCTGCGGTTTCCAGGAATTGTCCGACTCAGCCAAGTGGGTCATGTGGGACGTTGACGGGCTCACTCCGACCGCTATGATGCTGTCGGTGGGCTTCCGGTCAGGCACGCCATGGTTGTTGAGGATGCGTGACACCTACGAGTCCACCAACTACTACGCCGGTTCGACTTCGGCCTACACCCCGGCGGGTCAGGCGGATGACTGGCTTGTCACCCGTGATGCCATCGTGGTGCCGACTGCCGGCTACACGCTCTCTTGGAATTCCCAGGCCTATGACCCCTCCGCCCGCGACGGCCTCAAGGTCTTGGTCTCGACGACGGGCAACACTCCTGAGGATTTCACCGATGCGCCCGTCTTCGAGGTGGCTGAGGAAGAGTCAGGTGCTACCGAAAATGCCGACGGCGAGTGGGTGTCGCACCGTGTCTCGCTCAACGACTATGCGGGGCAAAGCATCTGGGTGGCGTTCGTCAACCAGAGTTATGACAAGTCGATAATCTTGTTGGACGACGTGCAAGTGTCGCTCAAACGTTATGTCACCCTTCAGAGCCTTGTCGTTGACCGCTCGACCGATGACGCTGTGACGGTCAGTGGCGTGGTCACGGCGTTGGACGACGAGGTGAGAGGGTTTAATGCCTACTTCATGGTGGACAGCACCAACCAGTTCGGGCAAGCATTTGACGACGTGGTGTTGCAGCCTGGCGAGGATTATACTTTCACCTTGGATGTGCCGATGTCGCTTGGCGACCTTGGCGGCTACACCGACTACCAGTTCTGGGTGGAGTGCAACGGGATGCCCGAGGTCGTTGGCGGCAGCGTCGCCCACCTTGCCTTTGAGCCTATGCACAAGGTGGTTGTCGAGGAAGGCACGGGGCAATGGTGCGGTTTCTGCCCGTTGGGTATCCTCGCATTCGAGTACTTGAAGGAGCAATATCCTGACCAATTCGTCGGCATCGCCGTGCACAACAATGACAACATGATGGTGAGCGAGTACAATGCCGGGTTGTATTTCTCCGAATTCCCCATGGGGAAGGTCAACCGCACCGTTGACTGCCAGCCGATGGCAGATGACTACCAGCTGACGGGGACGGGCACGTTCCATGACACATTCGTTGGCGAGCTGGCCAAGATCCCGGAGGCCGAGGTGCGTCTCGCCGACGTGACGGTGGATGCGGACAGCGTGGTGTCGATGACATCCAATGTGCGCTTTGCGATGAACGCAGAGTCTGACGACTACCGTCTGGCCTACGTCGTGATGTCCAACGGTTATGTGGCTCCGGGCAGCCAGGCCAATTACCTGTACAATGGCAACTATGAGACGTTTGGGCAGTTCGGACCTGGCGGTGAGTGGGGGCAGCACTACTTTGAGGGCTATCCCTACGACGATGTGGCGTGCTGCATCGAGCCGTCATTCGGCGGCGCTGCTGGCGTGGTCCCCGCATCACCGGTGCTGGGCGAAACCTACACGCACGACTTCTCAATAGACCTCAAGGGCTGCCAGAACATAGCCGAGGGCGTGGGTCTCGAATTGGTAGTGATGCTCATCGACGGTGCCGACGGTTCGATAGTCAATGCGGACAAATATGTCATCGCCGAGTGACGCGACAGCATAGGTCATTGCGGCACGCGCCGCAGCATGGCGGGACATCCGGCGACGGGTGTCCCGCCTTTTTTGTAGCGGTGTGCGGGCAGGGCGCGCCGTCGGCACCGTGGCGTTGTGCCGGTGTTCAGGGGCACGGGTCAAGGGGAAAATCCGAAGAGGTCGGGCATAAACTTCCGATAGGTCGGATGAAAAGTTGAAGGATGTCTGACATAAAGTATATTCAGAAGTTTTGTTTATATAAACAGAACTTTTGAATATATAAACAAAAGTTCTGAATATATAAACAGAAGTTTTGTTTTTACTTTATGTCAGGGGGCAACGAACTTCAAGCACCGTGTAAGTTAACTTTATGCCTGGCATCGCGCCTTTTTCGCCCCGTCGTGCGGACTTTTAGCTTTCATGCTTTGGTTGGAATGGAAACACTTCCTAAGTTTGCCGTCCCAAAACAAAAGTCTTATGGTCAAGGTTTCCGACAGGGAAAGGTCTATCTAC
>CALULY010000005.1 GCA_944321635.1 uncultured Bacteroidaceae bacterium | reverse complement strand
GGCGCTGCCGCCTTCGAGGGGGCACCCACCGACAGACAGGTGGGTGCCCCCTCTTTTTTTTGCCCTGACCGGGAGGAAGGGACGGCGGGAGATCTGCGACATGGAACTATGTATGTGCGGGCAGTGTTTTGCCCCCGCCCTGGAGGAAGGGGACGGAGGGAGATCCGCGACATGGGACTATGTATGTGCGGGTAGTGTTTTGCCCCCGGTCCGGAGGACGGGACGGAGGGATTGCCGGTCATGTGAAGACACGACCGACCGCGTCCCTACGGGGCGCAGCGGGCATGGTTGCGGACGAGGGAATGATGGAACGCAATGTATGTGCAGGACGCGCGGGGCAAGATGCCCGCATCCCTGCTTCCCGGGCACATCGCCGGTTGTCGCCAATGCCCCTCAGCGACGGTGCATCTCTCTGAACTGCTATCCGGGAGGCGGGGGTAGGGAGGATTCGTCACCAGTGGGCGGCATATCTGCCAGTATGATGCGTGCAGGCGAATATGCAAATTCTTACAATACATTCAAATTCTTACCATACATTCAAGTGGATCCGCTCCTCCGTATTGATGACTTTCTGCCTGGGCAGGAAAGCATTCTCGGCGGGGTATCCCATCGTGAGCAGGCAAAGGAACTCGTAACCTTGGGGAGCGTTGACGATTTTCTTTATCTGTTCGGCTTCATCGCTCACAGGGATGTGGAACACCGTCCCAAGCCCTTCGCAGGTGGCGGCGAGCACCATGTTTTCCAATGCGCACCATGCCGAGGCAAAGTAGTTGAGCGAACTTTGTTCCGTCGGTTTGAGCAGCGGGCAGCTAAGCTGTCGGAAGAAGGGGATGATGAGCAGTCCGCTCTCCATCAGCATCTTCTGCTGCTTGGGCAGGGCGTCTGCAAACATCGTCATCTTGTCTTTGTCGCCCGATTCGTCTACCTCGGCAACCAGTTCCTTGAACGCTGCCATATTCTTTGCCAACGGGGCAACGACTTTGGCAATGTTCTCGCGTCCGCGCACCACGACAAACTCAAGTTGACGCAAATGGTCGTTGGTCGGAGCCTTGAATGCTGCACTGATGACTCGTTTCAAAATTTCATCGCTCACTTCGCGGTCGGAAAGGTCGCGGTAGGTGCGCCGCTTTTCCAGTACTTCATAAAATTCCATCTTGCAGTAGTATAAAAGTCAGACATATATTTGTTTCCATCATCGCAAAGGTAGTACGTGCTATTGCTTTGAATTTGCCTTATTGTCTCAAGTAATTGTCGCGAATTTGCATATACTAAAATTTGAGTACGTGGAAGATGTCATCATGCCATATACGCTGCCAGAAACGGAGAACCACTCGTTCTTTTTCATCGACCAGCGTATAGACACCCGGCTGGAAGCCAAGCTGCACAGGCACGACGCGTGGGAATTGTACTGTGTGCTGCAAGGCAAAGGCACGAGAATGGCCGGCGATACCCTCCTGCCGTTCGAGGAGGGGGATATCGCCCTGATACCTCCGTCCATGCATCACCATTGGGACTACGACCCGGCATCGCCGCCGAAGTGGGCATGAACCGTTCCGCTTTCTGTTCCTGGTTCAAGCGTTGCAAAGGGATGACTTTCTCACAGTTCGTCACGCAGTATCGGCTGAATACGGCTTGCGACTTACTGGAACATTCGCAAAAGTCCGTGTCCGAGATATGCTATCTTGTCGGGTTCAGCGATGTCCCCCACTTCGTGAGGGTGTTTGCGAAAGAAAAGGGCGTTTCACCCGGAAGATACAGAAAGGCGCATTTGATGAAAGACCATGTGTGATGCTGTTTCACTGGCCGGCGCGAGGACGGCAAGCGGTTTGTGCCTGCCCGAGACTTATTCAATGCAAAGCGCATCGGAGATATACGCAAGTCAAGCAATTGCTGTCTAATCATCCGCGTGCCGGTAATATTCTCATCCCCCTGCAACCAAGTGTGGCGGGGAACAGCTATGTTTGCACACGTGAACATATAAAGATGAGAGACCAATGGACTTCAACAATCAACACGACAGCATGGCTTCCCGCCCCGGGACGGACGGGGCGGGGGACCGTGCGGGATTGGCCATCGTGCCTGTCGCGTGCGACGACCGTGACCCGCGCCTGCTGGACGGCCTGCTCGCGGTCTGGGAGGCGTCGGTACGCGCGACGCACCATTTCCTCACCGAGGGCGACATAGCCCGTCTCGCCCCCGTGGCCGCAGATGCCATGCGGCAGATCGAGACGCTTTGGACAGTTGTGGACGGCGGAGAGCCGGTCGGGTTCATGGGCGTGCAGGAGCGCAAGATAGAGATGCTCTTCCTCCACCCCGGCCATTTCCGCAAAGGGCTGGGGCGGATGCTCGTCGAGCAGGCGATAGACACGTTGGGCGTGCGCTATGTGGATGTCAACGAGCAAAACCCGGGCGCGGCGCGGTTCTACGAGAGGATGGGATTCAAGGTCCTCAGGCGCAACGAGCTGGACGGCGAGGGCAATCCCTTCCCGATACTTGAGATGAGCCTGTGAGCGCGGCGGGCCGCCGCTAAGCTCGCGGCAGCCGGGACGCCGGGGCGAGGCCGCTGCGCTGGGGACGCAAATGCCACGTCCATGCCGGCGGGATGGTGCGGTGTCTTTGCCGTTTGCCGGCGGTGATTTGCCTGCCGTGGTACTATGTTTTTCTGACAAGGTGGGATGTTTTGCGGCTGGCGGCGTTCCAGGCACGGTAGGGGCGCGCCGGTGGTGCGGGGCAGCGCGTTGCCGCGTTATTTGGCGGTGATGCTTTTTTTTGCATACATTTGCCCCGATGAACCTCCGCAGGGCGGGGGATTGCCGTCTAACCATATCATTTTGACACAGCCATGCAAAAAAACCTCGTGATAGTCGAGTCCCCGGCCAAGGCCAAGACGATTGAGAAATTCCTGGGCAAGGACTACAAGGTCATGTCCAGCTATGGCCACATCCGTGACTTGAAGAAACATGACTTCAGCATCGACATCGACCACGGCTTCGCGCCCGACTATGTGGTGCCTGACGACAAGAAGAAGCTCGTCGCCGACCTGAAGAAGGAGGCCTCCGCCGCCCAGACCGTCTGGCTGGCATCCGATGAAGACCGCGAGGGGGAGGCTATCTCCTGGCACTTGTATGAGGTGCTGGGCTTGAAGCCTGAGAACACGCGACGCATAGTTTTCCACGAGATAACCAAGAACGCCATACTCCACGCCATCGAGACCCCGCGCGGCATCGACACCAACCTGGTCAACGCGCAGCAGGCGCGCCGTGTGCTCGACCGCATCGTCGGTTTTGAGCTCTCGCCGGTGCTGTGGCGCAAGGTCAAGCCCGCCTTGTCGGCCGGCCGCGTGCAGTCGGTCGCCGTCAGGCTCATCGTGGACAGGGAGCGCGAGATCAATGCTTTCCGTCCCGAGCAGTGGTACAAGGTCGTGGCCGACTTTGCCGTGGCCGATGCCGCAGGCGGGACGGTGACGCTGACGGCCGAGCTGACGAGACGCCTGCATTCGCGCCAAGAGGCGGAGGCGTTGCTGGAATCGTGCCGTGGGGCGGAGTTCTCGGTCTCGTCCATCGAGACGCACCCCGTCAAGCGCAGCCCCGCGCCGCCGTTCACCACATCGACGTTGCAGCAGGAGGCGGCACGCAAGCTCGGTTTCACCGTGTCGCAGACGATGATGGTGGCTCAGCGGCTCTATGAGTCGGGACACATCACCTATATGCGTACCGACTCGGTGAACCTCTCGTCACTGGCCCTGGCCGCGTGCCGCGAGGAGATCGCCGGGCTGATGGGCGAAAACTATGTCAAGACCCGCAACTACACCACCAGGATCAAAGGGGCGCAAGAGGCTCACGAGGCCATCCGCCCGACCTATATGTCACACCAGGGCATCGAGGGCACGCAGCAGGAGAGGCGTCTGTATGAACTCATCTGGAAACGCACCCTCGCCTCGCAGATGGCCGACGCGCTCATCGACAAGACCAACGTCGAGGTTGGCATCAAGGGGCGCAGCGAGACATTCGCCGCAACGGGCGAGGTGGTCAGGTTTGACGGCTTCCTGCGCGTCTACCGCGAGTCGCACGACGACGAGGCGGCCGACAGCGGCGAGGGCACTGCACTCCCGCCCCTTGAGGTGGGGCAGATGCTGGAGTGCGGGCAGATGACGGCCACCGAGCGTTACACGCAACAGCCGCCTCGTTACACCGAGGCGAGCCTGGTCAAGAAGCTGGAGGAGCTGGGCATAGGCCGCCCATCGACCTACGCCCCGACCATATCGACCATACAGCAGCGCGAGTACGTCGTCAAGGGCGACCGCGAGGGCGGCAAGCGTGACTTTGACGTCATCACCCTCAAGGGCGGCAAGCTGTCGCACGCGGTCAGGACAGAGACCGTGGGCAACGACCGTGGCAAGCTCATGCCGACGGACACGGGCATGGTGGTCAATGACTTCCTGACGGAATATTTCCCCCAGATACTCGACTACAACTTCACCGCCAACGTCGAGCGGCAATTTGACGACGTGGCCGAGGGCAAGACCGAGTGGAGGCAGATGATGGCCGACTTCTACGCCAAGTTCCACCCGTCGGTGGAGAGCGCGATGGCGATGAAGACCGAGCACAAGGTCGGCGAGAGGGTGCTCGGCACCGACCCCAAGACGGGCAAGGCGGTCTCGGTCAAGATAGGCCGCTTCGGGCCCATGGCGCAACTCGGCTCGGCCGACGACGCGGACAAACCGAAGTTCTCACGCCTGCGCAAGGGACAATCCATCGAGACCATCACGTTGGACGAGGCCCTCGACCTGTTCAAGCTGCCCCGCGTGCTGGGAGAATACGAGGGCGGCGAGGTGCAGGCATCGACGGGGCGTTTCGGGCCGTATGTCCGGCACGGCGGCAAATTCTATTCGCTGCCCAAGGATGCCGACCCGCTTGAGACTACGCTCGATGAAGCCATCGAAGTCATCAGGAAAAAACGCGAGGAAGATGCCAACCGCATCGCCAAGACATTCCCCGAAGAACCGGGTCTGGAGGTGATCAACGGACGCTACGGCCCGTACATCTCTTACAACAAAAAGAACTACAAGCTGCCCAAGGGCGTTGACATCGCCTCCCTGGACTTGCCGCGCTGCCTTGAGATCATCAAGGAGCAGGACGACAAGCCCGCCGCGCCGCGCCGCCGCTTCACCCGCCGCACCAAGCAATGAACGGTCATGGCAAAGCGTAGTGACAAGTCAGCCAAGGTGGTGATGAAAGTGTTGTTTTACCTCCTCTGCATCGCCATGGGGCTGTGGGTGGGCACGTATGTCGCCAGCTCGACCGAGGGCGGTTATGGCAACCTCATCCTATATCTCATCGGCGGGGTGGCAGCTGTGCTGCTCGCCTTGCTGGTACAAATCATCATCCACGAACTCGGCCACATGCTCGCGGGACTGGCGGGCGGGTGGCGTTTCCTGGCCTTCCGCGTGCTCAGCGTCATGCTGGTGCGCAGCGGGTGCAAGTTGCGCCTGACAAACTTTAACATCCCCGGCACGGCAGGCCAATGCCTCATGTCGCCGCCCGAGCGTCCTGCCGCCGAGTGCCGGTTGACGTTGTACAATGCCGGCGGATTTGCTGCCAACATCATCCTTGCCATCGTCGCGCTGGCATTGTTTGTCGCGTGCCATGACGGCATGGGCTTTTTTGCCCAAGCCTTTGTCCTGTCATTAGTCGCCACGGGGCTGGTGCTCGCCCTGCAAAACGGTGTGCCTATGGTCGTCGGCGGCACGCCCAACGACGGGCTGAACATACGTCTCTTGCGTCGTGACCCATCCTCTGCGCGTCACTTTGTCGGTATGCTGCGCTGCAACGCCTTGACGATGCAGGGCGTGAGGCTCAAGGACATGCCCGACGACATCTTTGCCCTCGATGACGGCGATGACCGTCGCAGCAGCCTGGTGCAGGGCACGATGTTTGCCCGCCTTTGCCGCGCGCTCGATGCCCTCGACCTCGACGCGGCACAGTCTGAAGCCGATGCCCTCGCGGCCTTGGGCGACGACCTGCCGGCCATCTATGCCGGCGAGCTGCATCGCGAGCAACTCTTCCTGTCGCTCGTCATGCGCGGTGGCGGTGGGGAGGCCGAGAGGCTCTATGACAAGCATCTGCGCGACTACCTCAAGGCCATGTCGGCCTGGCAGTTGTCATCGCTGCGCGTGATGTATGCCTACGCCCTGTTGCATGACCGTGACGAGCAGGCCGCCGCAGAGCTGCGTGCCCGCTTTGACCGCAAGGCAGCAGGCTACTTCTCGCCTGCCGATGCCGAGAGCGAGAGGGACTTGATGCGGCTGGTGGACGAGCGTCGGGCAGATGGCGCGCAATCCGGGCACGAACCGTCGGCGGGAGTGGATGGCTGAACCGGCATCAAACGACATATCCCTATGGCCAACAACCTATTGAGTGAACGCCTGGTCTACACAGGCAAAAGCCCGGTCAAGACGCACCTGCACATCTGCACCTACGACAAGGACGGGGTGACGTGCGGCGAGGGGCGCCAGTGGCAGGACGTGGCGGAGACCTACACGCCCGGCAAGACCAACTTCATCCAGGTCCGCGGGCTCAGTGACACCGCCGTGGTGTCGGACATCTGCGACCACTTCGGCATAGGGCTGCTCATCCAGCAGGACATCCTCAACGTCAACCACGCGGCCAAGATCGAGCAGCATGACAACTACAACTTCGTCGTGGCCAAGCTCCTCGCCGGCGGCGACGGGGACGAGGTCGGGCTGCACCACGCCTGCCTGGTGCAAGGGGCGGACTACGTGCTGGTGTTCACCGAGGACGACGAGGATCTGTTTGGCGATGTCGCCAAGGCCATTGACGACAACGCCTTCCGCATCCGCCAGCGGCAGACGGACTATCTGCTCAGCGTGTTGATGAACAGCGTCGTGACGGCCTACGTCGCCAAGGCCGAGGACATAAAAGACCGGCTCGACGACGTAGAGGAACGCCTCCTGACGCTCGCCGGCAGCGACGTTGACATCTCGGAGCTGCAAGCCTATCGCCGCGACTACCTCCAGATGAAGAAAGCCCTGCAACCCCTCAGCGGCCAGGTGTCGCGCCTGTCAAGCAGCGAGAACCCGCTCATCCACAAGTCAAGCCGCCCTTTCTGGAACGATGTGGGCGACCATCTCGCCTTGGCCACGCAGCTCGTCGAGAACATCCACGAGACACTGGCCTCGCTCGTTGACCTTTATATCTCAAACAACGACCTGCGCATGAACAACATCATGAAGCGGCTGACCATCGTCTCGACCATCTTCATCCCGCTGACGTTCCTGGCTGGCATCTGGGGCATGAATTTCACCGCCATGCCCGAGCTCGACTGGCGTTATGGCTACCTCATGGCGTGGTCGGCGATGATCGTCATCGGGGTGGCGATTTATATCTTTTTTAAGAGGAAGGGGTGGTATTGAGACCGGGCATGGCAAGCCCATCAATGACAGGCGGCATCTCTCAGGTTTGACTAATAGGAGTAATTAGTCTGATTGGCTCAATGGGTTGTGACCGAGAGGGAGACCCGGCCACATCCACGACCGATCTCAACCGCGTGACCATGTAGAGACGTGGCGCGCCGCGTCTCTACATGGGGTGGTGTTTGTGATGTCTGCGGGGTTGTGCTGGTGCATGGGGCGCCCGTAGAGACGTGGCACGCCGCGTCTCTACATGGGGCCGTGTGATGCCGGCGGGGTCATGGCGGGCCGTCACCCCCGCCTCGGGAATGTGAGCAGGCGGTCGCGGTAGTGCTCGTACTGCTGCTGCCGTGCCCTGATCTCGGCGGGCAACCCCTCGGCCAGGTCGGTGGTCAGCCGCTCAAAGCGGTCGAGGATGGAGGCGATGCGGCGCTGCTCTTCGATTGGGGGGATGGGGATTTCAAGTCTTTTGAACTTGCCCATGTCAACCGAGGCAAAGCCGGAGATGTTGGTGTTTGACCTGCACCACTCGCCGACGATGAACAGATAGTGGAACATGAACTTGACATCTATTGCGTCAGCCAGCGATTTACGAATTGTCAAATTCGTAAATCGCTGATTCGCAAGCGAATCAGCAATTAGCAAGGCGTGCTCGCCAATCGTCGCCGTCGTCGCGATGATGAATGACCCGGCCGGGAAAAGCCGTCCACCCTTGACTGCCTCGGGCGTGATGTGCTGGATTGAGTCGGCGAGGATGCGCCCGTTTTGCCTGATGTCCTCCATCCTGAACCATGGGATCGTGCCGTCCGTCCAATATTCAGACTTGAGCTTTGACGGGGTGTAGCCGTTGCGCAGCTCAAACACCTCGCTTAATGGCATCCACCTGACCCTCGTGTCGTCATGGCTGAACGTGAGCAGCCGGTCGCGGTAGTAGCGGTATTGCTTCTGCCTCGCTTGCAGCTCCGCTTGCAGCTCCGCTTGCAGCTCCGCTGTAAGCGCGGTGAACAGGTCGAGGATGCGGGCCACCTCGCGCTGGATGGGGAGAGGGGGGAGGGGGATTTCAAATTGTGAATACTTGGAAATCCAATGTCTTGAGTGGTCTTTTGGGACAAAGCGGATGCACGACATCGCGTAATAGACATACTTGAACGACACGGCCTCATTGTCAAATGGCCGCAGCATCTTCAAGGCAGAACTCTTGACCTTGAAATCGAAGTCCACCCAGTGAAACGAGCAAGTAAAATCATCAAAAATGATTGTCGGGTTGTTTTTGCTCGCTTGATAGATGCCGTCCTGCTCGTTGGTGTAACCGAGGATGAACGACTGACCTGCAGTCAAGACGGGTGTCGGGTATGTGTCGTCATATTCGGTGTCTTTGACGATGTATTTTGTCGGTTGCTCATAATCTAATATCTCCCCCAACCTCCTGTACTCCACCCCCTCGGGGCAAAGCTCGTCGATCATGCGCTCGATGTGGTTCATGGCCTGTGTCATGGTTGTGATTGTCTTGGTCTTGGGGCAAAGTTAGTCAAAAATCGGCACGGGGGGGGTGCCTGTCGTTGGCGTCGCCTGTCGTAGAGACGTGGCACGCCGCGTCTCTACAAGGGGCCGGGCGGTGCAGGTGGGGGCGCGGTGATTGGTCCAATGGGCTAATTGGCCTGATGGCTGCCGCGAAATTCGCGGCAGGGGTGGCGAAATTTTCCTTCCTGGGCGTGAACATCAAGATTTGATTATAGCTATGTTTGCATCGTTTTTCCGTGATATATGGGCAAGTCAGGCATATACATGATGGTATGGATTGCCTACATCGCTGCGGCGTGCCTGTGCCAGGCGTTGTTCGGGCGTTTCCCGGTCGATGCATTCGCTTTCCCGGTCAATGTGGCGGTGACGCTGCTGTGGGCTGTCTGCTCATGGGTGGTATGGCGCGAGCGTAAGCCGGCGTGGCTGGTTGCGTTGCTGTTGTCGCCACAGACGACGCTGGTGCTGCTTGCGGCTTTTGTGGCGGTGTGCCTCGTGCAAGGCTTCTGCGGCGACAGGCTTTCGTCGGCCTGGTGGTTTGTGGCGGTCGTCGCGGCCCTGCTCACTCACCTGCTCTTTGTCACGCTGCGTGGCGTGAGGAGGGGACGCAGCCGCCTGGTGAGGTTTGCGCTGATACACCTCGGCTTGCTGCTTGCCTTGGGCGGCGGCTTCTGGGGTGCTCCCGACACTCACCAATGGCGCATGGCGGTGCGCGAGGGCGAGCCAACGCGCGAGGCCGTGGACGGCGAGGGGCGCATGGCCTACATGGGGCACGAGTTGCGGCTTGAGCGTTTCAGCACCGAGACCTATCCCGACGGCACGCCAAAGAGCCACGTGGCCGAGCTGCTTATTGACGGGCGCGACAAGGCTACGCTCACGGTTAACCATCCCTACGCGCTGTCGTGGCGGGATGATCTGTACCTGATGGGCTCGACACCTCACTATTGCATAGTCGCGTGGGTCAGCCAGCCGTGGAAGTACGTGCAGTGTGCCGGCGTGTGGATGCTCATGGCCGGGGCGGTGCTGCTCTTCGTGCAAGGCGTCGGGCGTAAAACGACAAAGGGAGGACAGGCATGATGGTCACGTGGGATGATTTCGTCTGGTTTGCGGCGGCGGCCGTAGCGTTGTGGGCTGCCGGTGCAGTGGCGGCCTTCAGGCGGCGCGGCGGATGGGCTATGGCGGCCACGGTTGCGGGCATCTGCGTCTACGCGGCATTTGTCGCGGCATTCTGGGCGGGGCTGCAAAGGCCTCCGCTGCGCACGGCGGGCGAGACGCGGCTGTGGTATGCACTCTTCGTCGTGGTGGCCGGGCTTGCCACTTACGTGCGTTGGCGTTACCGCTGGATATTGCTGTTCACGACGGTGATGGCGGCCGTGTTTGCGGCCATGAACATCCTTAAGCCCGAGATCCACGACCAGACGCTGATGCCTGCCTTGCAAAGTGCATGGTTTGTGCCGCACGTGACGGTCTACATGTTTTCCTACGGCGTGTTGGGCTGCGCCTTCCTCCTTGGCGTGGCGGGCATGGTGACACGCTCGACTGACTATTTAGACACGGCGGACAGCATGGTCTATGTCGGCACGGCGTTTCTGACGCTCGGGATGTTGAGCGGCGCGCTGTGGGCAAAGGAGGCTTGGGGCGACTACTGGAGTTGGGACCCCAAGGAGACATGGGCGGCAGTGACATGGGGGGTATACCTCATATATATACATTTGCGGCTGCGAAGCCGGGACAGCCACTCGCGACTGGCGGCTTTGCTATTGGTGGCAGGCTTCGCCGGGTTGCAGATGTGCTGGTACGGGGTGGGGCTGTTGCCGTCGGCGCAAGACAGCCTGCACGTCTATTCGTGAGCCGCCGGTTGCGGAATAAGTGATTAATGGTTTGTTTAACGTTAAATAATTAAATGATGAAGAAGAGTTCAAAGATTCTGTTAGGCTTGGTAGGCCTCGTGGTGGTCTTGGCCATCGTCTACCGGGCTGTCAACACTGCTCCTTCTGCCGACCTTGCGTCGAACGAGCAGCTGTTGGAGATCATTGACGACGGAGGCTGCGTCATGTGCCACTCCGCCAACCCTGACCTTCCGTTTTATGCCAACTGGCCTGTGGCGAAGAGTCTCATCGGCCAGCACGTCAAGGACGGCTATGCCTCGTGGGACATAATGCCGTTTATCGAGGCTTTGAACGCCGGCGAAGCACCCAACGAGGTTGACCTCGCCAAGGTCGAGCGCAGCCTGGCCGACGGCTCGATGCCGCTGGCACAGTTCTACCTGGTGCACTGGGGTTCGTCTATCACGAGCGCAAAGGAGGAGATAGCGATGGCCGCCGTCAAAGACTTGCGTGCCGAGTATTATCCCAGTCCGCTGGCCGCACCCGAGTTTGCCAACGAGCCGGTGCGCCCGTTGCCCGACAGCATAGCCTACGACGTGCGCAAGGCGGCTCTCGGCAAGGTGCTCTACAACGACACGCGCTTGTCAGCTGACGGCACGGTGTCATGCGCCACTTGCCACAACCTCGACATGGGCGGTGTTGACAACAAGCGTTACTCAGAGGGCATCGGTGGTCAGCTGGGCGGTGTCAACGCGCCGACGGTCTACAATGCTTGCTTCAACTTCGTGCAGTTCTGGGACGGTCGTGCCGCGACGTTGGCCGAGCAAGCCGGTGGTCCTCCGTTGAACCCCGTCGAGATGGGTTGCAGCTCGTTTGACGAGATTGTCGCAAGGCTGGCCGAGGACAAGGCATTCGCCAAGGACTTCACCGCCGTCTACCCCGAGGGCTTGAGCCAAGCGACGATAACCGATGCCATAGCCGAGTACGAGAAGACCCTCGTGACACCCAACTCGGCCTTTGACCGATACCTCAAGGGCGAAAAGGATGCCATGACAGCCGAGCAGGTCGAGGGCTATGCACTGTTCAAGGAGTACAATTGCGCCACCTGCCACGCCGGTGTCAACATGGGCGGCTTGACCTACGAGCTGATGGGGCAGCGCGACAACTATTTCGAGGACCGCGAACTGACGCTCAAATCAGGCCTGACCGACGGCGACAATGGCCGCTGGGCACAGACCAAGGTCGAGCGCGACCGCTATCGCTTCAAGACACCCACGCTGCGCAATGTGGCGTTGACATGGCCTTATTACCACGACGGGAGCGTCAACACGCTTGACGAGGCTGTGAAGAAGATGGCCAAGTTCCAGGTCGGACGCGAGATGTCCGACGACGAATGCGGCAAGGTGGTCAGCTATCTTGACGCCCTCACAGGCCAGTTTGACGGCAAGACGCTGACCAACGTGAACGACAAATGACCGCCACGCCGACGGCGTGACATCACTTTCCCCGGGCGGGTTGCACGACAATGTTGCAACCCGCCCGTTTTGTGTGCCGGGCAACACCCTCCCCTTGTGGAGACATGGTGCGCCAACATACGCCCAAAATGCGTAAATTTGCGGCACTCAAACAGGACAAATCAACAAACAACTACGATTATGGGAAAAAAAGCTCTTTTGATGATTCTCGACGGGTGGGGCCTTGGCGACCACGGCAAGGACGACGCCATCTTCAGCACCCCGACCCCTTACTGGGACTATCTGTTGAAGACCTATCCGCACTCGTGCCTCCAGGCCAGCGGCGAGAATGTCGGCCTGCCCGACGGGCAGATGGGCAACTCCGAGGTGGGGCATCTCAACATCGGTGCCGGGCGCATAGTCTACCAGGACCTCGTGAAGATCAACCGCGCGTGCGCCGACGGCTCGATAGCCAAGAACCCCGAGGTGGCCGCCGCCTTTGCCTACGCCCGTGACAAAGGCAAGCGCATACACTTCATGGGCTTGACTTCGGACGGGGGCGTGCACAGTTCGCTCGTGCACCTCTTCAAGCTGTGCGACCTGGCAGCCGACTACGGCCTGGGCGACCGCACGTTCATCCACTGCTTCATGGACGGCCGCGACACCGACCCCAGGAGCGGCAAGGGTTTCATAGCGCAGCTGGAGGAGCATTGCAAGGCTTCGGCAGGGCGTGTGGCGTCGATTATCGGCCGCTACTACGCCATGGACCGCGACAAGCGTTGGGAGCGCATCAAGCTGGCCTATGACCAACTCGTCGGCGGCGAGGGCAAGAAAGCCACAGACATGGTGCAGGCAATGCAAGAGTCCTACGACGAAGGGGTGACGGACGAGTTTGTCAAGCCCATCGTCAACGCCGGCTTTGACGGGACGATCCAGGAGGGCGACGCGGTTATATTCTTCAACTACCGCAACGACCGCGCCAAGGAACTGACTGTCGTCCTGACGCAACAGGATATGCCCGAGGCGGGAATGAAGACCATCCCGGGGCTCTACTACTGCTGCATGACCCCCTACGACGCGTCGTTCAAGGGCGTGCACATCCTCTTTGACAAGGAAAACGTGGAGAACACTCTGGGCGAATACCTCTCAGCCCAAGGCAAGAGGCAGCTGCACATTGCCGAGACGGAGAAGTATGCGCACGTCACCTTCTTCTTCAACGGCGGGCGCGAAGCCCCCTTCGAGGGCGAGGACCGCATACTCGTCCCCTCGCCCAAGGTGGCGACCTACGACCTCAAGCCCGAGATGAGCGCCTACGAGGTCAAGGACAAGTTGGTGGAGGCGTTGGCAACTGAGCAATATGACTTTGTGGTCGTCAACTTCGCCAACGGCGACATGGTGGGGCACACCGGGGTCTACGAGGCCATCCAAAAAGCCGTCGTGGCTGTTGACAACTGCGTCAAGGATGTCATCGAGGCGGCCAAGGCGCACGGCTACGAGGCGGTCATCATTGCCGACCACGGCAACGCCGACCACGCCATCAATGAGGATGGGACACCCAACACGGCGCACTCGCTCAACCCGGTGCCATTCGTCTATGTCACCGAGGACAAGGCGGCTACCGTCACCGACGGCCGTCTGGCGGATGTCGCGCCGTCGATCCTCACCATCATGGGGCTTGAGATCCCCCGCGAGATGACGGGCGAGGTGCTGATCAAGAGGTGAGCATCTGGCGCGAGCCTTTACGCTGATAGATCAAGCGGGGCGGACAAATGATTGTCCGCCCCGCTTGTCTTTGCCCGTGGCATCGCATGATTCCACTTGCGGCATAGCATGATTTCGCCTGCGTCATGGCATGGTGTGTCCGTTTGGGTCGGATGTCCTCCGCCACCGGGCGCGGTGTCTCAGGCTTCGCCTTTCTTGAGCACGTCCATCATGTTGAACGTGCGTTGCTCGGGCAGTCGTATTTCCCCGTACTGCGCCTCGTAGCGGCGGATGTTGTCCTCCAACGTGCGGAGCAGCCTCTTGGTGTGCTCGGGTGTCATGATGATGCGCGACTGCACCTTGGGGCTTTTGATGCCGGGTACGACGCGCACGAAGTCCATGATGAATTCCGACGACGAGTGCGCGATGATCGCCAGGTTGGAGTAGATGCCCTGGGCGGTAGCTTCGTCGAGGGCGATTTTCAGTTCGTTTGACTTTTCGTTGTCCATTGTCGTATGTTTTTTGTCAGTATCCTTCCGTTTCACTTGCCGCGCCGCGTGGGCAGTGCGAGTATGCGCTCGTACGTCCCATCCTCCAGCACCTCCAGGGCCCGCTCCAGCGTGCCGTCCATCGGAGCGGTGATGATGACGTATGCCTCCACCGTCCAGATGTCGCGTGCCACAAGTCCCTTGAGTTGCAAGGCGAGGCGCGGCCGTGCCTCGTAGAGTTGCAGGCTGTCCGGTGCCATGCCGGAGGCTTTGGCTTCCTGCATGAGCGCCTCCATCAGCCCGTTGCCGTCGTCAAAGCGTGCGGCGAAGTCCTCCGCGTCGTCATATCTGCTTGTCAGCTCCGTGCGGTGGCTGTCGGCGTAGGCCAGCGCGGCACGTGCGACGCATCCGCGCGAGAGCAATGCGCAGTGCAGGGCGTTTGTCCGCGTGGTGTCGAGCGGCACGAAGATGTCCGGCATCACGCCTCCGCCTCCGTGGACCGTCCGCCCCAGGCGCAGCGTCTTGCAGCGCAGCGAGTCGGGCAGGTCGATGCTGTCGGCTGCGAACATCTCCCCGTGGCGGTAGCGAGCCTCTATCTCGCGGGCATAGGCATCCGCCCCGCCGTCGTAGGGCTTTTGGATCATCCTCCCCGACGGCAGGTAGTAGCGCGATGTGGTCAATCTCAGCATCGACCCGTCTGGCAGGTCGAGCACGTTTTGCACCAGCCCTTTGCCGAATGTGCGGCGGCCGACGACCAGGCCCTGGTCGTGGTCCTGCACCGCCCCGCTGAAGATCTCGGCTGCCGAGGCGGTGTAGTCATCGACCAACACGACCAGGCGCAGCCCTTGCACCTTGCCACCCGCGCGCGCCTTGATGTCGCGCCGCGCCCCGTCGCGCCCGATGGTGCTGACAATCGTCTCCCCCCTGGGGATGAAGCGGCTTGTCATCTTGACCGCGCTGCCGAGGTAGCCGCCCCCGTTGCCGCGCAGGTCCACCACGAGGCTGTGCATCTTGCGGCGGTTGAGGCGCGAGATGGCGTCGTCGAATTCGTCTGCTGTCGTCGCGCCGAAGTTGAGCACGCGGACATATCCCACCCCCGGCCGCAGCATCACCGCCGCATCGACGCTCTTGACATCGACGCGCCCGCGCGCCACGTCCACGCTGACCGGGTCGCCATCGCCGTGGCGCAGGACATGGAGGCGGACGGTGGTGCCAGCTTCGCCCCGGATCATAGCGGCTATCGCGTCGTTGGACAGCTTGCGGCCGGCGATGGCGGTGCTGTCAACGGCCGTTATGCGGTCGCCCGGCATGATGCCCGCCTCTTCCGCAGGGCTGCCTGGCACGGTCTGGATGACGACGAGTGTGTCGTTGAGGGTGTTGTACATGATGCCTATGCCGCAGAAGTTGCCCGACATCCTCTCGTTGAACCGCTTGACCTCATCGGCATTCATATATGTCGAGTGCGGGTCGAGCTCGGCCAGCATGGCCTTGATCGCCGCCTCCACGAGCGAGTCTGCGGGGACGTGATCGACATAGAGGTTTGTCATTGCGTAGGCGGCCATCTGCAACTTGCGCATCTGCACGTCCTCCTGCGCGTGGAGCAGGACGGTCAGGAGCATTGCCAGGATTGCCGCCGCCAGTCGTCCCATCGCCATGTCAGATGTCAAGATCCATGCCCTCGGGGACGAACGGGCTTATGTCCTTGCCGTAGCTGAGCAGCTCGCGCACGATGCTTGAGCTGACGCTGGTCAGTTCGGGCAAGGTGAAGAGCAGCACCGTCTCCACCCCGTGCAGTTTGCGGTTGATGTCGGCGATGGTCTCCTCGTACTCAAAGTCTTTGACCGTCCTTATGCCACGGATGATGAGGTTTGCCCCCACCTGCTTTGCGAAGTCAACCGTCAGGCAGCCGTAGGCCGCCACGTCAACCCTCGTGTTGCCCTCGTACAGCTTGCCTATCATCGCCAGCCTCTTGGCGGTGGGGAAGCACGTGCGTTTGCCCTCGTTGATGCCGATGGCTATCGTGATGTGATCGACGAATGTCAGTGCGCGCTCCACGATGGACTGGTGTCCCGTGGTGAACGGGTCGAAGGTGCCTGGGAATATGGCTCGTGTCATTGTCTCATGCTTTTGTGCCGGTCGCGGGGGCGGTCATTCCACCTTGTCCTCCTCGACGACGAGGTTCTCGATGATGAATTCTTGCCGCTCCATGGTGTTCTTGCCCATGTAGTATTCGAGCAGGTCGCCCACGGCGTCGGTCTTGCGCATCGTCACCTGGTCGAGGCGCATGTCCTTGCCGATGAAGTGTGAGAACTCCTCGGGCGAAATCTCACCCAGTCCCTTGAAGCGTGTGATCTCGGGATTGGGCTGGAGCTCGGCGATGGCTTTGACTCTTTCCTCCTCGGTGTAGCAGTAGACCGTCCGTCCTCGCTTGGCGTTGCGCACGCGGAACAGGGGGGTCTGGAGGATGTAGACGTGCCCTTTCTTGATCAGCTCGGGGAAGAACTGGAGGAAGAACGTGATCAACAGCAACCTGATGTGCATCCCGTCAACGTCGGCATCGGTGGCGACGATGACGCGGTTGTAACGCAGCCCCTCGATGCCGTCCTCTATGTTGAGCGCGGCTTGCAGGAGGTTGAATTCCTCGTTCTCGTAGACCACCTTCTTCGTCAGGCCGAAGCTGTTGAGCGGCTTGCCCCGCAGGCTGAACACCGCCTGGGTGTCAACGTTGCGGCTCTTGGTGATGGAGCCGCTGGCCGAGTTGCCCTCGGTGATGAAGATGCTCGACTCCTCCTTCCTGTCGCCCTTGGCGTCGTTGAGGTGGATGCGGCAGTCGCGCAGCTTCTTGTTGTGCAGGCTGACCTTCTTGGCCTTCTCGCGGGCTATCTTGGTGATGCCGGCGATGGCCTTGCGTTCCTTTTCCGCCTCCTGGATCTTTTGCTGCATGACCTCCACCACGTCGAGGTGGATGTGCATGTAGTCGTCCAGCTCCTTCTTCACAAAGTCGCCGATGTACTTGAACACCGTCGGTCCGTCGGGAGCCATGTTTTTTGACCCCAGCTTGGTCTTGGTCTGCGACTCAAAGACCGGTTCCTCGACCTTGATGGCCACCGCCCCGACGATGCCCGCGCGGATGTCGGCGTAGTCGTACCGGTTGTTGAAGTATTCCTTGATCGTCCTCGCCACCGCCTCGCGGAACGCCGTCAGGTGCGTGCCGCCCTGGATGGTGTTCTGGCCGTTGACGAATGAGTAGTATTCCTCGCCATATTGCTCGGTGTGCGTCAGCACCACCTCTATGTCTTCGCCCTTGAGATGTATGGGCTCATAGAGCGGTTCGCTCGTCATCGCGTCGCTGAGCAGGTCGAGCAGGCCGTGGCGCGAGGCATATCTCTTGCCGTTGAGCACGATGGTCAGCCCCGTGTTGAGGTAGACATAGTTCTTGACCAGCTGCTCGACGAACTCCATCTTGTAGGCATAGCCCTCAAACAACGATGCGTCTGGGGTGAACGACACCGACGTGCCGTCGTCTTCGTCGCACGGCGCGATGTCCTTGTCCTCCACCACGTTGCCTTTGCAGTAGATGACCTCCTTCATCTCGCCGCCCCTGACGCTGCGGATGCGGAACTCAGTTGACAGGGCGTTGACCGCCTTGATGCCGACGCCGTTGAGGCCTACGGATTTCTTGAACGCCTTTGAGTCGTACTTCGCGCCCGTGTTCATCACCGACGAGGCGTTTTTGACGCTGCCCAGCGGGATGCCGCGCCCGTGGTCGCGCACCGTCACGCTGCCGCCGTCGATCGTCACCTCGATGGTCTTGCCAAATCCCATCATGTACTCATCGACCGAGTTGTCGATCACTTCCTTGAGCAGCACGTAGATGCCGTCCTCGGGGTGCTCGCCGTTGCCCAGCTTGCCGATGTACATCCCAGGGCGCAGGCGGATGTGCTCGTTCCATTGCAGCGTGCGCACGTTGTCCTCGCTGTATTCGTAGGGCTGTTGGTTGGTTTCTTCCATTTGCTTTGCGTGTGTGTGGGGGCTGCTCCGCCTCTCACCCCGTGCCATCATGGGCAACGGCAGTGCGTGGCAGGCAAAATCTGTTGTCATGCAAAGATAAGGCATCATTTCCAAAATCGGAAACGGGCGGAGCCCAGGGGGCAGCCGCGCAGCCGCCACCATGACCTGCCTGCCGCGAATTTCGCGGCAGCTATTGGGCCAATTGGTCTAATTGGTCTAATTAGCCTAATTGGTCCAATTGACCCCATTAGCCCCATTAGCCAACCACCGCGCCCGCCAGCCGCGATCCGCCCATGTGGGGATGCTGCCTGTCGCCTCTCTGCGGGCTCTCTCCACCCTCATTAGTCCAATGTTTTTCACGTCCTGAGCGGTGTTTGTTGCACGGTCTGCGGTCGTTTGTTAATTTTGTGAAAGGGCATCCCGGACACCTCCCCGTGCAATGATTTGTGGGACAGTGAGATGTCACATTGGTACGGGGAGTAATCACCGAATATTTGCAGTTTAACTTAATTTAAGTTAAACGGGGGGGGTAAATTTTTTCGTTGTTATTACTTTTACACCACTGCATACTGTGCAAATGCTTGTGGACACCGCCTCGATGCCCAGGCATGGCGGCCGGGAATGATGAAAACACTGATGCTTTCCGGCGTGTCGGAGGGGCGGGAGACCGGTGCGTGACGCATCGGGGATGACAGGAAAAGGGAAATGGTTGTTGCCACCGCACGCATGGTTTGCCAATTAATTATTTAGGAATGTTATGCTGAAGAAAATCTCAGGTCTGGCATTGTGCGCCCTGTTGCTGACGGCTGTCGGGGCCAAAGCGCAAGTCTTCGCCTTGAAGACCGACGTCCTCAACTGGGCGGCGGCATCGCTCAACATCGAGCCCGAGGTGCGTGTGGGCAAAAAGTCCACCGTCGGGCTGGCTGTGTCGTGGAATCCGTGGACGGTCAAAGAGTCAACCAAAAACCGCAAGATGAAGCATCTGATGGTGCAACCCGAGTACCGCTGGTGGCCGTGCGAGGTCTTTGGCGGGCATTTTGTCGGGGTGCACGCATTCTACTCGCGGTTCAACGCCGGCAACGTCGATCTGCCGTTTGGCATCTGGTCGCAGCTGGAGGACAGCCGCTGCCAGGGCAACCTCTTCGGCGCGGGTGTCGGCTACGGCTACCACTGGATCCTCAAGAACCGCTGGGCGATGGAGGCCGAGGTGGGGCTGGGATTCGGCTACGTGGACTATGACCGTTACAGCTACGAGCGGTGCGGGCCGAGGCAGGGCGACGAGAGCAAGTTCGTCTTCATGCCCACCAAGCTCTCGCTGTCGTTCATTTATGTATTTAAATAAAGGTAGGGGAGGACAGAGCAAATGCATACGATCACTAAAACACTGATGACGGCCGCCGCGACGATGCTCGCCGCGACCATGACAGGCACTGCCGCCGTCCCCGGACCGGTGGGAGGACGCTCGTTGACATGGACTGACAGCACGTCCATCGAGGTGCGCCTTGAGCTGTCGGCCGGCGACGCGTCCATCAAGGGCAACCGCCGCCTCATCGTCACGCCGCGCATAGTCGGGCAAGACGGCAACCAGGTGGCTTTGCCGCAAGTCGAGTTTGCCGGACGGCAAAACCGCAAGTACAACGACCGCCGCGCACTCTTGGCAGGAGAGACACGCACGGGGGTCTATGCCAAGGACGACACTGTCGCCTACGTGCAGACTGTCGCCGTCGAGCCGTGGATGCTCTCCACGCCGCTGCGCCTTGAGCTGTCGCGCGACATCGAGGGGTGTTGCAACGTCGAGCAGCTGCCGGGCGAGGTGAGGGGGACGACGATTTACGTCGCGCCCTACGTCCCTGCACTCGACATGGTGGTGCCGCGCTTGTCGGTCGCCGAGGAGATGGCCAAGCATGAGCCTGTGCTGCATCCGGTGAGTGACTACAAACCCTACGACAGCAGCATCCCGCTGCGCAAGATGACAGGTGCGCTCTACGTCCACTTCCCGGTCAACAAATGGGACATCAGGGAGGACTTCCGCGACAACGGCGAGACGCTCGACCGCATCGTGCGCCTGCTGCGCGCCATCGAGGCGGACACCGCGTCTGCGGTCAAAAAGATAGTCATCCTCGGCCTCGCATCGCCCGAGGGACCTCTCGACTTCAACCAGAAGCTCTCGGAACGTCGTGCCGCGTCGCTGCGCGACTATGTTGACGAGAGGGTCGATATGTCGGGCGTGGACTACGAGCTTGTCGGTGCCGGCGAGGCATGGGCGGACCTGCGTGACATGATCCTCGACAGCGACCTTGACGAGCGCGAGGAGCTGATCGCCATCCTCGACGCCGAGCCCGACCTCAACCGCCGCGAGGCATTGCTCCGACGCCTCAACGGGGGGAGGGTGTTCGACTACCTCAACAAAGAGGTGTTCATCGACCAACGCAACTCGGGATACATACAGGTCTACTTTGATGCCCAGCCCGACATACCGGCACAGACCATCAACCGCGCATCCGAGCTTGTCAGGAGCGGCAACGCGCAACAGGCCATAGCCTTGCTCGCATCACTGGACGACGACCGCAAGTGGAACGTGCTCGGCTCGGCCTACTACATCGCCGGGCAGCGTGACAAGGCACTCGACTGCTGGCGCAAGGCGGCCGACCGTGGTGATGCGGATGCCGCGCGCAACATCAAGGAGGTGGAGCACCGCATGGAGCTGGAGAGGCAACAGAGGTGACGAGGCGGTCAGGCCTATTGAGCCCATTGGCCAATTAGACCAATAGGGATGATGAGATACAGGCGACCATGTAGAGACGCGGCATGCCACGCCGCTACACCGATAGCCCGAATGTGGAAATGAGAATTGTGAACTAAATAACTTTATTGTTTAACTAAACGTTTAAGTAAAACTTATGAGAAATCTTTTTGTGAAAGGCTTCATGGCAGCAGCTGCTGTCGCAGCCTTGGCTTCGTGCAGCAATGACGAAGGTGCAAACGTTCCCGCACAACCCGCAGAGATGCAGGAAGTGCAGCTCGGCGTGTCTGTGGCAGTGCCCGGCAGCAAGGCAGCGACCTCGGCCGGCGATGTCAACCAGGTGAATGACGGCACTTTTGCAGACATCACTGACATCTATGTCATCCCGACAGTCGGCGGTGCGTTCCAAGGTGCTATCTCCCTCGGCACTTTGACTGATGAAGCAAGCGTCAAGTACACTTACAAGACTGAGGAAGTCGCTGCCAATGTCGATGGCTTCCGTGTCTATGCCAACGTTCCCAAGGCAACTATTGAGGGCATAGCTAACAGCTCGTTCACCTACACCGCTCCTGCAAGCACGGACTTCAAGGATTCGAACTCAGACTACTATGCAAGCGGCGAAGGCGTGAAGGCGACTTATCCCTTGTTCTACTACGCCAACACTGATGACAACGGTGGTTTCAGCACGGCCACGGGCTCTGACTGGACAACAGCATCATGGAGCAACAACCAGACTTCTATCGGCGCCAACAACCTCATCAAGATCGGCGGTGTCTCCTACGCTGTCGGCGTGCTCGCAGCCGGTGTGCTTGAGTCTGCTACTGCTGACGATGAAACTGTTGGTGACGCTTCTACCAACATCGGTGACAACATGACACTCGTCGGTGTCGTCGTCCAAGGCCAGCCCGCTGCTGTCAATCAGAACATGGAGGCTGCTAATGCAAGCGAGGTGATGGTGTTTGCTGCTGCAACCAACAAGACGCTCCAAGGCTCTGCTCTTGATTGGGACGCAACCAATGACAACGTTGTCACTGGTGCAAACATCTATGGCGTGATGATGCCTGAGGATGCTCAGCAGATCATGCTCTCATTCCAGTTCCAGAACAACACTGGTGAGACTTTGGAGATGACCAACGGTGAGACGGTTGCCAATGGCGCGCATGCTTACTACACCGCAACTGTGTCTCCGAGGAACGGCTTGAAGATCTTCGACGCTGGCTACACCACACTGCTCAACGGTACTATCAAGAGCTGGTTCAGCGGCACGAGCGACATCCCGACTCCGAAAGATCTGACTGTCGGTGTTGACTTTGATGTTGACTGGAAGCAAGGTATCAAGTACGACGTAGACCTCCAGTAATCCCACCACCGTCACGTCGCCCCACGGCGACCTTGACGGCATAGGCACAACCCCGGGCGGACAGCCCGCCCGGGATTGTTTGACAACCAAGATGCAAAACACGCGGGCGACCGCAGCACCACCGCCACGGCGGGCAGGGCGCAGTCACCGCAATCACACAGGTGGAGGGACGCTTGACGGCGGGACGGCATCTTTTGTAAGTCACACTTACAAAGATTGTAACTCGCACTTACAAACCGAGCCACGTCGGCAATCCACAGACCCCGCATGACGGGACGGGCATCCACCTTTTTTTAAAACAAAAGAGACAACCGCGACGACCGCGCGGCGTGCCACGCAAACGGGCGTGACGCACACGGCGCGGCGGACGGCGGAGGACAGGGGCGCGAGCCCCGCAGATGATGAGAGTAAGACGATAACTATACATATATATATGAAAGACCTGACCAGACGCATATCACGCTCAGCCGCAATCCTTGTGGCGGTGGCAGCCACCACGTCATGCATCGACGAGGACCTGTCGAGCTGCCCCGTGCCGCAGACGGCGGCCGATGTCGAGGTGCTCTACACGTTGCAGTACAACGCTGGTGATGCCGGTTTCGCCGACGACGGCGACATCTCGTCGCTGCACCTGGGATTCTGGGACGAGCCGTCGCACCTCTACCAGGAGAGAGTGCTGGACGGCGACGCGTTGCCGGCAGACCGCACGTTCCGCGTGACGCTGCCCCCGGCGAACTATGCCCATGTGGCGATGTCCGGATGCCAGAGCCAGATTGACGGCACGCACACGCCCATGCCGCAGGTTGTGGCCGGCGTGCTGCTGTCGCAGCCCGAGGCGCGGCCGGACACGTTGGATGTGATGACGGTGCCATCCTACACCGGCACGCTTGAGATGGACTTGACGACGCTGACCGAGGGCGTGCGGCACTTTGAGGTCGATTTGTGGCCGCGTGTGGGACGCGTCATCGTCACGGTGACGCACCCCGACGACATGACAAACACCAGGTGCTATGTCTCGGGCGACCGCGACGGCTACTATCCCTGGACGGGCGATTGGCGCGACAATGACGGCTTGGTCACAGACATGACACCGAGGCGCGACGAGCCAGATGCCGGGACGACGGCATTTGACGGCTATCTCTGGCCCACGGCATCCGCTCCCGACGGCAAGGGCGCGCGTCAGGTGACGGACGGGGGCGATGGGTGGAACGTCTACCTCTACACCGACTATGGCAGCAAGGTCGTCATGCACCGATTCAACATCAGCGCACCTGTCGAGGCCGGGCGCGTGCTGAACGTGGACTTTAATATAGACCACGGCACCGGCACCTCCGAGATGGGCACCTTGGTGGAGATCGACACTGACTGGAGGCCGGGGAACGACTACGAGGTGGATATGTGAGTGTGGATGGGTTTGTACTTTTTCTTTCGTGCAGACGAAAGAAAAAGCTACCAAAAAGAAAGGCTGTCGGCTGCGTCTCCACGGCAGACGGGGAATTGGTCTAATTGAACCGATTGGTCTAATAATCCTTGTCGGGCAGCGTCACGGGACGCGGTAGATAATCAGTCTGATTGGACCGATTGATCCAATCAGCATAAACAACAATGAAAACAACAGACTGTGAAACAGTAGCACAGATATGGTAAGGAAAACGTTAAAGACATTTATTGCACTGGCATTTATCGCCGCAGGCATGACATCATGCATCGACGACGAAGAGCCTATGCGTGCCGTCCCGGCGCGTGATGCCGAGGTGCGTGTGGCCGTGCGTTTCGTACTGCCGTCGTCAAAGGCCGGCGACCCGGGGACGGGACATGACGAGTTTGAGGCCGATTGGGGCACCATCGCGTTCTACTTCGTCTATGACAACGGCCAGGTGCTGACGCAGGCCATGGGGCGCGAGGAGCTGGCTGAGACAAACACTTTCCTCGTCTATGAGGGCAATGTGACCGCCTATGTGGCCACTTTCCCCGAGGGTGAAGAGCCCGTGCAGGCCGCATCCGCCGACGAGGTGCGCAACATGGCGACCGCCGCCTCTGTCAACCTGCCGTCCAATGCCGACGAGCGCAAGCGGCATCTGTTGTCCTACTTCAGCGGCATCTCCGGGCAGACCGAGGTCGTCAAGGAGGAGGACAAACACATCGATGTCATGCTCGACCGCCTCGTCTCAAAGGTGGATCTCCAGTGGGACGTGCAGCCCGGCATCGACGGCGGGGCGTTTGTCAGCGCGCAGATGTCGAGCATCACATTCGTCGGCTATGGCCTGGGGCACGTCTTCCCAAGTGCGGCTACCGAGCCTCTCGGGGCGGCGACAATGCAGCTGGCGACGCTTGACGGCAACGTGAGCGAGAGGAACGGGCGCGCCTACTTCTATACATTCCCGGGCGAGGGATGCGGTTTCCGGTTTGACATAGCGTTTGACGGGGCAGGCGACGGGGCGATGCAAAGGAGCTATGCCGCCACATTCGACGACGCGATAGCGGGCGACGCCTGGCACAAGGTCAACCTGACCGTGCGCGGGACCAGCGTCAACGAGACATCAGACCCTGTGCCTATCACATTGACACCTAATCAATAACAATCCTCATGCCGTTGGCTAAAAACTTGGGTTAATCATGAAACACAATAAGCTCGATAGTATGACCAGAATGTCGTTACGCACTCTCGCAGTGCCATTGTTGATGTTGTGCTCCGCGCCCGTCGCGGCGCAGACGGTCTACCACGTCTCGCCCTCGGGCGGCGGCGACGGCTCGTCGTGGGGCAGCACCATGACTTTGCCCGCCGCCCTCGGCGCGGCCCGCGCCGGCGACGAGGTGTGGGTGCAGGGCTTCGAGACCATCGACGGTGCTGACAAGCTCTACACGCTGACGGGACGCGACGATGCGTTCAGGGTCAAGTCGGGAGTGCGCGTCTACGGCGGCTTCCGTGGCGACGAGTCAAGCATCGACGAGCGCGAGAGGTCGGGCAAGATGTCGGAGATGCGCTACCGCTCGGTCCTCTCGGGCGACGTGTCGCAGGACGACGAGCTCGACGGGACGGTGCTCATCTTCCCGGGCAACACGACACGCGGCGACAATGCCCGCCACGTGGTCGTCATGGACTTGACACCGACGCAGGAGTCGGGCAACAACAACACCCTGCCGACGGTGCTCGACGGCCTTAGCATAGCCGAGGGGCACGCAGACGGCGCCGAGGGCGCTGCCGACGGGCATGGCGGCGGCGTGCTCGTCACGGGCGACAACGCCGAGGGCGGGGCGTTCACCATCACGGGTTGTTTCTTCGTCAACAACTATGCGCGGCGCGGCGGGGCCGTCCATGTGGACGCCTCCGTCGTGATGCGCCCCACGGAGTCGGCCATCACGCACTGCACCGTGTTCAACAACGCGGCCGGCGACCGCAACGAGACAGCCAACTGCGGCGGCGGCCTGTGGCTGGAGGGCGACTGCACGGTGGCCAATTGCGAGGTGTTCAACAATGAGAACGGCGGCATCGTCATCGCCGAGGGCGCGTCGGTGGTCAACTCGACCGTGGCGCGCAACACCGGCTCGGGCATAGACCGCACGGGCGAGGGCGAGGCCTATGTCCGCAACACTGTCATCTGGGGCAACACCTACCTATATGCGTCGGCATCGCCCACTTTCTACAACTCCGCCTACCACGAGGTCGTCCTCAACGGGGACGCCACGGAGGATGCCAACCACAACCGCTATGTCAGTGACCGCAACCATGGCAACGACGTTGCCGTGCCGATGTTTGAGTCGCCGTCGCTGCGCACGAGCTTCGACCGCGAGTTTGATTGGCGGACGATGGACTATCCCTTGTGGTCGTGGGACATACAGGAGGGGTCGGCGTTCATCGACGGGGGCGACGACTCGTTTTATGCCGACACCTACGGCGACATCGACATGGCGGGTGACGCCCGCTTCGTCGGCTCGTCCATCGACATAGGGTCCAACGAGCACCAGGCCGTGTCGCCCTCGCGCATCAGGCGTGTCAGCGCCGCCCACGGCAGCGATGCCGGCGACGGGCTGACATGGGAGACGGCCTACCGCACCGTGCAGCACGCCATCGACGACCTCGCATCGAGGCCGGGAGTGCGTGGCGAGGTGTGGGTGGAGGCCGGGACCTACTATCCGACGGCCTACCTCGAGGGCAACCTGGCCTACGCGGCATCGTTCCGCATCGTCGACGGCATCAGCGTCTACGGCGGCTTCGCCGGGACCGAGGAGAGCCGTGACCAGCGCGAGCGCGTCGAGGGCGGGATGCCCTGGCAGTTCGTCAACGTGACGGAGCTGTGCGGCGTGACCTATGACGGCACTTGCGAGTGGAACGCCACGGACCGCAAGTGGACTGTCAACAGCGGCTCGACGCACGTGGTGTGGTTCGCCCCCTTGCTCAACGAGGGCAAGGACGGCTTCGACCGGATGACGGTGCTCGACGGCGTGACCATCCGTGGCGGCCAGGCGATGAACTCGCAGGCGGCCTACTACCACGGCGACCGGGGGGCCGGGGTCTACATGTCGCGCAACGCCTACCTGACCAACTGCATCGTGACGGAGAACACCGCAGCCGGGCCGGGCGGAGGCATCTACCTCGACGGGGGACGCGTGCTGGCCTCGCTCGTCAACAACAACAGCTCGGAGGCGCAGGGCGGAGGCGTCTATGTCAGCAACGCCGGCATCATCCTGCGGTCGATGCTGGCCAACAACTCCGCCTACCAGGGCGGGGGAGCCTATCTTCACAACGAGGGTCCGTGGAGCGACGGGCTGCGCCATCCCGAGTACCTCATCCTCTCGACCTGCGTGGTGAGCAACAACACCAGCACAGCCAACGGCGCGGTCTACTGCGACGGGGGAGGGGTGGTGCTGCAATCGACCATCACGGGCAACGACACGCCCCGCGCCACCGACCTGACCGACGAGAATGCATCGCGCACGGGCGGCCTGTACGTTGACACCTACGGCCTGGTGGTCAACACCGTGCTGTGGAATAACAAAATCTACGGCTCCAACGTCAACGCCTACGTCAAGAACCCCACCCCCGAGGACGTGCGTTTCCTCAACGTGGCGGTGTCGAGCCTCAACAACGTGGTGTGGAACAACATCTACACCGAGGGGATGCTCCCCCTGTCGGACACCAACAGCGCGGCCGAGGGCAGCATAGCCCCGGGCTTTGCCCCGTCAGGCCAGATGGCCGGCAGCGGCGACATCGACACCCGGGTGGGCGTGCAGTCCGACTGGAGCAGCATAGACTTCTACTGGCAGCCCGTCGAGGGCTCCAACCTCCGGGCGCAAGGCGCGGTGCTGGGCATGTTGCCCGACGAGGTGCTGATCGAGCCCGAGCAGGACATGAGCGGCAACCTCTTCCTGCAAAAACCCTCCATAGGGGCGTGGGAGGTCGGTGCGACACTCCTCAAACCCGAGGTGGACGGCAATGTGCTGCGCCTCTACGTGGACATCGACTGCACCGACCCGGCGCACGACGGCTCGTCGTGGGCGACGGCCTACCGCTCGCTCAACGAGGCGGTCAGCTACTTCGCTTCCCTGCCGGCCGAGGAGGTTGGCGACAAGCAGCTCGAGATACGAGTCAAGGAGGGCGACCTCTTCCCCATATACGCCTACGGCAACCTCGACCCCAAGACGGCGCACCTGGCCATCAAGCGGACGGCCAGCAGCTTGCCGCTGCGCATCACCGGCGGATGGGACGGCACTGACGGCGGGGCTCAAGACCCGTTGACGCACCGCACCATCCTCAACGGCAACCAGAACGGGGCAAGCCTGTCGGAAGGCCTCTACCACGTCATTGCCGTCGAGCCGGGGGCGAACGTGGTGTTTGACGGCTTCCACGTCATCAACGGCTATGCCGCAGGCACGGCCACCATCACCAGCGGCGCGGGAATGTACATCTACGACAACGCCACGGTGGAGGTGCGCAACTGCATCTTCGAGAACAACACCGCCGCCGAGTGCGCCGCCATCGACGGGCGCAGCACCGGGACACGCCTCACGCTGGTCAACACGGCCATCGTCAGCAACAGCAACACCGACGAGTCGTCACCGGTCGTCGCGGCAGGGGCACTCACGCTCAACCACGTGACCGTGGCGAACAACATCGGCGCGGCACCGGCAGGCATGGGCGCGGAGGCCAACTCCTTCGCCGTCGGCAACAGCGGCGGCAACACCATCGACGTGGCATCGACGGGCGAGGCGGGCATCGCGAATTTCCGCAACCCGTCCAACGTGGCGGGAGCGACGATGGGGTGGGACACCTACTACGGAGGCTACTCCGACTACACGCCGCTGACCAGCTCGGCGCAGGTGTCGTCATCAATAATAAATAAAGGCAAGGCCACCGCCGGTCTCGACACTGACATAGCCATGCACGGGCGCGACCTCGGCGGCAAACCCGACCTCGGGGCGTGGGAGGCCGAGTTGCCTGAGGCGGGACGCGTCTACTACGTCCGCGAGCCGGGTGACGGCGGTGATGACAACAACAGCGGACTGTCGTGGGATGATGCATTCGCCACCGTGCGCAAGGCGGTCGATGCTGCATCGTTGACGGAGCTCATCGACGGCGAGAAAGCCCAGGTGTGGGTGGCAGCCGGCAATTATGCCCAAGACCCCATCAACGGCAGTCCCAACTGCTTTGACATAGCCGAGGCTGTCAACGTCTACGGCGCGTTCCCCGCCACGGGAGCACCGTCGATGGACGACCGCAGGCCGTTCTTCTCGACGTGGGATGGCTTCTACAACGCCGATCCCACGGTCAGCCCGTCGGAATATGAGACCATCCTCCGCCCGGCAAATGCCAACAACGATGTGCGCCGCGTGCTGGGGCAGGCGGATGAGTTCAACCCGTTCTCTGACTCGACCGAGCCATACTACTTCTACGTGGGCGAGGGAAAGGGCGACTATGAAGCCCATGGAGATGTAGTCGAGGAAGATGTGTTGAATATGCCGGCGGCCGGCAACTATCTCTATGCAAAATCAGGCACGACGTATTACAAGGACTGGAGTTTATCTTGGGGAGGATGGACAGGAAGTGACCCAAGGACTTTGATCTATGTCGGCAGCGGTTTTGGTGAATACCTGGTCAAACAAGGAACTGCTCTGCAAAACTGGCGTACAGTCTGGGAATCCAGCACCGACGGCGGTTACACCGAGTTCACTGTTGCAGGCTACTACCCGTGTGCCGATGACGTAGCCTCCCATTACTCCGACGGGCAGAATATGTACCGCAAGGGCACGTCAAGTGTGGATCATGTCGGGAGTGGAAAAGGAAACTCCGTGCTCAAGGAGTCTGAGTTCACCTATCCGACGACATGGGACGGCTTTACCATCCGTGACGGATATATCAACTCAGAGCGTCTGAGGTTCCTGGACAACGGCATAGACAGCAACGACCGCGGCGGCGGTAAGCGCAACGGCGGCGCGGGTGTGGCATTCTTCGACAACGTGACGATTGCCAACTGCGTGATAGCCGGTAACATCAACAAACGTGACAATGACTGGCAGGCCGATAGTGACGAGACTCGTGGCGGCGGTGTCTATTGCGACGGCGGGACATTGGTCAACTGTTATGTCCTCGACAACACCCTTGGCGATGACACTGACAACACTGGATATGGTGCAGGTGTCTATATGTACAGCGGCACGTCCTACAACTGCGTCATCGCCCAAAACCATGGTTATGCCGACCATTCGGACGGTGCGGGCATCTTCATCGAGAATGCCATCTTCTTCAACAACACCATCGTTGCCAACCAGTCCCATGGCTCCTCACGCGGCACAGGAGGCATTTGCATCTGGAACTCCGGCGGCTCGGCTACATTGACAGCCTACAACTGTATTTCGGTGGGCAACATTGGAATGACCGGCGGCAACCTTGGCGACAAAGATGTTGCGGTCAACGGAGGCGAAATCATCTGTTACAACTCCATAGTGGGGACTGTGCGTTCACAGAGTGATCATGGAGGGACAGGTGGTGCATACAGGGGTGTGCAATACAACAATTGCATAGCTGCCACGACCTCCATCTTCGCCGGAGCAAGTGCGGGCAACTACCGTATCGCCGGCGACGGTGCCGGCAGCATAGCCATCAACCGTGGAGAAAACGAGCCGGTCATCGGTGGTGAGACCTACTATCTCATGGACTACACCGACATGGACTTCACCTCCCGCATCAAGGACTGCACCATAGACGCAGGTGCATACGAGTTTGAGCAGACGACGGCAACGCCACAATATGACAGCGGCACAGGCACCTACTATTATTATGTCACTCAGAACGGTGCAGGCACGGCCTCCGGCGAAAATCCGGACAACGCCGCCTGCGCCACCAAGCTGCAAGTCGTCCTCAACGCCGCCGGCAACCTGGTGGCAACGTCGGGCGGTGCGGTGACGGTGCGCGTGGCCGGCTATGCTGAGGCGGCGAGCGGTTTCGTCTACACCGCCACCTCGCTCGGCAATGCCAACGACCCGCAGAGCTACACCTTTGCCATCCCCTACGGCGTGACCGTCGAGGGCGGCTGGGACGAGGCATTCAGGTCCCGTGACATCACCGGCCGTCCGACGCGCCTGTCGCCTGTCGCCACTGTCAGCGGGGTGACTGTCAACGGCTACCACGCCGTCGTCTTCCGCCGTCCCGCGTCAGTGTCCTCGGGCAAGACGACCGTGCTCGACGGCCTGTTCCTCGAGGGCGGCAGCGCCATCTCGGCTTCCGGCAGCGGCAGCCCCGACTCGCGTGGCGGCGGTGCCGTCGTGCCGTCGTGGGCGCACGTCCGCAACTGCGTCGTCCGCGACAATGAGGCGACCCTCGGCGGAGGCCTCTATGTCGAGCCGGGCGGGCTGGTGAGCGGCACGCTGGTCTACGGCAACACGGCAGACGAGGGAGCGGGCATCTATGCCGCACGCACCGACTCCGCAGGTGCGGCAGTCACATCAGGCACACGCGCCCATCTCGTCTCGCTCACCGTGACCGACAACACCGCCTCGTTGACGGGCGGCGGCATATATCTCGAGGACGAGGCCGCCATGGCACTCAACTCCGTCGTGTGGGGCAACGATGCCCCGTCCGACAAGAATGTCAGCGGCGCGCTCTACGACCCTATCGCCGACGACCTCATGTGGAAGGCTTCGGGGACGACGATTGACGAGTTCTATCCGTTCAACAACTGCTTCGTCGAGACCTATGAGATGCCCGGCAACTTCGCCAACACCTCGCTCGAGAGCGGCGCGGCGGCAGAGGAGAAGTACTTCGCCGGCGCGGGAATATACCGCACGCTCAAGGAATACTCCCCGATGGTCAAGCACGGCACGGTCATCGAGGTCATGCAGTTCCTGGAGACGAACCACGGCGTCGCCGAGGCGGACATGAACGGCATCGCACGCATCCAGTCAGGCATGGACAAGGTTGACGCCGGGGCGTTCGCCTTTGACGGTGGCGCGGCCAAGCTGCCCACGGACATCGACGACGTGGTCACACGCCTGTTCGTGTCGCAGACGCAAAACGTCACGCTGCGCGAGGACGTGGACGGGGCCTACTATCGCGGCAGGTCGTTCTACACGTCATTCACGTGGCTTGACGACGCCCTGCTCTATGTGCAGACGCTCAGGGAAGACCCCGACCTGAAAGGGCAACGGAACAGCCAAGGGCAGGGGATAGACGAGATGGAGTTTGAGATACTCGTCGCCAACGGCACCTACAAACCGCACTACCGCCGCACCGACGCGACGACAGCTGCGGGGGCGGTGGACCAGCGGCAGAACTCTTTCGTCATCCCGCACGGGGTGAAGATATATGGCGGCTTCAGCGGCACGGAGCTTGAGTCGTTCGGCGGCATCACCATCCCCGCCGCCTCAGGCGACATCGTCACGCAGCAGAGTGACATCGCCGTCCTGACAGCAGGCCGTGACCTGTCCGACATGAACGGCAACGGCGTGCTGGAGGCTTGGGAACTGGCCAACCAGACCATCCTCTCGGGCGAGGTCAACACATCGTCGCTCGTCTCCAATGTCTACCACGTCGTCTTCAGCGACCATGGTGACGGGGATGCGCAGGGCGGCGTGCTGCTCGACGGGCTGACTGTCAACTATGGTGAGACGGGACGTGTCCTGTCCGCCGTGGCCGATGACGACGAGGCCGGACGCGGTGCGGGTGTCTACACCAACGGGGTGGACTATGTCATAAAAGGTTGCCGCATCCTCAACTGCCATGCGGTGAGGGGCGGAGCACTCTATGCCCGCGATGCTGACGTCACGCTGCTCAGCTCGATGGTAGCCGGCAACGGCACTGTCGACAATCCTGAGACCAACGGCCTCGACGTGCGCGGCGGTGCGGTCTATGTGGCAGGTGTCGAGGCATCAGCATCGCTGCGTGCGGCCAACACTGTCTTTGCCAACAACGAGACCACCGGCAAGGGCGGCGCGATAGCCATCAGCGACCGTGGCGGCGAGACCCCCCAGGCGGTGACAGTCTCGCTGATGAACACCACCATCGTGCGCAATGCGGCGGGGCAGGACTTCTCGGCCGTCTATGCGCAACAGGCAGGTTGCTCGATGACCAACTCGGTGCTGTGGGGCAACTCGGCGACATCCTCGGTGTTCAGCCCGGAGATGGATGTCACCTACACGGCTTCCGACCATGGCTTCACGGCCGGCAATGACGGCCACAACCTGCCCCTCGGCGCGGACAACATGGCGGTGGACGGGCCGAGGTTCAAGAACCCCTCGACCACACCGGGCGTGGCGGGCAACGACTCGCGCGCACATTGGAACCCCGCCTCCATCTCGGTGCTGACCGACTCGGGCGACGGGCAGCTCGACTATCGCAGCGACGACATGACGCAGGCCACCGGTGCCTACCATGATTGGATGGACGGCAATGCCGCCGGACACCAGTCCTACTATATGGGTGCGGACTATGCCCGTTATGCCGGTCCTGCGCCTGTCGAAGGCGAGGAAGCACAACCCAAGTTGATAGACCTCGGAGCTTACGAGTACCAGTATATGTCCGACTTCCTCAGCCGCGATTATGTCTATGTCGACGTCGTCGAGCGTGGCAACGGCTCGGGTGACAGCTGGGAGAATGCCACTTCAAACTTCCAGGGAGCGTTGAAAGGCCTGGCCAACTCCACCGGAGGCACTCTCGACGGCATCAGGACAGTCTATGTGCGCGGCGGCGATTACCCCATCACGCCACAGTTGAATGTTGACGGCGTGGCCTACGACATCCGCATGGCATCCAACGACGAGTCTATCGTGGAGAGCCTGACCGTACGCGGCGCCTACGACGAGACCGGCAACCAGGACTTCAGCCGTCCGACACACATCACCCCGCATCCCGAGGTGGCGGGCGAGACCAACACCCTGATGTATGCTGCGCTCAATGGCAAGGAACTCAACATCATCGGTCTTTCATTCGAGGGAGCACTGAATGAAGGGTTGGATGTCGAGAACAGCGTGGACGGCGGGCAGTTGACGGTGAGGAACTCGGCATTCCGCAGCAACACCATCGGCGCGACAGTCTCCACCACCGGCGGGACGCATAGCCTGTTCGTCAACACCCTCTTCGCCGACGGAGGCAAGGGTCTTTATGTCAATGGCGCGGAGGCAACCGTGGTCAACGCCACATTCGCCAACAACGCCGTGGCCATCGACGGCACGGACGATGTGGTCAACTCCATCGCCTGGAGGAGCGGCGAGGGTGTCGAGACAAACGATGAGCTGCACAACCACGACTTCGGCACAATCGACAACGCCGACATAAGCAACGGTCCAAACTTCGTCGATCCCGACGCGGGAGATTACAACATCCGCCCGAGCATCACTGTCCTTGATGCGGGCAGCAGCGACCTTTACCACACCAAGTCCGGCATCGTTGCGGCTGACGACCAGGACCTCGCAGGCGCGTCCCGCGTGTCGGGAGCCGGGATAGACCTGGGTGCATACGAGTATGATGCCGACCTCAAGCAAGTCCTCTACGTCCGTGCGGGCGTGGCCGGCGGTGACGGCTCGGGCAGCGACTGGAACAACCCCATCGCCGACCTGCAAGGCGCGATAGACCTTGCCTCGGTGTACCACAACAAGAATGAGGAAGAATACGGTTATGTCTTTGTCCACAACAACGTGACCGTTGACGAGCCCGTGCGCCTCACCATGCCCGGTGTGCGTGTCTACGGCGGCATGGGCACGGTCTCCACTGCCGGCACGCCCGGCGACGTGCTCGGGCGGCGCGGATGCTTCATCGACGCGGCCACGCACTCCACCCTGGCAGGCGGCTTGACGCTCGGTGCAGGCAGCCTGGTCGATGGTTTCTTCATCGACGGCGCGGTCAGCATGGGCGGTGATGCCATGCTCTCGACCTCTGTCCTGGAGCAAGGGGCGACGGTGACGCTCGACGGCGGCATCCTCTACAACACTTTTGTCGGCGGCACAGTGGCCGACGGCACGGGCGAGGCGGTCAATGTCACCACGCTTGGCAGTCTGCCGGCTGGTTTGACCAAGAAAAACGCATATGAGAACGCCGTCCCCAACGGCTACGTCGATGCCGACGTGTGGGCATACCAACTCAAGGAGGACAACGCATTGATCGACGGCGGCGACACGCCCGACATCAGCCGCTACGTCACGATGGCCGGCCACGACCGTGACCTCTCGGCATCGCGCCGTGTGAGGGATGCCGTCGATGGCGGATGCTTCGAGACATGGCGAGTCAGCGCACCCACCACGGCTACGGCGGCCGACTGCCCGTCGGCATCGCACGTCGTCTATGTCACGCCCGGGCAGGAGCTGACGCTCGATGCGGGACTGACGACGGAGGCCACACCGTTTGAGGCGGGATTCCTCCTGTTGCAGCATGGCGCGGGGCTGTTTGCAAACGGCAACTGGGTCGCTCTCGACAACCTCGCCGTCGAGAGGACGATTGACGAGGACGGGGATTTGTGGGACTTGGCTTATGCCCCCTACGACGTGACGCGCACCACTGTCGATGGCGCGGACTATGCTGGCAGCGGGGCTGTCAGCGTCATGACCTATGACGGTGCGCGGAGGGCAAGCTACGGCTACCGCTTCAGCGCGACCGACGGTGCATGGGTTGGGACAGAGCCGGCGGGACACACCGGTCTCCTCCTGGAGTCCGCTGATGGCGCGTCGCACACTGTGCGCCTCTACGGTGAGTCCTATGAGGAAAGTCCCGAGACAGAGGCTGTGGTTTCGCTCAAGAAATACAATTACAGCGACCCGTGGGCATCGCCCGAGGACGGCGAGTCCGACCGCTTCACTCATACGGAAAACATGAGTTGGAATCTCTTCGGCTCACCCTATCTCAGCGGCATGAATTACGGTGACATGGAGTATGGTCGAGTGATATACAAGAAGAACGGCAACGCATTTGCCGCCGTCAACACCATGGACGAACAATCGTCGCAAGGCTCGATAGGGGCGGGCGCGGCGGTATTCACGCAGACCGCTACCCTTGCTGACGAAGAGAGGGTCAGGATCGCCCACCGCAGCGAGGAACTGCAAGGCCCGGGCACACGCAGCGGCAACCTGGCAATAGCCTTGGTTGACGGAGAGGCGGAGCACGCCGACGAATTTGTCCTTACGGCTGTCCCGACGGATGAGGCTCTGTCAGACTTTGACATGGCAGGCGACGGCGTGAAGATGATGAGCGTTGACACGACGGCTTCGCAGATCTACATCACGCGTGGCAGCAGCCGTTACTCGTTGCTCTCGGCTGTCGATGTCGATGGGACTGTCGGGGTAGGGCTGCATCTTGATGCTGCCGGCGGCTATGCGATAGGCATACCTGACGATTGCCCGGCCTACGACTATGAGACAGTCGTGTTGACCGACAACGCGACGGGCAGGGTGGTCGATCTGCTTGACACCCCGTACGCCTTCAATGTGGCCGGCGGTGGCGAAGTGCAGGGACGTTTCACCATCCAGTTCAACCGCGCATTGGCTGATGAGGCGTGCGAGATAACCGTCTACTCCGACAGCAACGGTGACATCATCGTCGATGGTCTCGTTGTCGGGATGCGTGTCAGGGTCTATGACTCGGGCGGGCGCATGGTCGCCAACCGCATTGCGGCATCCGTGACTGAGACATTCACCGGCTGCGAGCGCGGTGTATGCCTCGTGCAAGTCATCGATGGCGACGCAGAGCCGATGGTATTCAAGGCGATGGTCAACCGTTGAGGCTTGTTGCTCAATCAAGAACGCTGGCCGTCCCAGACAGGGGCGGCCAGCGTTGCTATATGGCAGCCGCGAATTTCGCGGCTGCCAATTGGGCTAATTAGGCTAATTGCTAAAGACCTGGGCTCACTCGTTTTTCAGACTGTTGACAGGGTTCTCATTGACGGCACGGCTGGCGACAAGCAGTGACGAACAGAGCGACACGACGGCGACAAAGCCTATCGCGACGGCGGCAGTCCACACGGGGAATGCTATGTCAAAGTCGATGACGCGTCTCACCTGCCGCACTGCAACCCAAAGCAGCGGGATGGACAGCACCGCGCCGAGCAAGACAGACACGGCTGCCGAGCCGAGGAAGCGGCGCATCTCCAGGCGGTTGGTCGAGCCGAACACCTTGCGGATGGCCATGTCCTTGCGCCGTTGTTGCACCATATAGGTTGACATGGCCACGCTCCCGGCCAGCGAAATGCTAAGTGCAACGGCCGAGAAGATGACGAGCAGCGTCCGCAGGTCGGCGTATTGGGCGTAACTGTCGCGCATCTGGTCGTCGTACCACGCCAAATCGCCCTCGATGTCGGTGATGTCCATCCTGATCTCCTCTATGGCGGCGCGTTGTCCCTCTGGATCACCGCCGGTGGTCTTGACGATGATGTGCCAGGGATAGAAGTTTTCCGGCCGTTTTACGCACAATGTCAGCGGGGGCATGGTGCTGAGCGCGTTGCCGAGATGCAACTCGGGCAGCACGCCGGCGATGATGATGCGGAAGCTGGAGGATATGTCTTGTCCTATGTAGTATTCGCGCGCGTCGTCACCCAGCCCTATGGTGTCAAGTATGGCCGGGGTCACAAAGTAGGTCGATGTCCTCATGTCAAACTGCGGCTGGACGTGGTAGTCGATGTCAGGCCTTATGCCAAAGATGCCCATCGTCGCCGTGTCGCACGTGATGAGCTGCGAGTCGCTCATGCGCAGCCGCCCGCCATTGGGGCTGTTGAAGTGGTTGTTTGTCCCCCCATCCAGCGGAGTGCCGCACGAGAATCCCACGGCTGTGACAAATGGCAGCTGCTCGACCCTCGACTTGAACAGCTGGCACTTGTCCATGCTGTCAAATGTCGGGCATACCAGCACGTTGTCCCATTCGTAGCCGAGCGGCTGGCGCATGATTGTCGAGACCAATGCCGTGACAAACAACGCTGTGGCAATCAGTGCCATCGAGATGCCGTTTTGCACCACGTTGAGGACGCGCGACCACACCGCCTTTGTCCGGCGGCGGAAACTGCCGCGCGCCACTTCCAGCGGGTCGCACGAGGCGAGTATGCCGGCGGGGAATGCCCCCGAGACGAAGCCTATCACCGCCACCGCAGCCAGGCAGACGACGCAAGAGGTGGCATCGACAGACCCAACGAGGTCTATGCGCCAGCCAAGCAGTTGCCCTATGCTCTCTTCGCACGCCTTTGCAGCGATCAACGCCAGCACAAACGCCGCCGCTGTCACGATGAGGCACTCGGTTATCTGCCTGGCGAAGATTGACGCCTTGGTCTCCCCCAGCAGCTGCCGCGTCGCCATCTCGCGCATCCGCCAGGATGTCTGGGCGACGTTGAGATTGACATAGTTGAACACTGCCATGAACAGGATGACCAGCCCTGCAACGACCAGGATGATGACGCGTCCTTTGTCGCCATGGTCGAGCACGCCGTTGCTGCCCCGCATGTCAAAGTACAGGTCGCGCAGCGGTGTCACCCTGACCTCCTTGACGACGTTCTTGGAATAGATCCAGTATTGGTTGTCCCGCAGGAACTTCTCCATGTCCCCTGCCCGCGCCGCAAGGTCAGCCCCCTCGCGTTGGAGTGCGAAGAGGACGCTGTAGCTCGCGTCGCCCTGCATGATGTAGTCGGGGGACAATCCCGGGAATGCTTCAAACGGGGCGATTATCTCCCTGCCGGCACCGCCAGTGCCGCTACTGCTACCTCTAAGGACGGTGTTGCCCATGTCACGCATGACCGCCACGACTGTCATCATCTTGTTGCCATCAGGTTGCGAACTGTCGATGCCTCGGAAGAGCAGTCGCTGCCCCACAGGGTCTTTGTCGCCGAACATCCTGCGGGCATAGCTCTCGCTGATGACCACCCCATCGTTTGTGGCGAGCGGATCGGTGGCATTGCCTGCCACGATGTCAAAGGTGAAGATGTCAAAAAAGTGCCTTCCCACCAGCAACATATCCGCCATTGTCGCTATCGAGGCCGACCCGTCTGCGTCGCTGCCAAGCGAGACATTGACAGGATATGCCTTGACGTTGCAGACTTCCTCGATCTCCGGGAACTGCGCCTTGAGCATCTCGGCGACGGCATACCCGTTGCCGTTCCAAGCCTCGTTGCCTATGGTGAAGATGCGGTCGCTCCTCTCGTGGAAATCATCCGTGGTCAGCTGCCCCGACACCATCGTGCCAAGCAGTATGACAAAGGTCAACGCCACGGCAAGCCCGAGCGTGTTGACGAGGGCGAACATGGGATTGCGCCCGAGGTAAACGAAGAATGTCTTCATGCTTTTCATCTCTCTTGCCTCCCCTCCTGCCTTTGTCAGACGATGTGCCCGTCAAACATCTCTATGGTGCGGCCTGCATAGCCTGCGTCATGGGCGTTGTGCGTCACCATGACGATTGTCGTGCCATCGGAGTGCAGTTCGTTGAGCAGTCCCATCACTTCCTTGCCGTTCTTTGAGTCGAGGTTTCCCGTCGGTTCGTCCGCAAGGATGAGCTTGGGCGACGCGACCACGGCGCGTGCTATGGCGGCGCGTTGCTGCTGTCCTCCCGAGAGTTGGTGGGGGAAGTGGTGTGCGCGGTGGGCTATCTCCATGCGCTCAAGCATCGCGGTCGCCTTGGCCTTGCGCTCTGCTGCGGGCATCTTGAGGTAGGTCAGCGGGAGTTCCACATTCTCCTCCACGGTCAATTCGTCGATGAGGTTGAAGCTCTGGAACACAAACCCTATCTGCCCACGCCGGACGCGCGCCCGGTCGTTCTCCGTGAGCCGCCCCACCTCGGTGCCCGACAGGCGGTAGTTGCCCGACGTGGGGCTGTCGAGCAGGCCGAGGATGTTGAGCAATGTGGATTTGCCGCAGCCCGACGGTCCCATGATGGCAACAAACTCGTTGTCGTCTATCCTGAGGTCTATGCCGTCGAGGGCGAGAGTTGCCACCTCGTCGGTGCGGAATGTCTTGCAGATGTTTTCGAGTTCTATCATGTCAATGCGTGTTGTAGTCGTCCTTTGTCTGTATGCCGCAGGCGTGCCGTCACTCCAGGATGAGCACGTCCTTGTCCTTGAATGCCTCGTAGCCCGAGACTATCACCCTCTCGCCGGGCGCGAGCCCTTCGGTCACTTCGTAGGACTGCGGGTTTTGCCGGCTGACTTTGATAGTGCGGCGGTAGGCCTTGCGCCCGCTGTCATCCAACACGAATATCCACGTGCCGCCCGTCGTGGCAAAGAATGTGCCGTGGGGGATGATGATGCTCTCTGTCGGCTGGCCGAGTTGCAAGTCCATGTAGTAGGTCTGCCCCGTGCGTATGTTGTCAGGCCGCTCGCCGTCAAAGACCAGATCGACGCGGAACTTGCCTTCCCTCACCTCGGGATAGACCTTGCGCACCTTGAGCTTGAACACTTTGCCCTGCCTGTCGATGGATGCCTCAAGCCCTGGCCGCACGCGGTCGATGTAGTGCTCATCAACAGACATCTCGACCTTGTAGTCGGACAGGTCGCTCACTTGACCGATCATCTGCCCGGCTGCGATGTTCTGCCCCAGTTCCACGTCCAGCAAGCTCAGTTCGCCGTCGATGGCTGACCGCACGTCGAGGTTGTCCTTGCGCTTGCGGATGAGCAACACGTTGCGGCGCATATTGGCAAGGTTGTCCTCCATCTGTTCCATTTGCAGGGTGCGGTAGATGGAGTCCTGGTACAGCCTCTCGCTGATCAGCTTGTGCTGCCGCGTGGCAAGCTCATAGTCCTCCTTGGCCTGCACGTACTCCTCGTGGCTTATCAACTGCTCCGCCCAGAGCCTCTCGTATTGCTCGAATGTCCTGCGCTTGCGGCTCACGTCCAAGTCAAGCTGCAACTTCTCGCTCTCGTTGTTGAGCTTGTCCTGTTGCATGGTGACTTGGGTGTTGCGCAGCAGGTTCTGTTTCTCGGCAAGTTCTGATTCCGCGCTGAGGATCTGGAGGTCGAGGTTCGAGTTTGAGAGCCTCACGATGATGTCGCCTTGCCTGACAGCCGCCCCTTCCTCGACAACTTTCTCTTTGACGATTCCGCCCTCCTCGGGGCTTAGCTGCACCACGGAGATGGGTTGCACCTGCCCGTTGACGCGGATGTAGTCGTTGAATTCGCCCCTCTCGACCGTCGCTATCTTGACCGCCGTGCGGCTGACCGTCGCCTTTGATTCGTAGCCGCTGGCAAAAGCCCATACGGCCACGCCCACTACCACCATTGCCGCTGCCATCGCTATTGTCTGGCGGCGGGTGAAGCGTCGTTTCTTCTCTATCTTTATGTCCATTGCCTTGCCTGTTGTGTCGTTGTCAATCCTTGTTCCCGATGAGCGGCGTGCCAGAGTAGAAGTCCACCAGCTTGCACTTCATCACGAGTGTCAGCCTGCTGCGTTCCAGGTTGGCGCGGCTCTCAAGCAACGTGGCGGCCGCCGTCTTGAGGTCGATGGGCGACATGAGACCCTCCTCAAACTTGCGGCGCGTGATGCCGTAGGCGATGCTGTCCGCCGCCACCTTTTCTTGCATCTGGAGTGTCTCGCGGCGGTAAGCGTCACGGTCCATGATGGCTTGCAGGACGAGCTTCTCAAGCTCCTCTCGCCCTGCGGCATATTGCTCGTTGGCGATGCGCCTGTCGTTGCGTGCCACGCGCAGCGAGGTCAGCCCGCTCAGACGGGAAAACAGCGGGACGGACAGCGTGACACCGATGTATGTGCCACGGTTGTTGGTCATCTGCGATTTCCAGTTGGGGAATTGCCCCCCGTCAAGCGACTTGAAATAGTTGGTGGCATAGCCCCCGTTGACCGTCAACGTCGGCAGCAGCCGACCAAATGCCGCCTTGGCCTCGTGGTCTGCGGCGAGTGCGGAGTAGTAGGCCTTCCTCACCGTCGCGTTGTTGGCGAGGGCATAATCGACGATCTCACCGCTTGCCGTCCCTGGCACCGGCTGCGGCACGGGGCACGAGGTGTCGAGCACGAGCGTGTCACCAAAGGGGTAGTTCATCTTCTGCTTCAACGTCAGCACAGCTCCCTCGTGCAGGTTGCGCTGGTGTGTCACGTTCCAGCGGTCGCCAGCCACCTGAGCTTCGAGCTGGGCGACATCGGCTTGTCCTTTCAGTCCCAGTTCAAACATCTTCCGGGTCTGCTTGAGCGTCGTCTCGCTTTCATCCAGTTTGGCCTCGGACATCGTGACCATCTTGCCGTAGTAGGCCACATCGATGAATGCGGCAAAGACCTCAAGCATCACATTGTCCTCCGTCTCGCGCAGCGCGGTCTTGCCCATCAGGCGGTTGGCCTTGGCGGTCTTGAGCCCGTTGATGAGCGCGCCCCCGTTGAACAGCGGGAGGGAGAACGCGAGCGAATAGGCGTTGTTGAAGTTTGAAACGTTGTCGTAGGTGTTTGTCGCCGGGTCAACCGAGCGGCCGAATGATGTTTGCGCTCCCACGCTCCCGGACAACGCGGGGGTGAATGCCACCTTGGCCTGACGGTGCAACGCCGCGTAGGAGTCGAGCGTCAGACGCGCCTGCCGCACCTCACGGTTGTTCTCGACGGCGAATGCCATGCAATCGTCCACCGTCCAAGCCTGTTGCGCATGGATGCAGGCGGAGAGGAAGGTCGCGGCGGCGAGGCACATCAGTGATTTCATCAGGTTTTTTGTAAAAATTAAATTACCCCCCCCCTATGGGGTGTTGATCAAAATAGTTGGTAAACATTTGCAATATTAATTAAATTGTCTGATAATGCAAATGCTGTGTGCTTAAATCGTTCTTGATTTTGAAGTCATAATGGTGTAAAATAATATCCCTGTTGATTTAAAAAAGGAATTTCAGCCAAGGTCTCTTGGGTACGTTGATACCGATAAGCGACCAAGGCCTCTCTGTTTTCAAGGCTCAGTTCTTCTTTCATAGCGTAATCCCTTCTTTCATTACATTAATATAATATGAAACGGAGTGCGGAAAGGCAAGTTACCCCATGCCTTTTTCAACAAGACACGTGCGTTAATCTGCACGCCGGTCTCTATCTCTATGTCATAAAGAGGGGCTATGATGCGGTCTTCCTCCGTTACACTAAGTTTATTGCCATCAACTAACACCAACAAGTCAATGTCACTATCCGGGCGTGCATCTCCACGTGTTTCGCTTCCATATAAAAAATGGTATTCTATCAGTGGTGCACTCAGGACAAAACACTCCACTAGGGCTGTGCGAGGTGAATGCCTGCAAAACCAAGGGCAGCCGCCACGATGTTCCTCGTGACGGCTGCCCTGTTGTCCGTTCCGCGTCTGGCGGTCAGTCTTTCGGCTCGGCGCACATCTTGAATGTCAGCGTCCCGCCCCGCATGATGTCGTCGTGGGTGATGTATCCCTGTTCGTAGGGTTGCCCGTCGAGCGTGACGCTCTCGACATATTTGTTCTCGGTACTCAGTCCCTCGGCCACTACCTTGAATTGCTTCCCTCCGTCAAGGTCAAACGTGACGGACGGCACTTGCGGCGCACCGAGCACATACTTGCACGAAACCGGATCGACGGGATAGAAGCCCGCGACGCTGAAGATGTACCACGCCGACATCTGCCCGCAGTCGTCGTTGCCGCACAGACCGTCAGGCTTGTTGATGTACTTGGTGTCGCACAGCTCGCGCACCAGCTCTTGCGTCCGTGACGGGCGGCCCGCCATGGCGTAGAGGTAGGCGACGTGGTGGCTCGGCTCGTTGCCGTGCGCATAGAGACCGATGAGCCCCGTCACGTCCGACAACCCGTCGCCCATCAGCGAGGCGTCGTAGATGAACAACGAGTCGAGCTTGGCCAGGAACGCCTCCTTGCCGCCATATAGACCGATCAGCCCATCGACATCCTGCATCACGTGCCACGTGTACTGCCATGCGTTGCCCTCGGTGTAGTCGCCCCCCACGCTCTCGGCATGGGCGAGGCTGAACGGGTCGAATGGCGTGAGCCACTCGCCGCTCGACAGCTTGGGACGCATCAGCATGGTGGTCGTGTCAAAGAGGTTCTTGTAGTTCAACGAGCGGTTGCGGAAGAACTCAGCGTCATCAGCCTTGCCCAGTGTCTCCGCCATCACCGCCGCAGCATAGTCGTCGTAACAAGCCTCCAGCGTGCGCGACACCGACTCGGCATCCACCTTGTCCTTGGGATAGTAGCCGTAGGTGTCATAGGTCTCCCAGTCGCTGCGGATGTGCGAGGTCGTCAGGCTCTTCCTGATCGCGTCGTATGCCCTCTCGGCATCAAAGCCCTTTATGCCTTTCATGTATGCCTCTGCGATGACCGAGGCCGAGTGATTGCCTATCATCGTGAATGTCTCCTTGCCCCACAACGACCAGATGGGCAAGTAGCCCTGCACATCAGCGTGCGCCGTCATCGTCTGCACGAAACCTGCCACCGCCTCCGGATCTATGATGGTGTAGAGCGGGTGCGCCGCCCTGAATGTGTCCCACGTCGAGAATGTGCTGAAGTAGTGTCCTCCCTCGGCCGTGTAAACCGAGTCGTCCGCCCCACGGTAGCGGCCATCCACGTCGGCAATGTCCGTCGGCTGCACGAAGAGGTGGTACATCGACGTGTAGAAACTTTCCTTTTGATCCTCACTACCCTCGATGGTGACGCGCGACAGCACGTCGTTCCACTTGTCCTTTGCCGCAAGGCGCAGGCCGTCGAATGTCTTGCCGTCAGACTCCGCCTCCATGTTGGCGCGGGCACCGTCAAGGCCGACAGCGGACAGGCTGATGCGCACCCCGAGGGTGTCCCCCGCCGCCATGTCGAGCGACGCGATCCACCGGTCGCCGCGTTCACCCTCCTGCTTGGGCAGCAAGGCCGTGCCCGTCACAGGGCGGCTCAGCTTGAGGACGAAGTAGAGTTGCTGCTCCGCCCACACCTTAGAGACCACATGGCCCTCCAACGTCATATCGTCAACCCAGCGCGATTCGCACGAGAGGACATGGGTGTGGTACTGCTTCTCGTTCCATGCCATGCCGTGTTGCAAGTCAATCAGCAGGGCGGCGCTGTCGGCATCCTCGTAAGTGAAGCGGTAGGCCGCCGTCCTCGCCGTCGCCGTCATCTCGGCACGCACGCCGTAGTCGTCGAGGCGCACTGCATAGTAGCCCGGCGTCGCCTCCTCCGTCGCCTTGTCAAAGCGGCTGCGGTAGTCGTCCCTCATCCGCCTCCCCGTGACGGGTTGGATGAGCACGTCGCCCAGGTCAAGGCATCCCGTGCCGTTGAGGTGCGTCTGCGAGAAGCCCCAAATCAACGAGTCGGCATAGTTGTAGCCTGAACAATAACGCCATCCCACAGCACCCGTCTCGGGACTGGCCTGCACCATGCCCATCGGCAGGCACGCCCCGGGGAACGTGTGCCCGTTGTCAGCCGTCCCGATCATCGGGTTGACGAATGCGGTCAGGTCTCTCGTCGCCGCGTCGTCGCCGCCGCAAGACACCAATGCCAATGCTCCTGCCAGGAGCGGCAAAGCAATCTTTCTGATTCTCATATACGTTAGGTTTAATGTTTGGTCGCAATGCGATTTGATTGCCAAAGATAAACATTTTTGATTGCAACAGGCATTCCGCGCGGCGGCATACGGGCTTCACGGCAACGGGGTCTTTTGTAACTGCGACTTACAAAGGTTGTAACCGTCACTTACAATCTTTGTAACTGCCACTTACAAAGCACCCCGCGCCGACCGCCCCATTATGCCCCTCGCAGCGGTGTCGCGCATCCCCGCCGCGTCAATCGACGGGGACGATGCCGGCCACCTCAGTCGATAGCTCCCCGAGCAGTCCCGACGGGATCTGTTGGTTGACTGCGGTGTAGATGCGCACAAAGTCCACCGCGTCGAGCCGCACCGCCTCGCCGTCGGCATCCACCGCCCAGTCGATGTCCATGCAACTGCCTTCGCCGCTGTTGGGCAGGTTGTCGGCATAACCGTAGGCATAGGCTGTCATGTCCCACACCCCTGCCGCCTCGTCCCAGATGCCGTTGTCGGGCAGCCGCGAACCCGTCAGGGTGTAGCTGTCGGCCGTCAGCCACCCGGGGTAGAAGCTCTGGGGATGGATGGTGCGCTCGATGTAGCCCTCGCCGCCCATGTCGTCCGTCCAGCGCACGGGGTCGGTGTCGGCTGCCGGGCGATGGTAGGTGACGGAGTAACGGCGCAGGGTAGCGGGATTGTCATATTCGCTGCCGCGCAGTTCGTACCACTCGTCATCCGGCAACCCGTTGCCGTTGTCGTCGCGTGAGACCATCACTATGCCAGGCTCGGCACTCCCGTCGATGGCGTTGCCGAGCACGCGGAAGTCGCGTGCGCCTTCCTTGTTCTCGATGGGGCGGCTCATCCCGACGGTAATCGTGCCCCCGAAGCCTCCCAGCGAGACCAACTGCCCGCGTGACAGCCTGTCGAGGCATTTGGCACGCATCGCAGCCGCGTCGTCACCCGGTGTGTAGGGCGGCAGCTGGTTGACAAACTGCCCCGCGCCGGGGGTGTAGTCAAACACGCGGTCTATGAAGAAGCCTTCGTCGCCGCCCCCCGTGCCGCCGCCACCGCTCCCGGGCTGCACCTCGTCGCCGACGAACACGATGGAGTTGGGGTTTATGCCGCAGGCGTCTATGGTGAATTTGCGCCGCCCGTCCTGCCCGAAGCACGTGACAGTGCCGTTGACCGTGTAGTTCTGGGCGTCGGCGACGTAGACATCACCGGTGTAGGGGTTGACGGCTATCTCGTAGGCGTTGGTGAACGTCGTGCCGTCCTTGACGAAACTCTCGTCGATGATCTCGCCCGTGGCGGTGTCCATCACCTTGATGGCCTCACGTCCCGAGCCGTAGCTGTACATATAGGCGCGGCCACCGGCTATGCAAAAGTTCATCACCGGCACATCCAGCGTCGCCGCCACCGTGTCCGTCCCCGTGTCGATGCGGTGCAGGCGGCAGTCGTATTCGCCGCTGGCGTAATCATATCTTCCCCTGGAGACGACGTACAGGTTGCCTGCCTCGTCTGCCCCTATGGCCCCCGGGTTGTAGCCCACGGTGATGCGCCGCGTCTCGGTGAACGTCGTCAGGTCGATGACCGAGACGGTGTTGTCGGGGTTCGCCTCGTCCAGCCCGCCGGAGTTGGAGACATAGAGCTTGCCCGCCGCCACGCACAGCCCGTCGGGGTTGCGGCCGACGGTGGCAAGGCGTTCCACGGCGAGCGAGGCGGTGTCGATCATTGCGACAGTCCCGTCAAAGTTGCAGACGTAGGCCTTGCTGCCGCTGAAAGCTATGTTCCTCGGCTGCCGTCCCGCGCCGTCGTCGCCGAACAGCCCTATCTGGGCGAGCGAGCGGCCCGAATGCAGATCCATCACCTCGACCTGGCTTGAGACGTTGACGACGCACCACAGCTTTGACCCGTAGCGTTGCAAATCGTTGGCCGTGTCACCCAGGCGGCGGCCGTTCACCATCTTGAAGAAGTCATGGCTCGTCTTGTCCGCCCCGCCCATCCCGGGATCCTGGAACGAGAGCATCGTGCCGCTGGTGAAGTCATAGTAGGCCAGCAGGCTGTTGTTCATGTTGTATAACCCCTCGCACAGGATGTACATCCCGGCGAACTCCGACGAGACGGGGGTGTCACCGCCCGTCTCCCATCTGATCTCGTCGTCGCACGAGACCGATGCCAAGGCGCAGGCGGCGATGATGGCTGATGCTAATGTCTTGTTCATGCTGATGCTTAATAGTTGACCACCACCCCGGCGCGCAGTTGCCTGCCGGGCATGGGGTAGTTCTTTACTACTTCATAGTTGCCGCCCCCTACGTTGAGCACCTCGGCCTGCACCTTCAGCCGCACGGCACGCACGGTGAATTCGCGCCAGGCGGTGAGGTTGTGTTCGCAGTAGCCGTCCAGGCGGTACTCGGGCGAGTTGTATTGGTTGCAGTATCTCTCCCCCGACGCGACCATCGTCCATCCCAGGTTCACCCACGGCATCGTGATTGCCGCCCTGACCGAGCCCGAGTGGCGCGGCGTGTAGGGGATCTGGTGGTTGAATGTCGCCTTGTAGGGCATCTCCGTGCTGCTCGTCTTGTCCAACGCCCTCTGCCATGTGTAGCTCCCCGACACGGTGGCGGCGACGCGGCCAGGGAAGTCAAACTGGATCTCGGCGGTCGTCTCAACGCCTTTCACATCGACCCGCCCGATGTTCATCATGCTCCAGATGAAAAGATTCTTGGTGGGCACGGCGACAATCTTGTCCGTCACTCGGTTGTAGAATGCATCCGCCGTCACCGACCACCGCGAGACCCAGCCGCGCGGCAGCTTCATCCATGTGATGCCGCCGTCGAGTTGCATCGCCTTCTCTGGGAGCAGGGTGCGCGTGCCGACCGTGCCATAGTACAAGTCATTGAACGTCGGCAGCCGGAACACATCCTTGTACATGAGACGTATCCTGAAGTCTTCGCCCCCAAATGGCTTTGCCGACAGCGACACCGCCGGGGAGAGACGATGCCTGCCAGGCGCGGCCACACCGCGATGCACCGTCTCGTGCGTGGCGGTCGAGAGCACCGAGGCCGAGACCGTCAGACGCTCGTGGACATAGCGTGCCGCCAACACGTTGAGCAGGGTGTAGCGCACTGGCACTGCAAACTCGTGCAACGTCGCGTTCATAGCGTTGACGATGCCGTCCGTGGCCAGTGACAGGGACAGGCATTCCAACGGCCTGTACGACACCGCCGCCGACACGTAGCCCTCATCCTGCCGGTAACGCTCGTCGTCGTAGCCCTTGGCGTTGTAGACCACTGGGTCATAGTAGCGGTTGTAACTCCTGTTCCACTTGCCCGTCGCCGACAATGCCCAGCGGTGGCCGTACCTCCGCGTGTATTTCCCCTGGAGGAAGAAATTCCTGTCCCAGAGCCGTTGTCCGGCAAACTCGTTGTAAAGGATGTTGGTGGGCAGACCCCGCTCGGAGGCGTAGTAATAGGCCTTGGCCGTCAACTCCCGCCCTCCGTCGAAGCTCCCGAAGAGGTTGGTCTCGACGTGCCAGCTGTCGATGTCGGAGTTCTCTCTCCGCCGCTCGACCGTCGCGTTCCCGTTGTCCTGGCGGTAGGGGTAATCACCCCTGACATGGGTGTAGTCTCCGCTCACGCTCAATGCCAGCCGCTCGCCCAGGTGGCCGTCGAGCCTCAATGACGGGTTGACAAAACCGAAACTGCCGCCCTTGACCGATGCGGCGATGTTGACAGCCTTGCCCGTGAACGTGGGGCGGGCGGTCTTGATTGCCAAGGTGCTGGCCGAGGCATACTGCCGTGCCGACATCAAGATGCCGTCCTCCTGCCCGCCCGACAGCGTGATGTTCTCAACGCCGTCGAGGGCAAAACGCCCGAGGTCTATCTGTCCCGTCTGCGCGTCGGTGACAGGCACGCCGTCAAGCACCACGCCGGTGTGCGCCGCACCAAGGCTGCGCACCGAGACGGTCTTGAGACCCCCGATGCCGCCATAGTCCTTTATGATCGCCCCGCCCATCATTTTCACCGCGTCCGACAGTTGCAACGCGCCAAGGCTCCGCATCTCCGCCGCGTCGAGTGCCTGCGTCGGGACGGCCGCCCTCAGGTCTTTGGCACGCCTGTCGGCGGTGACGGTCACGGCGTCTATGCCGACAGTGCGCACAGAGTCGGCGACCTCCGACGGCAGGGCGGGGAGGGCGAGGCACGAGGCCAGCAGCAAGGCGGCGGGACGGTTCATCTCAGTGGTGATATTTATAATGGTATATTTGAAAACCAACGGCACGCCCTCCGCAGTCGTCAGGCGTGCCGCACGTCACATCCGTTCAGTCGAGCCGCAGTGTCAGGGCGTCCATGCAGAAGTATGCCGGGTTGTTCATCCCCCATTCGCCCTTGTCCGTCGAGTCAAAGGTGAAGTCCACCATGTCCACCGTCCCCAGCGCGGTCAGGTCGTGCTGCTGCCAGGTGTCCGATATGAACCCGTCCTCGGCGAGATAGACATCCACCGTCCCCGTCTCCTCGCCGTCAAGCCAGCCGCGCACGGTCACTTTGTACCAGTCGCCCGCCCCGAAGGCCTTGCCTATGCCGCCGTCCCGCATCTGGAGATAGGCGTAAGTGGCGTTTGCAAACCACGCCGACTGCACCGTCAACGCTTGGGCGAAGCGTATCTCAGCCACCCTCGACACGAAAGTGTTGCCCGCGTAGGTGTCGGCATTGCACACCAGGTAGGTGTCCCCGCTGACCCCGCGCCCGGTGATCACCGCGCTGTTGGTGTAGGCGTTGGTCGTCGTGTCCGTCTTGTTGGTGTAGGTGAACCCGCCCCCAAAGGAGTCGCCGAAGGTCGAGGCGTAATGTGTGAACTCGCACAACCCGTCCTTGTCCTTGAACGTGTCGGGGTAGTAGTAGCTGCCCTCGGGCAGGCTGTCCTTCTGGCCGACAAATTCCGTCTCGGGCGCGGTGAGCAAACCGTTGAACGTTATGACCCTCACATCCGGTTGCTCGTTTGTGCCGCCGTTGTCCGTGCTGTCATCACAGCTGGTGAATGCAATGGCAAAAGCCAATGCAACGAAAGGAATGAATCTCTTCATCGCTACAAATTGGTATTTTAATGGTTATAAAACTAAAAAACTAACGCCCATCCCCGGGAGCTTAGCCCTATCATGTGCAAGGCAGGTCTTCTGGCTCGTTCCATGGCAAGACGCCTTCCCGGCCCAAAGGCCAGTGGCAGAGGTGATGTCATGCCATCATCTGACGGAACTCACAGCAGCGGGACTGCTCGCGAATCGCACGCGATTCCCTTTTAATCGCCCCCGCGCAGGGCGGGCGGCGAACCGTTGCGCTGCAAATATAGGATGTTTTTCGTTCCCGCCCCGCATCCCGTGGAAATTATTCCCGGCCATCCAGCCTGCCATCCGCACTGTCGCCGGGACGTGACTGCTTGAATGCAGTGGCACGCACTTGTGGACGGGCTGTTTCCCCGCGTGGCGCGGGACGCGGAATGCCGCGCCCCTGCTGCCGTGCAGGGGCATCCACGGGGATGGACAGGTGGAAAATCCGATGAGGCCTGACCTGCATTTCCACGGCATCAGGCCTGAATTTGATAGCCTCCCGGCATAAAGTATAAACAGAAGTTTTGTTTGATCATTCAAAACTTTTGTTTATATATTCAGAAGTTCTGTTTATATAAACAAAACTTCTGAATATACTTTAGGTCTGACCTTATGTAAGTTTGGGTCAGACCCTGTCGGAGTTTGTGCCCGGCCTCCCTGCTTTTGTCCCCGGGCGTGCCGGCGCGGATGTGTTGGCAAGTTTTGGCCGGGGCGGGGGGCGGGTGCGCCAAATATTGCTAACTTCGCACTCCAAGCAGCACATAACCTTCAGAATGATTGACCAGGCGACGATAGAGCGGATAATGGACGCGGCCAACATAGTCGATGTCATCACCAGCTATGGCGTGACGTTGCGCAAGCGTGGTGTGAACTACGTGGGGCTTTGCCCGTTCCACAACGAGAAGACCCCTTCGTTCAGCGTGTCGCCGGCCAAGGCGTTGTGCAAGTGTTTCAGCTGTGGCAAGGGCGGCAACGTGGTGCACTTTGTGATGGAGTATGAGAACATCAGCTATTACGAGGCGTTGCGTGTGCTTGCGAGGAAGTACGGCATCGAGATCCACGAGCGCGAGCAGACCGAAGAGGAGCGTAGGGCTGAGGGCGAGCGCGAGGCGATGTTTGTTGCCAATGCCTACGCCCGCGACTACTTCGTCAAGACGTTGCGCGACTCGTCCGAGGGCATCGCGCTGGGGATGGCCTACTTCAGGCAGAGGGGGTTCAGGGATGACACCATCGACAAGTTCCAGTTGGGCTACTGCCTTGAGGAGCGGGACGCGTTTGCCCGCACTGCATTGGCCAAAGGCTACTCGCGCGACGTGCTGCTGCGCACGGGGCTTTGCCTTGAGAGGGAGGGCAGCGACGCGCTGACCGACCGCTTCAGGGGGCGTGTCATGTTCCCCGTCCACACGTTGTCGGGCAAGGTGGTGGCATTCGGGGGGAGGGTGCTCAACACTGCCGCCAAGACTGCCAAGTACCAGAATTCGCCCGAGTCGGAGATATACCACAAGAGCCACGAGCTCTACGGCTTGTACTTCGCCAAGCGTGCCATCCAGCAGCAGGACAGGTGCTACCTCGTCGAGGGCTACACCGACGTCATCCAGATGCACCAGGCGGGGGTCGAGAATGTGGTCGCCTCGTCCGGCACTTCGTTGACGCTTGGCCAGATCGCCTTGGTGCGGAGGCTGACCTACAACATCACGGTGCTCTATGACGGGGACAGTGCGGGGATAAAGGCTTCACTCCGTGGCATAGACCTTTTGCTCGAAGAGGGGATGAACATCAAGGTGGTGCTCCTGCCCGATGGCGAGGACCCCGACTCGTTTGCCCGCACCCACACGGCGCAGCAGCTGAGGGATTACATCGCGGAGCACGAGGTGGATTTCATCAAGTTCAAGGCCGACATCCTCCTGCGTGGCACTGATGACGACCCGGCACGCCGCGCCGAGGCGATAGACAGCATCGTGTCGAGCATCGCCTTGATAAAAGAGCCCATCAAACGTTCCATCTACGTCAAGGAGACCAGCGAGCGCCTCGGGGTGGGGGAGGAACTCATCAACGACGGGGTCAACAAGAAGATACGCATCACCGCCGACACCCTGCGCAAACAAGCCGAGCGCAAGCAGGCGGGGCTCGACCCCGCCGGCGAAGAGGACGGGACGCAGGACTTGTCGAGCCGGGTGCCTGTGCAGGTCGCTGCCAATGTGCTGACGGAGATTGAGCGGGCCATCGCGCAGATGGTCGTGCGCTATGCCCCGCTGGTCGTGTGCACGAGCCATGACGAGGCATCAGGCAACGATGTCCCCGTGCGTGTGGCGGAGTATGTGGCGTGGGATTTGGCGGAGGATGAGTTGCAATTCCAGTCCCCGCTCTATGCCCGCATCGTGGCGGAGGCCGTCGAGCATCTCGATGACGAGGGTTTTGACAGCGGGCGTTACTTCCTTTCGCATCCGGACGTCGAGGTTTCGCGTTTTGCCGGCGAAGCCTTGAGCGAGCGTTACCACCTGAGCAAGTACCACACCAAGTTCCAAGTCGTCCTCACCGACAGCGAGCGCATCTCCCGCCTTATGCCGCAGCTGATGATGGACTACAAGAACGAGGTCGTCAAGGAACGTCTCGACGGCATCATGCGCCAGCTCCTCGACCCGGCAATCGCTGCCGACCCGGTGCGCTACACCCAAGTCATGCAGGAGTATATGCATCTCAAGGACGTGCAAAAGGCGATAGGCAAGGAGCTCGGCGAGAGGATACTGCTGCCCAAGTGAAAGAAAAGGTGATGAAATTCCCCCGCAAGGCACAGCAATGATGCCTTGCGGGGGAATGTCTGTCAGGTTAAGCCTTTTGGCCGGCTGCTATTTGTTATCAGTCAGTGGTTATGTCGAAGTTTGTCTTTACGTATGTCTCGATAGTGTGCTCGCCGTCGAATCGTCCTTCGGTGTCGGTAAATTCGAGTACCATCCTCGTGTCGCTTATCTCGTTGACTTGATAGGTGACATATCCATCCCCATCGCCATAATCTATTGATAGCTTGCTGTCTTGGGCATACCATTTATAACCATCCCATACGTCGTATCCCGAATTATCCCAATTGGGTTCAGCCTCGCAGCCCGTTCCGTCGCTGTTGAGTATTAGGATCATTTTGCCTTCAGGATAGGTTGTTGTGCTCGGGCTGGGGAAGCTGTTGTCAGACTGTATGCTTTCAATCATAGACCATTGTCCGACGTACTCGGCGGGGTGGCTGTTGCCAGTGTTTTCGTCGTCCTTGTCGCAGGCAATCAGGGCGGTTGATGTGATCGCGAGGGCTAACATCAGTTGCAGCAGCCTGCTTTGAGATAGTTGTTTTGTAGTCATGTTGCTTTTATTGTATTGGTTAATATGATTTAATTTCAAGGCAACAAAATTATTGTTAAGTTGATACTTTGCCAAAAGTATGTCATGGCATTGCTGTTTGTAAATAGTTGTTGTCTTTGACGCTGTTAAATCTAAAAAGAATTGATATGCGTTTAAAGACTTTAATGCTTGCCATGCCGCTGCTGTTGCTTGCGGCGTGTGATGACGAAGAGTTGGTGACACCACCAGAACCTACGCCCCCTCCCGGCGGAAATGTCATTGATGTCGCCAGCGAGGTTGCACATTACAGCACCTTGACAGACGTGATAAAATTCATGCCCGACAGTGTGGCCGACAGATTGAGCGCGGCAGAGCCTGGCACCGAGCTGACGTTCTGGCTCGATGGCGAAGTGCTGTTCTCGGATGTCCCGATCATAACTCTGGCATCGAGCGAGGTGTACAATGACCTGTGCCTTATCGTTGGTGTTGACTATGCCTTTAGACTGATGGATGGTTATCCTGATGTCGAGGTGCTGTCCGACCCCGAGGCCGCAGAGGCAGAGCGTGCCGCCAACGCCGAGAAGCGGCAGGACGGGTGGGATCGTTTCATCTCCTACCTGAGGTCGCAAGGCAGGCTCGAATGGGATGAAGACGGCGGCAGCGCGGACGGTGAAGCCCCGACAATCGAGGAACTTGAGAGCAATCTCATGGCAGGTCTGCGCGACATGCAGTCTTTCGCAGTTCATAAGTATGAGTACCAACGCAGCTATTCTGTTGAAGTGTTTGCAGGTTACACAACGATTACAAAGGAAAATTTCACTTTTGGCGGGCAGTATGGCACGACCTATTCGACTACTGCGTGGCAGAACTTTTACAATGGGGTCTTGGACAGGACAGTTTTCCCTAACTTGCACGATGCCTACTACTACGCCGAGGAGCTTGGCAAACCCGAGTGGAAGGCCTTGTCGATGATTGCACACTGCCTGATGATGTCGCAGTACGCGGATTTCTACGGCCCCATGCCTTTCTATGACTTCCGCAATCTGAAGGAGACATCCCCCATGACCTACAACAGCGTGGAGGAAATCTACAACCGCTGTTTTTATGAACTCAAGGAGGCCGCCGACATCCTCAACGAGCGTCAACCCTCCGCCACAGAGATGGAGAAAGTCGAGGGAGCGGATGGCGGCATAACCAATTATGACTACCGCCAGTGGGTCAAGTTTGCCAATTCGCTGCGGCTGCGTCTTGCGATGAACATCGTCAAAGTTGACCCCGCCCGCGCCCAACAGGAGGCGGAAGCTGCCGTCAACGAGGTGGGCGGCGTGCTGGATTGTGGGACGAACGGGGAGGTGACAGACCCTGATTTCCACTACGCTTACTATGGCAATATGTCGGGCTACAACCATCCGCTCTATTACATTATGTATGTGTGGAACGACTCCCGTCTGGGTGCGTCGCTGGAAAACATCATGAAGCGTCAGCGCAACCCCCTGCTGGGCGTGTGGTTCTGTAAAAACACTAATCCCATCGTTGACAATGAGGGCAATCCCACTGACTATGAGGCCGGGCATGACTGGGTGGGTGTGCGCCAAGGCTGCCAGATGTTCAACACCATAGATGATAAGCAGTACTATGGACCGTTCTCAAAGTTCCAGATTGAGGACTATCCCGCCACAATAATGCACGTCAGCGAGGTGCTCTTTGCCCGTGCCGAGGGTGCATTGCGAGGCTGGAACATGGGAGGCACGCCGCAAGAGTGGTATGAGCGCGGCATCCGCCGTTGTTTCAACGCACCTGAGCACAGCGTGGTGGCAAGCCAGGTCGAGGAGTACCTGAGGCAGACTGACTACGAACCAGTGGATTATGTCGATCCCTACAACAGTTTCAACAACATCGGCGGCCGTGTCGAGGTCGGGGTCGCATGGGACGACAACGACAGTGACGAGACCAAGCTGGAAAAGATAATCACACAGCGTTACATCGCCATATTCCCGCAGTCGGCCGAGGCATGGACGACGTTCCGCCGCACGGGCTACCCGCGTCTGTTGCCCGTCGATCCTGACATGAACACCTGGGATGACGACATCAACACCGAGGTGCAGATACGCCGCATACCATATTACGGTCCTAGTGTCTCTGACATTAAGGACGCGCAGGCGGCGGCAGCTGTCCTGGCCGGCGAGTCAAGCTCAGTCGGCAGCACGGACAACTCGCCGATGACCCGCATCTGGTGGGACATAGACACCGACGAATTTGATGCCGAGGGGCGTGTCGTCCCGCACAACTTCTGATGGTTTGCCTGCGGTGCGCCGACTGGCAATGAAAAAGGGACAAGCCCCCGTGGCTTGTCCCTTTATTTGGTCTGGCGTGATGTCAGTTTATGCGGCGGTAGACGTCTCTCCAAGTAGTATAATCGTAGCTGTCGTAGTATTCCAAGACGAGACGGCTTGATGACAATTCTACTATTGTATATGGATCATCATCGGCAATCCAGAGCGTATTGCCCTGACGACGCCAAAAGTCGGATTCGGCATATCCATCTTCAATCGCGTAATATGTGCCGTCAGAGTTGAACTGAATGATAAATTCCCCGCTGTTATAGTACTCGTCAATAACTCCGTCAGCCATATCATACGTCAATTCCCATCTGCCTATCAAGCTATTGCCGCCACCGGTGGGTTGCTCGTTGTTGACACTGGCCTTTTCGTCGTCATCGTCTTTGTCGCAGGCTGTCAGCGTCATCGATGTCACTACCAGCAGCAGGCACAGCTGCATGAACCTCCTGAGTGAAAATGTTTTTGTAGTCATTGTTGTAAGTTTTAAGTTGATGTTGTTAAAGGTTTAGGTTGTTTAATAAATGTTGCGCGGCAAAAGTATCGCTGTAATGATAATTTACAACCGTGGCGATGTCCCCAATCCCTTGACATATCAACCAAAAGGCGACACTGCCGTTGCCGCCTGGGTCATCTGTCGTGGCGCAGGTCGTCGGACAGGTCGGCGAAAAAGTCGTGGCCGATGATCTCGGACAGCCGCTTGAGCGTGGCGGTGTCGATGGACTGCTGGTCAAAAATCTTGTAGATGTTGGTGCGGCTACACGGCATCTGCCGCGCGAGCCAGATGACGGTGCGGCCTCTCTCGGCGAGCTTGGCGCGTATGAGGTTGCCGATGTGCAGTCTTTCCATAGCTGGGTCGTTGCCCTGCCGCTCCCCGTCGCAGGTGTGTCTCCTGATGTTTCCGGTCTCGGGACAGGCATGAAAAAAGCGTGGGGAACAGTCTTGCTTATCCCATCTTTCCGGCTCTCGCATTGCCCAATCCAGGAGATAAGCAACGCCAGTCAGCCCACGCCGTATGATTGCAGCACCACATCAGCCAGGCATCGTTTGCCGTGATGCCTGACCTTGTGCGTGGATGGTAATCATACCCTACGCGGACGCTCCCGTTGCCCGACCTTCCCTGGATTTCAAACTTGAGAGATTCGAAAGATGGAAGATTGCGCATGAAAACGTCTTTTCATGTATGTCCGCCCACCAGCCCACAAGAGTGGGCTGGTGGGCGGTGGCAAAGTTAAGGATTTTTGACCCGACGATGCCAACATCGGTCATTGTTTTTGCTTGTGGGGCTGATTGCGATGCGGGGCGCGGTGTGCGCCGTGCGGGACGCGGGACGGAAAACGCCCGATGTCCCTGTCTCGGGCATCGGGCGTGTCGTGCTGGTGGATGTCGCCTGCGGCGGCGCGGCTCGATGCCTTGCGCCCCGTGGCTGGCGTGTGCGGCTGAAGGGACTCGAACCCCCACGACTTGCGTCACCAGATCCTAAGTCTGGCGCGGCTACCAATTACGCCACAGCCGCTTCGTCCTCGGAAGTGGCGCAAAGGTAGTCATTTGTTGCCGAATTGCAAGCCCCCCTTCCCGTTTTTGCCCGTCATGGCGTGCCGTTGCCTTGGCTTGACACTGGCGGCCGTGATGATGTGAAAACGTGAGGGCGGGGGGAGGAATGTTTGTTTTTAGGTTAAAAACATATAGTTGCAGGTTAAGTTTATGTAGTTTTAGGTTGAAAATATATGGATTTAACCTGAAAACAAACTTTCCTTCCGCCCGTGGCGGCTTTTTGCAGCGCATGGCTGGGTGCGGCCATCGGGAGTGAAGTGTCGGGCGCGGTGGACTTTTCAATCACTACCGCCGTTGTTTGCCCTTTTATCCATATCTTTGCCCTCGGTTAATAGAAGTGCCAAGCAATGAGAGAGTTTATCAAGGTCTTGCGGCGGTTTGTCCCGCCCTACAAGAAATATCTGTTCCTGACAGTGCTTTTCAACATCCTGACTGCATTGTTGAACATCTTTTCGTTTTCCCTCATAATCCCCATCCTTCAGATCCTGTTCAAGTTGGACAACAGTGTCTATGTCTACATGGAGTACAGTGACGATGTGAGCCTCAAGGATTGGGCGATCAACAACTTCTACTACTTCGTCACGGGTCTCATCACCGACCATGGGCCGAGCTTGACGCTGTTGCTCCTGGGCGTTTTCCTCATTGTGATGACGTTCATGAAGACGGGCTGCTACTACTTTTCATCTGCCTGCCTGGTGCCGATGCGCACCGGCATCGTCAGGGATATGCGTGTCACGCTGTTTGACAAGATACTTTCGTTGCCGTTGAGCTTCTTCTCCAACGAGCGCAAGGGGGACATCGTGGCGAGGATAAGTGGTGATGTGCAGGAGGTGGAGAATTCCATCATGAGCTCGCTTGACATGTTGTTCAAGAATCCAATCCTCATCATCTCCTATTTCGCTACACTTATCGCGATCAGCTGGCAGCTTACGTTGTTCACCCTCGTCGTGCTTCCGTTCATGGGGTGGATTATGGGCAAGGTCGGCAGGCAGCTCAAGCGGTCGTCCCTTGAGGCGCAAGGACGCTGGAGCGACATCATGTCAGAGGTTGACGAGACACTTGGCGGGCTGCGGGTCATAATGGCTTTCAACGCTCAGCAGAAGATCAAGGACCGTTTTGTCGCGACCAACAACTCCTACCGCAGCATCATCGGGCGCGTTGCGATGCGCCAGCAGCTTGCCCACCCGGTGAGCGAATTCCTTGGCACGGTGCTCATCGTGGCGGTGCTCTGGTTTGGCGGCACGCTGATACTCAATGAGACGTCGATGGTCGATGCGAGTTCGTTCATCTTCTACCTTGTGATACTTTACAGCCTGATAAACCCGCTGAAGGAATTCACCAAGGCCGGGTACAACATACCCAAGGGGCTCGCGTCGATGGAGCGCGTCGATGCCATCCTCAAGGCGGAGAACAATCTCACGGAGAAGGCCAATCCGGTCAAGTTGGACGCGTTCAATGACAAAGTTGAGTTCCATGATGTCTCGTTCAGCTATGATTCCCGCAAGGTGCTTGATGGCATCAACCTGACGATACGCAAGGGACAGACCATCGCCCTCGTCGGGCAGTCGGGTTCGGGAAAATCGACGCTGGTGGACTTGATACCGCGCTTCCGCGACGTGGACAGCGGGTCTGTCACCATCGATGGCGTTGACGTGCGGGACGTCGCGTTGCGTGACCTGCGGGCCTTGATGGGGAATGTCAACCAGGAAGCCATCCTGTTCAACGACACGTTCTACAACAACATCACCTTCGGGGTCGAGAGCGCGACGATGGAGGAAGTGGTGGCTGCGGCCAAGATAGCCAATGCGCACGACTTCATCATGGAGACCGAGCACGGCTACCAGACTTACATAGGCGACCGGGGCGGCAAGCTGTCGGGCGGGCAACGCCAGAGGATTAGCATAGCGCGCGCCATCCTGAAGAACCCACCCATCCTGATCCTCGACGAGGCCACATCCGCCCTCGACACGGAGTCGGAGAGGATGGTGCAGGATGCGCTCGAGAAGCTGATGAAGAGCCGCACGACCATCGCCATCGCCCACCGTTTGTCCACGATACGCAACGCCGACGAGATCTGTGTCCTGCACGAGGGGCGCATTGTCGAGCGTGGCAGGCACGAGGAGTTGATAGCATTGAACGGTTACTACAAACGCCTGTGCGACATGCAGTCGTTCTGACGGCGTGCGGCGCACGGCAAAAACATATGGGACATGGAATCAATCAAGGAGATTTATAAGATAGGCTACGGCCCGTCAAGCAGCCACACGATGGGGCCGCGGCGGGCGGCGGAGATGTTCATGGCACGCCATCCCGAGTGCCACAATTTCGTGGTGACGCTCTACGGCAGCCTCGCGGCGACAGGCAAGGGGCACTTGACCGACAAGGCCGTGCAGGATGTCCTGTCGCAGGCTGGGAAAGTGGCGATAGTGTGGAGTCCCGAGACCTTTTTGCCCTTCCATCCCAACGCGATGACCTTGAAGTCGCTCGACGAGGCGGGCTTTGAGACCGACGCGTGGACGGTCTACAGCGTCGGCGGCGGGGCGTTGTCGGACGGCAACGACTATCTGGAGAAGAGCAACGCCGACTACCCGATGACCCACATGACCGACATCCTCCACTGGTGCGAGCGCACGGGCAAGAGCTATTGGGAGTATGTCAAGGAGTGCGAGGACAGCGATGTGTGGGACTATCTCGCCGAGGTGTGGCGCGTGATGAGGGCGTCCGTCCGCCGTGGGTTGGACAACGAGGGCGTTTTGCCCGGGCCATTGAACCTGCGTCGCAAGGCCAGCACCTACTTCATAAAAGCCCGTGGCTACAAGCAGTCACTGCAATCCCGCGGTCTGGTCTTCGCCTACGCCCTTGCCGTGAGCGAGGAAAACGCATCGGGCGGCAAGATTGTCACCGCCCCCACCTGTGGCTCTTGCGGGGTGGTGCCGTCGGTGCTCTACCATCTGCAGGAGACAAGGGAATTCTCGGACGCACGCATCATCCGTGCCCTTGCCACGGCGGGGCTGGTGGGCAACATAGCAAAGGCCAACGCCTCCATATCCGGTGCCGAGGCGGGTTGCCAGGCGGAGGTCGGCGTGGCTTGCGCGATGGCCGCCGCCGCCGCCAACCAACTGTTTGGTGGCAGCCCGGCGCAAGTGGAGTATGCCGCCGAGATGGGGCTTGAGCACCACCTCGGGATGACTTGCGACCCGGTGTGCGGCATGGTGCAAATCCCGTGCATCGAGCGGAACGCCTATGCTGCGGCCAGGGCGTTGGATGCCAACATCTATTCATCCTTCACCGATGGCGGCCACCGCGTGTCCTACGACAAGGTGCTGCAAGTGATGAAGGAGACGGGCAGCGACCTCCCCTCCGTCTACAAGGAGACGAGCCAGGGCGGACTTGCCAAGGACTACGAGCAGATGGAGTGAGACGCTGACCGAACATTCGCAATTGCCATATATGAACAACAAACGACTAACCCGCTCAAGCGACAGGATGATCGGAGGAGTGTGCGGCGGCATAGCCGAATACCTCGGATGGGACCCCACGGCAGTCCGTGTGGCGTGGGTGTTGCTCACATTCTTCACAGTCTTTTCGGGAGGCGTGGTCTACCTCATCCTTTGGCTTGTCATGCCTGAGGACTGACCTTCATCCGCCCTCCACGGTGCGCGGCAGAGGTGGCTCGGGGCGTGGCGTGTAATAAAACCGCCCGTTCCGCGTTATATAGTCATTGGAACATCAACACTGACACGCATTATGGACAAATCGGGCAGGATGAAAATCGTCATAGTCTGCATCGCCGTCGTCATCGCCCTGGCATCGTTGATCGTCTCGCAATTCCTGATCGACGACATGAAGGAGGAGGAACGCAAGAAGATGGAGATATGGGCCAGCGCGATGCAAATCATGAGCAATGCCGACTCAAACGCGGACATGACCCTCGTCTTGAAAGTGTTGAACGGCAACAACACCATCCCCGTCGTCGTCCTGGACGGTGACGGCATGGTGCAGGACTGGCGCAACCTCGACCTCGGCCGCAAGGACTCGCTCGCGTCGTTGCACAGGCAGGTCGCCAGGATATGCGCCGGCGGCAAAAACATCCGCTTCTACCTCAATGACAGCCAAGGCAATGTTGACCATGGGCAGTTTGTGGACGTCTACTACGACGACTCGTTGCTGCTGAGGCGTCTGGCCATGTACCCCTACGTGCAGCTTGGCGTGGTCGTGATATTCGTCGCCATAGCCGCGCTCCTGCTCGCCAACATGAAGAAGACCGAGCAAAACCGCGTCTGGGTCGGCCTCTCCAAGGAGACTGCCCACCAGCTCGGCACCCCCATCTCCTCACTCATGGCGTGGCAGGAGTTGATGGCCGAGCAGCATCCCGGCGATGAGGCTGTCGCCGAGATGGGCAAAGACATCGAGGTGCTCAGGACGGTCGTGGACAGATTTTCGAAGATAGGGTCGGAACCCGAGCTCGAGGTGTGCGACATCACCGAAATCATTGCTGGACGGGCTGCCTACATCTCGCGCCGAATATCCAACAAAATAACCGTCGAGTGCCTGCCCCCGCCGCACCATGTCAAGGCGTTGGTCAGCCATCCGCTTTTTGAATGGGTCATCGAGAATCTTTGCAAGAACGCCGCCGATGCCATGGACGGCACCGGCAAGATAACCCTCACGCACGGCAAGGCGGACGGCAAGGTCTGGGTCGAGGTGGCCGACAACGGCAAGGGCATCCCCAAATCACGCTTCAAGACAGTCTTCACCCCTGGTTACACGACCAAAAAACGGGGTTGGGGTCTGGGGCTTTCGCTCTCGAGGCGCATCATCAAGGACTACCACAAGGGGCGCATCTTCGTCAAATCCTCGGAGCTTGGCAAGGGCACGGTGTTCCGCATCGAGCTCAAGGACGTGCGTGTCTGACGTTGTTTCCCTCATCTCATGCAATGCCCTGCGGGCCTACGGCGGCCATCTCGGCGAGCCGCGCGGGCAGGGTGCTTTGTAAGTCGGACTTACAATCTTTGTAAATGCCACTTACAACCCTTGTAAGTCGCACTTACAAAAGACATCGCTGCGGCAGCCTCCTGACCGGTCGCGGCAGGGTGCTAAAAAGGCAGTGCGGATGCGCACTGCCTTTCCTGTCTGTCCGTCTGTCCCGGTCGCGGCTCACTCGGCTTTGATGAGCAGCCATGCTCCCTGGAAGTCCTTGTTGTCGGGATAGCGGGTCTTGAGTTGGTCTCTCGACGCTGCGGCTTCCTCCCTCGTGGCGAATGTGGCGGTGATGACGCGGTACATCGCTATTTCCGGGTTGAAGACGACAAGGGCGTTGTAGCCGTCAGCAGTCATCCTGTTTTTCAACGACTCGGCGTTTGCCTTCAATCCGAAGCTGCCGCACACGACGCTGTATTTGTTGAGCGTGCCGTCGCCCACGACCTCCACTTTCTCTTGTCTGTCCGGCGCGGCTGGCGATGTCTGTTTCTGCACGGGCTGTGCCGGGGTGGTCGTGACAGTCTCGGGCTCGGTGGTCTCGATGACGGTCACATCGTCGTCCTTTTGCAACTCGGCTTCGGCGAGTTCCTGTTGTTTGGCTTTCTCGTAGGCTTTCTTGTAGGCGCTTTCACTCGATTTGCAACCGGTCAATGCCAGCGCGGCGCAGAGGGCGGCGCAGAGATAAACTGTCTTTTTCATTGCTTTATCGTTTTGTTAGTATTTGGTCAGATGCATGATGGTGTCGCCTTTCTCCAGCTCGAGAGTGCCGGATGTGAGCGTCCTTATCCTGAATTTCGCTTCAAAGCTCCCCCAGCCGAGGTAGCGGTCAAAGTACTCGGCACGCTTGGCGTCGTCGGTCTCGGCGATGAGTTCCATCCCGATGGAATCCGACCAGAGACGGTAGCCCCCGTACATGGTGTAGTAGGGGGTGCTGCCGCAGGCGAAAATGACGGACGTGCTGCCTTTCATGAAGTTGAGGAACACGCTGTCAACCTCCATCGTGCCGCCGTCGGCGAATGTGTAGCGTTCCATCTTCCACTTGTCGCGCAGGTCGTTCTCCGTCCCGTCGCCGCACGCGGCCATGGCGATGAGTGCCGCTGCCGTGGCTGCGGTGGCCAGTAGCCGTGATGCCGTTTGTGCAATCGTCTTCATAAGAGCGTAATCTGTGTGCGCAAAGATAATGTAATCGGGTGGAATAAAAGTTTTTGGCAATCATTTATCCTCATTTAACTGTCACTCGGCGCGTGGCTGGTGCGTGGTGCGCAGGCAAATGCAACAGTTTATATGTTTTCTTAACTTGGTGTGAGTGTTGAAATGCCTACATTGCGGCGGTTAGGACAAAACAAAAGGATATGCTAAGGGCTGGGTTTGAATCAAAAGTGCTGTTTTTGCTGTTTTTCTCTTTCTTCGTGTCAATGGCGTTTGCCTCGGGGGCGGATGTTTGTGCTGCCGCGTGCGATGCCGACACGATTCGCCCGAGGCCTGTGCGCCTGGGGCGCGTCCGTGCCAGGATGACCAAGGGGGACACCGTGCGTGCCGTCCCGGTCAAACTGGCGTCACACAACAGTCTTACGTACGCTGCACCGCTCAACGGCTCGCCTGGGGTGGTCGAGAGGCGCAACCGCTGCCAGACACTTGGCATCGAGGAGCAGTATGCGCTCGGGGTGCGCCTGTTTGATTTCCGTGTGAGGCAGGGTGACGGGGGCGCGGCGGTCGCTGCCCATGGCCGCATCCGCTATGATGCCGACATTGAGGCGGCACTTCGTTTCCTTGACTCGCGTGGTGATGCCGTCGTGCGTCTGATGCTGGAGAACAGTCTCTTGCCGTGGCGCAGGACAGATGACTATGATTGGTTCCAGGAGTACGCCATCACGCTCGTGGCACGCTATGTCAATGTCAGTTTCGTCTGCGGCCGCTCCAAGGTCGGTTGGGACAAGGTGGCGCGCAACCTGCCCGACGAGCCGCCCATCGACCAATATATATGGAGGCGCAGTTCGACGCTCAACGTCATCCCCAAGCCAGCCCGGCACGCGCGGCGGGAAAACAAGGACAACTTCAAGCGTCTCAATGACACGGTGTGGTCGATGTTTGACTTCGTGGAGTTGCTTTTTGAGTGAGCGGGGCGGGGCTGTATCATCTGACGTGCCTGCCGTGTGGCGTGTCACTTGCGGTTGCGGAATGCTGATGGCGGCATCCCGAGGTGTTTTTGCACGTAGCGGCTGAAGTAGGACAACGAGGCGAAGTTAAGTCGTTCCGCCACTTCCGACAGCGGCATCTCTTTCCGTGTGAGCAACTTTGTGACTTCGTGCAGCGTGAAGCGGCCTATCCAGTAGGTGGCAGGCTTGCCGCTGGCTTTTTTGCTTATTTCCGTCAGGTAATGCGGCGTGATGCACAGCAGTGAGGCGTAGTGTGACAGGTCGCGGCATCGCAAGTGTTCGCCGCCGTAGAGCAGCCTGATGAACCGCTCCATCAGTTCGGCAGCGCGTTGCGGCACTTTGGCGTGGGCATGGCTCCTGGCGTGGATGTCGTATAGGTCGAGTATGTGCGCCATCAGCAAGTGTTGCAACATCTCTTCGCGGAAGATGTGCCCGTCGTCTGCCAACCTTGCCCTGAGGTTGCGCATGGCATCCAGGCAGACATTGAAGTCATGCCCGGACAACTTCATCACCGGGTTTTGCAGCAGGGAGAGGTGTCCTGTGACCCCGTAGTTGCTGCGCAACGCCAGCGAGGCGACGTAGGTCTCGGACAAGCGCATCACTATGCCGTCGAAATCGTGCGATGCCGCCGCCCCCGTCACGAGGCCTGTGTTGGTGATGATGGCGTAGTCGCCGCGCCCGACATTGTATCGCACGTCCTGGAACATGAAACTCATCCCTCCCGCCGTGCAGAGCAGGTGCAGGACGTCGCCTGTGCCGCTGCTGAAATCAATGTCGCCTATGCCGTCGATGAACGCCAATCCGTCGTTTATGCCTGTTGCCATGTCCCCAGTGTATCGATGCCGTCGGCCGCAAAGTTAGACTAATCCACGAAAAGTGAAAATCTTACGCCAATTGGCATAACACCCTGCCTTGCGCGCCATGCTACATTTGCGGCATGACAAAAGGTAATACGGACATGAAGACAGTGAGACTTAACAACGGAGTGGTGATGCCGGCCGTCGGCTTCGGTATCTACCAGATCGTCCCATGCGACACTGAGCGTGCCGTCAGTGAGGCTCTTGAGGTGGGTTACAGGATGATTGACACGGCATCGTCCTACTTCAACGAGCGCGAGGTGGGCAATGCCGTGCGCGGCAGTGGCATCAAGCGTGAGGAATTGTTCATCACCACTAAGCTGTGGGTGCAGGATTATGAGTATGACGACGCACTCCGCGCATTCGACCGCTCGATGGCGCAGCTCGGGCTCGACTACATCGACCTTTATTTGTTGCACAAACCCTACGGGAACTACTATGCTGCCTGGCGGGCAGTCGAGAGGCTTTACAAGGAGGGGTGCATACGTGCCATCGGCGTCACCAGTTTTTCCAGCGAGAGGCTGCAAGACCTTTTCCTCCACAATGAGGTGAAACCGATGGTCAATCAGCTTGAGACGCACCCGTTCTTCCAACAAAAGGAGGCAAACGAATTCCTGAAACGTGAGGGAATCCAGCATGAAGCGTGGGCACCATTCGCCGAAGGGAAGAAAGACATCTTTGCCAATCCCGTCATCAAGGCGATTGCCGCCCGTCACGGCAAGACTGCCGGCAACGTCATCCTACGATGGCTCAACCAACGCGGCGTGGTCGTCATCCCCAAGAGCGTCCACCCGGAACGGATGGTGGAGAATCTCAGCATATTTGACTTCACCCTTACGGATGCCGAGATGCAGGCAATCTCCGCCTTGGACGAAGGGCGCAGCCCGATTTACGACGACATGGACCTCGCGACGACGAGGGCTATCGGCACGCTCAAGATACATGATTAGGAAAACATTCAATCCAATAACGAGAATATTATGAAGACAATCACTTTGAACAACGGGGTAGTCATGCCGCAGATAGGCTATGGCGTGTGGCAGATCTCACCTGAGGAGTGCGAACACTATGTGTCTGAGGCGTTGGCTGTCGGCTATCGCTCCATAGACACGGCGCAAGCCTACTATAACGAAGAGGGTGTGGGCGCGGCCGTCAGCAAGTCCGGGGTGGCGCGGCACGACATTTTCATCACAACGAAGGTGTGGATCTCAAACGCAGGTGAGGACAAGGCCGCCCGCAGCATAGACGAGTCGTTGAGGAAGTTGCGGACTGACTACATCGACCTCCTGCTCATCCACCAGCCATTCGGCGACTACTACGGCACATGGCGTGCCATGGAACGGGCATATAGGGACGGAAAGGTGCGCGCCATAGGGCTTAGCAACTTCTACGACGCACGGTTCGTCGATTTGGCCGAGAACATGGATGTCAAACCCGCCGTGGTGCAGCTTGAGACACACGTGTTCTCGCAGCAAAACAAGATGCGCCGTCTCATGGCAGACTACGGCACTCGCCTCATGGCATGGAGCCCTTTGGCACGCGGCATGAATGGCATCTTCACCAACGGCACATTGCAATCCATCGCGTCAAGGCATGGCACGGACACGGCTCACGTGGCTCTCAAATTTTTGTTGGACGAAGGCATCATCATCATCCCCCAGTCCACGAAGAGGGAGCGCATGGCCGCCAATCTCGCGCTCGATGATTTGGAGCTGTCGTCTGATGAGATGGAAGCCCTGCGCCGCCTCGACACCGGCCATCCCCTTGCCGCCGACTTCAACGACCCGGAGATGGCAAGGTTTCTGTTGGACTACGACAGGCAGCACAACCCGGCCAACCGGTGAGGCCGCCCCACCACTCATTACGCCTCGGCAGTCACTTGATGTGGTTGCCGGGGCGTTTGCAGTCGATTGTGAGGCACACGCGGGGATTCCGTGTCGCCTTTTCTGTCGTCGCACCAGATGTGCCTGGCGGCAGGGTCTTTTGTTAGTGTCAATAACAAAGGTTGCTAATGCCAATAACAAGGTTTGTTATTGGCACTGACAAAGCATGACACCAGCGTGGCATCCTTGTCTGGCGGTGCAATGGTCTTAGAGTTGCACTTGCACCACCTGTTCCTCCTGCTCCTTGTCGAGAGGGGCGTAGGTGTAGGTTGCTTTGCCAAAGTCGAGGTGTGAGATGTCGAGGCAGCGGATGGCGGAGTTCCATGCCGTGCGGTAGTAGAGTTTGCCGCCCGCGACGTCCGTGCAGGTCGTCCACTGCGTAGCACTCGGCAGGTTGTCGGGGATGTCGCCGCCGGCGTGTTCGACCCCGATGGGGATGTCAAAGTTGTTAAGGATGTGGAATGCCTCCTTGACCGTCTCCCACGCCGTAGCCCGTTGCGGGGCGGTTGCCTTGTAGAACGCCGCCCTCACGAAGCGCGACGGCGGGGTCACGTCCCCGGGAAGTCCGAGGAACGCGCTCCCAGCTCCGAAGGACGATGTTGTCACGTCTCCCATGCGACCCTGCGGCGATGTCCCGGGACGCAGGTTGACGTAGTTGTTGAGGTTTGTCGCCTGCCATTCAAAGCCGGGCGAGTTGGTCAGCACGCCGACGGTGTTGTCGTGGGTGCTGGCTTTGCCGCCAACGATCTCGATGACGATTTCGTCGCCCGTCTTGTCGCCGACGCGCCAGTGCACTGTCGATGACCTCGGGTCTATGCCGACGACAGTGACGTCGTTGATGGCGTTGCGCACCTCGTCCACGGTGGCGAAGCTGGACAGCAGCCACGAGACCAGTTGGAAGTCTGAGATGGTGCGTGCGGCCTCCGACGGGTCATAATCGGCGTAACTGCCGTAACCAGGAAAATAGAACAGCCCTGCCGACAGACCAGCCTCGTTCAATCCCTCGGTGACAAATTCCTTTTGTTCGACCGTCAGCCCGACATAGCCGTACTTGGCCGTGAATGTCATCCCGCCCGTTTTCCCTCCGGGCAGCATGGATTGCTGGACATGGCCGCGCGGCACGACGACCCGTCCGCTATTGAGCGACGAGCCGCCCCATTCTATCGTGCGGGCAAAGACGGTGCTGCTGTCAGCCGCGTGGAGTGTTATGCCCGTGCAGGGGCTTGCTTTTTGGCAGAATGGCAAGGCCATCAGCATGGCGGTGGCGATTGCCGCGAGTCTTTTGTTTGTCATTGTCGGTTGGTGTGGCGGTGTTGGACGGTGGTCAGTCTCATTGCTCTTTCATCTCGGCCGCTTGCAGGTTGAGCTTGTCGCTGTCGTCGCGCTTCTCATGGTACTGCTTGCGGAGCGGGTTGGCGCGGAGCGCTTTCTCCGACGTGCGGTAGCGGAAGATGTCGATTGCCATGTAGACGGCTTCACGGAACGAGTCTTCCGACGCGACACCTTTCCCGGCCAGGTCAAATGCCGTGCCGTGCGCCGGCGATGTCCTGACGACGGGCAGCCCGGCTGTGAAGTTGACGCCGCCACCATTGGCCAAGAGTTTGAACGGGGTCAGGCCTTGGTCATGGTACATCGCCATCACTCCGTCAAAATGCTTGAAGTTGCCCGACCCGAAGAACCCGTCTGCCGGGAACGGCCCGTAGCACAACACCTTGTTTTGTTTGAGCTCTTCGATGACGGGGGTGATCGTGTCGGCCTCTTCCGTGCCTATCAATCCGTTGTCGCTTGCGTGGGGATTGAGCGAGAGGACGGCGATCCTTGGCCGGTCCACGCCGAAATCGTTGCGCAAGGATGCGTTGAAGATGAGCAGTTTCTGCTTCAATTCCTCTTTTGTGATCGCACCTGGCACTTGGGAGATAGGCAAGTGGTTGGTCGCTATGGCTATCCTGAGCCTGTCTTTGGCCAGGACCATCAGTGATTTTGCCCCTTCGCCGAGTGTCTCTTCAAGGAACTCCGTGTGTCCCGTGAACCTGAATGCGTCGCTCTGGATGTTATGCTTGTCGATGGGGGCTGTGACGATCACGTCGATCAGTCCATTCTTGTAGTCCTCGACCGCCCTGAGCAGCGAGTCGAGAGCCGCCTTGCCGGACTCGGGCGTTGGCGTTGACAGTTCCACTTTCACCTCATCGTCCGTGCAGTTGACTATGTTGAGCTTGTCCTGTGATGCTTCCTCTGCGGAGTTTATGCTTGAGTAATTGATGTTTGGCAACGCGAGTGCCTTGCGGTGGTAGGCGGCCACCTTTGCCGAGCCGTAGATGATCGGGGTGCACAGTTCCAACATCTCCGGCGAGGAGAATGTTTTCAGTATGACTTCATATCCGATCCCGTTGATGTCGCCTTGGGTGATTCCTATCCTGATGTTGTTCCTTGTCATGGTTGTTTATTGTTGTTTGTTGAGTCTTTATCCTTGCTTTTGGGGCGCGGCCTGCTGTGCTTTCTCTTTGGTGGAGAGCATCCCGCACGCTGCCTCGATGTCTTCGCCTCGCGAAGCCCTGATGGTGGTGTGGATGCCATGGTGCGTCAGGTAGTCGCGCATCGCCGTCATCGTCGCCTCGTCTGCCCCTTTGAACGGCGAGTCGGGGATGGTGTGGAAGCGGATGAGGTTTATCCTGCATTCCAGCCCACGGAGCAACTTGACAATGTTTTTGGCGTCCCGCTCGCTGTCATTGATGCCTTTGAACACGATGTACTCGAATGACAGCCTCCTTTGTCCCGAGAAGTCGTGCCCGCGCAGCATCTCCACGATGTCCGTGATGGACCACGCGCGCTCGGCGGGCATCAGTTCGCGCCGTTGGAGCGGGAGTGGGGCGTGCAGGCTTATGGCCAGGTGGCAATCACTCTCGTTGATGAAGCGTTCGAGCCCTTTTCTCACGCCTGCGGTGGAGACTGTTATCCGTCTCTGGCTCCAGCCCACTCCCCAAGGTGATGTCATGATTTTGAGCGAATCGAGCACGGCATCGATGTTGTCCATCGGTTCTCCCATGCCCATATATACTATGTTGGTCAGCTGGCTCGCCTCGGGGATGGAAAAGATCTGGTTGAGTATCATCCCCGCCGTCAGGTTTCCCGCGAATCCCTGGCGGCCTGTCATGCAGAACCGGCAGGCCATCTTGCATCCCACTTGGGACGACACGCACAGCGTCGCGCGGTCGCCGTCGGGGATGTACACCGACTCGACGAAGGCACCGCCGCCTGCCTCAAAGAGGTATTTGACCGTCCCGTCCGCCGAGACCGCCCGTTTTGCCGGTGGCGTGCGCCCGATGTCGTAACGGCTCTTGAGCATCTCGCGGTTTTTCAATGAGATGTCGGTCATCTCGTCTATGCTTGTCGCCCGTTTGGTGTAGAGCCATGCCGCCAGCTGCCGTGCGGCGAAGCGGGGCATCCCCATCTCTGCCGCGACTTTGCAGAGTGATTCGAGCGTGAGACCAAACAGATGTTGCTTTGCCATCGTGAGCAATCGTTTTAGATGTTAAGTAGTTGCAAAGTTATCATTTTTTCCCGTAAAGCGGTCATCCTGCCCCGCCGGCGGCACGATTGCCTGGCTTTTGAACGTTGTCTGGCGGTGCCGTCCGTTGCATACGGTGTTTTGGGTGAAATCATGCAATGCTAATGCTCAAATCATGCAATGTTTTTGGCGATAGCATTGCATGATTTTTGCGTTTGCTTGCAATGCTGTCTTGGCGATGTCTGGTGTGATGAAAAGAGACGGCGGATGCGCGGTCACGCATTCGCCGTCGTGTGTGGCAGGGCATGGAGAACCGTGGCTATTGGTTTGAAAGCCACTTCTTTCCGGACTTGGTGTTCAGCCAGATGAGGAAGCATACGCCAAAGACGGCCATCACTGCAAATAGACCTATCAATCCTTCCATAATCTTATGACTTTATAATTTTGTACCCGATCAGTGCGAAGACGTAGGTGACAAAAGAGCCGATGGCTATCAGTATCCAGTACTCTGTCTTGTCGTGGTCTGACATGATTGATGCCACGCTGCCAATTACCAAGGCGGCGAATACTATCTTTGCCAGGTCGAAAAAGAACTTTCCAAGAGTTTCATGGCTTGGTTTCTCATTCTCCTTGGCATCTTTTTGCCCGTTTTGCCTGTCGCCGTCGTCTCCCATGCCGGATGTTCCTGTTGGCAAATCTTGCCTTCGTCGCAACAAAGATAGCGATTAGCTTGCAATGATGTCTTTTTGTCTCGCATTTTCTTTCTGAAGATGCCGTCGGCATGGCGGCAGATGGCGTTTGCGCCGCACGGTGTTTGTCGTTGAGGCGGCGAACCATTATATTTGCCAGAGCGAATATTAGGATGCGGCTCGGCACGGCAGACGGGAAAGTCTCCTTTCCCGTACGTCCTGCACTCGCCTTTCACTATATTTGCCGATACATACGCTCCATCTATGGATTACGACAAAATCAAGGATTTGTTGCTTTCGCGCCGTCTCGGGCGTGCTTTGGCCGAACTCGCGGCATCGTCGGGCGGCAAGTTCGAGGACGAGATTGAAAGCATAAAGGTCACATACCAGTACATGAAGGACTATATGCTCGACGGCACGGAGGACAGTCTCCGCTCGCGGTTGTACGACGAATTGCTTGCCAAGGCCTATTGCTTGTTGAACAAGCTGCGCGTCGATGAGGGCGTGGCCTCCGGCGGTGAGCTGTTTTTCCAACGGATGCGCACCTGCCGTGCCTTGCCGTCGCTCACCGTCCCGTCGCTTGTCTCGTCGCTTGAGACCTTTGGCGAGGATTTCGCGGTCCAGAAGCTTTTGGGCGATGCGTCCGTCCTTGACGGCCTTTGCGCAAAACGTGACGGCGAGCGTCGTGACCTGTTTTCGTTGCTGTGGATCAGTGGGGAGTGGTCGGACGATGACCGTGGCAGGATGGATGCTTTCTTCTCATTGGCGGCTGTGCCGCTCATTGACAAGCTCTTGATGGTGTCCGCCTTGCATCTGTCCCTGATGGAGGCGCTCGATGTGCGCAAACTTCTCACCGTCATCACCCTGTGCCGCAGTGCCGAGCCCGCGTTGAGGGCGCGCGCTTGTGTCGTTGTCTTGCTCGTCATCCATGAGCATGACAAGCTGCTGGGATTGTTCCCGGAGGCGTGCCGGGCGTTTGATTTGCTCATCGACGAGCCTGGTTGCCGCTCAGAGCTCCTGACGGCGTTGTTGCAATTGTTGAAGACGTTGGAGACGGGGAGGATTGATGACAAATTCAACAAGGAGATCATCCCCGGTTTGTTCAAGACCCAATCGCGGCTGAGGGACAGGTTCGGGAGCGATTTCATCGACATTGAGAGTTTCAATGAACGCAAACCCGAGTGGCAGCTTGAAATAGAAAAGTCCGGTATGGCGGACAAATTGAAGGAAATAGGCGAACTCCAGCAGGAGGGATACGACATATACCTTCGCGCATTTTCCAAGATGAAGAACTTCACGTTCTTTGGCGAGTTGTCCAATTGGTTTCTCCCATTCGACACCACCAATTCCGAGGTGCGCAAAGTCCTGGCCGCCGACGGCGGGGGCAAGACGGTCATGGACATGATACTTGGCTCCGACACCCTTTGCAACTCTGACAAATATTCGTTTTGCCTGATGCTCGGCGCAGTGCCGCAGCAACAACGCTCGATGCTCTCCGCACCTGTTGGCGAGCTGGGCGGCATGGATGAAGGCAAACGGGACGATGCCGCACGCTTTGCGTCAGAGGCCAACCTCTATGTGCAGGACCTTTACCGCTTCTACACCCTGCACCCTCAGCGGTCGCAGTTCACCAACCCGTTTGCTGCATTGGAGACCATCCTCGATGTCCCACGGATTGACCGGGTGGTGGATACAGCCGATGGAGTGTCTGCGGTGGCCGAGACGATGTTCAAGCGTGAACGCTATCCGTTGGCATTGCGTTACTTCAACCGTTATTTCAGCATTGTCCAATGCGATGACGGGCAGACTTGGCAGAAGGCCGCCTATTGCGCGCAGCGTGAAGGCCGCTTTGATGAGGCTGTCACACTCTACTCGCGCGCCGATGCCATCGTGCCCAACAACAAATGGATCCTGTCGCACATCGCCTCATGTCTCGTCCTCGGCGGCAAGACGGCAGAGGCGCTTGAGCACTACCGCCTGTTGGAATTGCTCGACCCGTCGGACATGGCTGCCTCGTTGCAGGTGTGCAAATGCCTGATCCGTCTGGACGAATGTGGCAAGGCGTTGGACAAGCTCCGCAAGATGGACTGTCTCGACCCGGGCAACCTCCAGGTGGTGCGGATGCTCGGGTGGTGTCTGCTTGTCACCGACGACAGGACTGCGGCGTTGGAACAATACATGCGCCTCGCTGCGTCGTCAGACAAGTTGACCGCCGACGACCATGCCAACACCGGCCATGCCTTGTGGCTGAACGGGCGCGGGAGGGATGCTTTCGCCCATTACTCAGTGGCAGCCGACATCAAAGGCCTGGACTGGCTGGTGAAGACATTCGCCGCCGATGCCCAAATCCTCGCGCGCGGCGGGGTGGGGCGTACCGAGCGCGACATAATGGTTGACATGGTGGCGGGCGTTACGGATAAGGATTGACTAAAATACAATTATATGTTTTCAGGAATAGTAGAAGAGTGTGCGCGTGTCACGCGCATTGTCCGCGACCGCGAGAACGTGGACATCACCCTGACGTGTTCATTCGTCGGGGAACTTGGGATAGACCAGAGCGTGTCGCACAACGGTGTCTGCCTCACCGTTGTCAGGATTGACGGCGACGAGTATACGGTGACGGCGATGAAGGAAACTTTGCTGCGCTCAAACCTCGGTTTGCTCAAGCCTGGTGATCTGGTCAATGTCGAGCGTTCCATGCAGATGAACGGCCGCCTGGACGGACACATCGTGCAAGGACACGTGGACCAAACGGCCGTTTGCGTCTCACGCGAGGATGCGGACGGGAGCACCTATTTCCGTTTCAAGTACGATGCCGACCGCGAGATGGTCAGACGCGGGTACTTCACAGTCGATAAGGGATCGGTGACTGTCAACGGTGTCAGCCTGACGGTGTGCGCCCCTACGGCCGATGAGTTCTCGGTTGCCATCATCCCATACACGATGGAGAACACCAATTTCCGCACAATCGAGGTCGGGAGCGTGGTCAATCTTGAGTTTGACATCCTCGGCAAGTATATTTGCCGTCTGGAGGAATTGAAGGCGTCGTTCTGACACGGCAACGCAAGTCCAAAGCCCCGCATCGTCGGCATTTGACGGTGCGGGGCTTTTGCATTGCATCCATTTTTGTCAGTGTCCCATGTATTAATGAAAAATTTGCAAAACAAAATGCCGGTGCAAACGGTTTTGTTTTGAATTGTCTTGAGCAAAATGACACTGAAATGCGGTGATTTTGATGTTTTGTGTCTGTTAATTGTCCGTATATTACTGTGTTTTTGCTAAATGAGTAGCATATTGACAAAATGTAAGATAAACGCTAAAATTTATATCATTTTATTTGGTGTTTAGTGAAAACAGTCGTATCTTTGACGCAGAGGTTAATAAAAATTCGTTTACTGCGACAAGAGAGCTTGTTGAATGGCAAATACTTCATTTTGATATTAACGTATGTTGCGGTGTGGCTCTTTGTGAAAAGTGCCACACCGTTTAATTTTGCATGAAAGATAGGATTCTGGCTAAGCGCATGGAGGTCATCAAGGACAGACAGTTCGGCGAAATTGCCGTCAAGAGGCATTGGCGGACCATGAGGGTCACGGTCAGGGCGCGCGCAGGCCGCCTTGTCGCCGTCGCCCCGCTCGGTGTCACGCCTCGTGAGGTCGAGCGTGTCATCGACGGGCACCGCGACAAGATTGCAAGGATGTTGGAAGCATCGCCACGACCATCCTGCGCCGACGGGAAGGCCGTGGAGAGTTGTTGGCTGTCTGTCACGGTGCGCACTGGCAATGTGCGGCGCGTGACGGTCACGAGGGACGGATGCCATTATGCCTTAACGCGTCCTGCCGGCGCCGGTGACGCTGTGGTGGGACGGGCGGTGGCGGCCTGTCTCAAGCATAGGGCGCATGAGGTGTTGCCCGGGATGCTGGATGAGCTGGCGCGGCGTTGGGGGTTCGTCTACACTTCATTGAGGATAAACTCGAGCAAGGGCAGGTGGGGCAGCTGTTCCGGGCGCAAGTCCATCAATCTGTCCGCGTCGTTGATGCTGCTGCCAAGGCATCTTGTCGAGTTTGTCATGCTGCATGAATTGTGCCACACGGTGCATCTTGACCATGGAGATGCTTTCAAACGCCTCCTGGATCAGTGCGCTGGAGGACGTAGGGCTGAGCGCGAAGCCGAGTTGCGCCGCTATTCCGCAGCAGCGTGGGGCTGATGTGCCGTCAGAAGCGTCAGGACAACCTTTTTTTACTAAGAATGTTGCGGATTAGATGCAAAGTAGTACCTTTGCATTGAGAATGATGAAATGTGGGGGCGAGCAAGCCCTTTTTTTATTCTAATTTCCCGTAAATGATAGACAGAATCAAAGTTAAAGGCATCGTCGATGAATGGTTGGATGACAAAGACTATTTCTTGGTTGACATCAACATCTCTCCCGACGACAAAATCGTCGTGGAAATCGATCATGCCGACGGCGTGTGGATCGAGGATTGTGTGGACCTGAGCCGCTTTATCGAGGCAAGGCTCAACCGTGACGAGGAAGACTATGAGCTGGAAGTCGGCTCGGCAGGCATCGGGCAACCGTTCAAAATCCCCCGCCAGTACCAGATACACGTCGGTGACGAAGTGGAAGTGATGACGGGTGAAGGCAAAAAACTGACGGGAATACTCAAAGAGGCCGCCGACGACAACTTTACTGTCACGATAAAGGAAAAGGTGAGACCCGAGGGGGCAAAGCGTCCGGTGATGATGGACAGGGATCTCACCTTTGGTTATGATGAAGTAAAATATACAAAATATTTAATAAGTTTCAATTGAATTATGGCAAAAAAAACAGAAGCTGTCAATCTTGTCGAAACGTTCTCTGAATTCAAAGACCTCAAGAACATTGACCGCACGACGATGGTCAGTGTGCTGGAGGAGTCTTTCAGGAGTGTTATTGCCAAAATGTTCGGCACGGATGACAACTATGATGTTATCGTGAACCCGGACAAAGGGGACTTTGAAATATATAGGAACAGGGAAGTCGTAGCCGATGGCGAAGTCACCAACCCGAACAGCCAGATTTCACTCAGCGAGGCTCAGAAGATTGACGAGTCTTTTGAGATTGGCGAGGACGTGACGGACAAAGTTGATTTCTTGCAGTTCGGCCGTCGAGCCATCCTTAACCTGAGACAAACCCTTGCCTCCAAGATTTTGGAACTGCAGAAAGACAGCCTCTATGCCAAATATTCTGAAATGGTCGGCACGATAATAACCGCAGAGGTCTACCAGGTCTGGAAAAAAGAAATCCTCTTGCTGGATGAGGAAGGCAATGAATTGCTCCTGCCCAAGACAGAACAGATCCCGAGCGACTTTTATCGCAAGGGAGAGACGGCCAAGGCGGTTGTCGCTCGTGTCGAGAACAAGAACAACAACCCGAAGATCATACTTTCACGCACTTCCCCCCTGTTCCTGCAACGCCTGTTTGAACTCGAAGTGCCTGAAATAGCTGATGGCCTCATAACGATAAAGAAAATCGCACGCATTCCCGGCGAGCGTGCCAAGATCGCCGTCGAGTCCTATGACGACCGCATCGACCCTGTCGGAGCGTGTGTCGGTGTCAAAGGCTCGCGTATCCACGGCATAGTCAGGGAATTGAGGAACGAAAACATCGATGTCATCAACTACACCACCAACACATCCCTGTTCATCCAGCGTGCGATAAGCCCCGCCAAGATCTCTTCAATCCGCCTTGACGAGGAAAAGAGGAAAGCCGAGGTCTATCTCAAACCCGAGGAAGTCTCGTTGGCAATAGGTAAGAACGGCATGAACATCAAGCTCGCAAGCATGTTGACCGAGTACACCATCGATGTCTTCCGTGAACTTGACCAAGCATACGAGGAGGACGACATCTACCTCGAAGAGTTCAAGGACGAAATCGACGAATGGGTGATCGATGCCATCAAGAAACTTGGAATCGACACCGCCAAGGGAGTACTCAACGCCCCGAGGGAAATGCTCATCGAAAAGGCCGACCTCGAAGAAAACACCGTCGATGATGTCATCAGGATTCTGAAAGCCGAGTTCGAAGATGATTAGCCTCGCGATTTGAGAATTGTAGTCAGGAGAAGGTCACACCGGCCGCGACTGCAATTCTCGCTTTAGCAAAGACCCTTTCCTACTACAAATACATTCACACCAAAAGACAATATGGCAATAAGGTTAAACAAAGTAATCGGAAATCTTAACATAGGCAGCACGACAGCCATAGAATTCCTGCAAAAGAAAGGCTTTGAAATTGAGGGAGGCCTGAATGCAAAGCTTACAGACGAGCAGTATGAATTGCTCGTCAAGGAATTCAGCAAGGACAAAAACCTGAAGTTGGAGTCCGAAAAGATAAGCCAAGAAAGACAAAACAAAGACAGAAGCAAGGTGCAGACCGTCGCGATCGAGGGCTACGGGCCGGATGACAACAAAGTGGACATCAAGACCGTCGTCCCCGAAGAGCAGCGTCCTAAATTCAAACCCGTAGGCAAAATAGACCTGGATGAATTGAACAGGCCAAGGAAAAGCAAGCCTGTCGAGGAGAAAACCGCACCTCAAGAGCCCGCCGCCGCACAGCCTGCCCCATCAGAACCGCAGGAGCAACCGGTAGCACCCGAACCGGCACCAAAGACGGAAGACCCGGTAGTCGAGCAACAGCAGCCCGTAGAGCCGGAAGCCCCCGAGGTTGACAGCCAGGCTACCCCCCAGGAACAGGAACAACCAGCCGAAACACCAGCCGCCACCAAGAATGACGACGGAGTGTTCAGGCTCAAGACCGAAGGGCTCGCATCCAGGATCAACGTGGTCGGACAAATCGACCTCAGCACCCTAAACCAATCGACACGCCCCAAGAAGAAATCCAAAGAGGAAAAGCGCAAAGAGAGGGAGGACAAGGAAAAGCAGCGTCTCGAACAACGCAAGAAGATGAAGGACGCCATAATGAAAGAAATCCGTCCCGGCGAAGCCAATGCAACATCTTCTGAAGCCAAGAAGGGCGACGACGACACCCGCAAGAAAAAACGCAGCAGGATAAACAAAGAACGCATCGACATCGACAACATCCACCAGCAGGGAGACAGGTCAAAGCGTTCATCCCAGCAAGCGCAGCAAGGCAAGCAACAATCGAGGAACGCCCAGGCAAAAGGCAAGAAGAATACCCCCGTGCGTCCCGAAGTCAGCGACGAGGACGTGGCAAAACAAGTGAAAGAGACACTTGCACGCCTCACTTCTAAAGGAAAGAACAAAGCTGCCAAATACAGGAAAGAGAAACGCGAACTCGCTCACTCCCGCCAAATGGAGCTTGAGAGCCGAGAACTCGAGGAAAGCAAGGTGCTCAAACTGACCGAGTTTGTCACCGCGAACGAATTGGCAAGCATGATGAACGTCTCGGTCAACCAAGTCATCGCCACTTGCATGAGCGTCGGCATAATGGTCTCTATCAACCAGAGGCTCGATGCCGAGACCATCAACCTCGTGGCTGAGGAGTTCGGATTCCAGACAGAGTTTGTCAGCGCGTCTGTGGCGCAAGCCGTAGCCGAGGAAGCGGACAACGAGGAAGACCTTGTGCCACGCCCGCCAATCGTCACCGTGATGGGACACGTGGACCACGGCAAGACATCGCTCCTTGACTACATCCGCAAGTCCAACGTCATAGCAGGCGAGGCCGGCGGCATCACACAGCACATCGGCGCCTACAACGTCCAACTTGAGGACGGCCGCCGTATCACCTTCCTCGACACCCCGGGCCACGAAGCGTTCACCGCCATGCGTGCCAGGGGAGCAAAGGTGACGGACATCGCAATAATCATCGTCGCGGCCGACGACGACGTGATGCCACAGACCAAGGAGGCTATCAACCACGCATCTGCCGCAGGAGTGCCGATCGTCTTTGCCATAAACAAGATAGACAAACCGGCTGCCAACCCCGACAAGATCAAGGAGGAACTGGCCAACATGAACTACCTCGTCGAGGAATGGGGCGGCAAATACCAGTCCCAGGACATATCCGCCAAGAAGGGCATAGGGGTCAACGAACTCATGGAAAAGGTGCTTCTCGAAGCCGAGATGCTTGACCTCAAAGCCAACCCCGACCGCAAGGCCACTGGCTCCATCATCGAGTCGACGCTCGACAAGGGGCGCGGCTACGTGGCGACAGTGCTCGTCTCAAACGGGACGCTCAAGGTGGGCGACATAGTGCTGGCCGGCACCCATTACGGCAAAATCAAAGCCATGTTCAACGAGCGCAACCAGCGCATCAAGCAGGCCGCACCGTCAGAACCAGCGTTGATACTCGGGTTGAACGGCGCGCCGACGGCAGGAGACACGTTCCACGTCATCGAGACAGAGCAGGAAGCGCGTGAAATCGCCTCAAAACGCGAGCAACTCCAACGCGAGCAAGGCATCCGCACCCAGAAGCTCCTCACGCTTGACGAAGTGGGACGACGCATAGCACTCGGCGGTTTCCAGGAACTCAACATCATCGTCAAAGGCGACGTCGATGGCTCGATAGAGGCTCTCTCGGACTCGTTGATAAAACTCTCGACCGAAAAGATACAAGTCAACGTCATCCACAAGGCAGTCGGCCAGATCTCGGAGTCGGATGTCTCACTCGCAGCAGCGTCCAACGCCATCATCATCGGCTTCCAAGTGCGCCCCTCGGCTTCGGCACGCAAGTTCGCCGAGCAGGAAGGCGTGGACATACGCCTCTACTCCATCATCTATGACGCAATCGAGCAAGTCAAGGATGCGATGGCAGGTATGCTCGCCCCAGAGGTCAAAGAGCAAGTCACCGCCACAATCGAAGTCCTTGAAGTCTTCCGCATCTCCAAGGTCGGAACGGTTGCCGGCGGCATGGTCAAGGAGGGGAAAGTCAAGCGCACCGACAAGGCACGCCTCATCCGCGATGGCATAGTGGTCTACACAGGCACGATCAACGCCCTCAAACGATTCAAGGACGATGTTAAGGAAGTCTCCGTCAACTACGAGTGCGGCATAAGCCTGACAAACTACAACGACATCAAGGTCGGCGACATCATCGAGACATACGAGGAAATCGAGGTCAAGGCGACACTTTGACCGGCAGTCCTCACCAACGGTAAGCCTCCCGCCATCTATGTGGCGGGAGGCTTTTTGTTTCTTATTGCCCCATCCTCCCGGTTGCCGCGTGGGGGATGTAGAGACGCGATTGATCGCGTCTCCATTGTGGGCGGTGCATTCTCGTTGGATGCCTGCGGATTGTAGAGACGCAAGATGTTGGTCTCTACATTCCTGGTTCAAGATTTCCGATATGGCTTATGGGGGGCGTTGCACCCCTTTTTGAGGCGCCCCTTCGTCCTATCCGCCCTATCCGCCTAATTGCCGCGTGGGTGGATGTAGAGACGCGATTAATCGCGTCTCCACTGCGTGCGGGTTGTTGTCGGTGGATGCCTGGCGCGTGTTGTAGAGGCGCAACATCTTGCGTCTCCTCGTCAGATGAGGGAAATTATTGTTGCTTGATAGGTGTGGAGACGCGATTAATCGCGTCTCTACATTGTGGACGGTGTGTTGTCGGTGAATGCTTGCGGCGTGTAGAGACGCGATTAATCGCGTCTCTACTGTGGACGGTGTGTTGTCGGTGAATGTCTGTTATGTGTAGAGACGCGATTGATCGCGTCTCTACTGTGGACGGTGCTGTTGTCAGTGAATGTCTGTTATGTGTAGAGACGCGATTAATCGCGTCTCTACTGTGGCAGTGGCGTTTGTCCCTGCCCCTGCCGTCTTGATGTCTTGGGTCGGTGCGCCTTGCCCTTGTCCCAGATGCCGGTTGCCATACTTATTTCCCCGCTTTCCGCCTGTTGCAGTCGCGGCACAGCATCTGGCAGTTGTCGGGGGTGGTGCGGCCGCCTTTGCTCCAGGGGATGATGTGGTCGCCCTCCATGAACTCGTAGTCGAACTCGCGGTGGCACTCCGGGCAGACGTGGCCTTGCTCCTCCCACTTGGCGAGCTTGACGCTCTCGCTGAAAGTCCTGAGGTCGAGGCTCCGCTCGTCGCCCGTCAGGACGTAGGGGATGATGCCCGTGCGCCGTTGTATCTCGTCGTCCTGCATCAAGGCCGAGATGCGCCGGGCGAGGGCGGCGGTGTCGAGCGTCTTGTCGTGGTAGTTATCGTAGAGCAACGCCCAGTCCAGCCTCTTCATTATCTTGCGGAACTTGGCGGGGTCGAAGTTGGTTATGGCCCAGTTCAACACGTTCTGGTAGTAGGTCCACAGGTTGTTGGCGTTGGGGTCGTGCTGGTGCTCGGCCATGTAGCCGACGACGCTTTGCCGATGCCCGGCGCGTGTCTCGTGGTCGGCCATCCATGTCAGGGCGCATTTGAGGAGGTCTTGCCTTATTGGCGTGCCGCTGACAAGGTCGCGCCCGAGGCGGTAGGCACCGCAGTTTGACTTCGAGAAGTGCCGCTTGGCATCGCTGACAAACGGGCCGGCATAGACGGCGTTGCGTATCTCTTGCTCGTTGAGCGGCTTGCCGGCGATGTTGATGGTCTTGAACCATTCGAGCTTCTCGGACGGCTCGCCCTCGCAGACGTAGACAGTGAGCCGATAGTCGAGTATTCGTTGTCGGATGTCGGCAGGCTGGTTGCCAAAGCCCTTGAAATCTACCGAGAACCGCCCGGCCACGTACTCGCACAGTGACAGCGTGCGTTGCTGGCCATCCATGACCTCGTAGGGACACTCGGCATCATCGCTGCGCCGCACCCAGTACATTACGTTGAGGGGATAGCCCGCCAGCACCGTGCGTATGACGGCCTGCTGCTCGCGGTCGTTGTAGATGAACTCGCGCTGATAGGGAGGACGGATGTCGAGCCGCCCGCCATAGCCGCGCCCGCCTTGCTCGTCGTTGTTGACATAGCCGTCGCATACCTCGCCGACTGTCACTTCTGTTTGCTTGATAGTCATCATGGCTTTTGGGGATTTATTTTCTTGATGAATATTCTGCTGTACATACGTTTCCCGTTGACATAACCTCGTCCTTTTTCAATATCAAGGGTATACTCGTTGCCTATGATTTGGAATTGCTCGGGATTGTATTTGTCGAGGAAAGTGACCGGGACACCCATCACCCCGTCATAGTCGCAAGGGATGTCCGCCGTCTTGCTGACTTCGATGGCATCATAGTTGTCATATTTGGGATAGGCATCGGGCGTGTAGCGGCAGACTAAATCCAGCTCCTCGTGGCGTTTTTGGTGGTCAAGGTTGGTGAACCAGCATATATTTCCCATGCTCCGCCATTTTTGCCCCGTCTCGTCCTGCCAGTAGCGCGTGGCACGCGGCTCATAATCTGATGGCACGCGAAAAGCCATGTCCCCGGACTTGTATCCCAACCATATTTTATTTTGCATGATGAGTTGGAATATTTCTTTGTAGGTTATGGCGTTTTGATTGCCGACTATCAAGAACTTCTTCCCATACTTCATCAGCTGCGCGACGTACTCGCGGAAGAGTGAGAAAGGTGGATTTGTCACCACCACGTCGGCTTGCTTGAGCAACTCTATGCACTCGGCGGAGCGGAAGTCGCCGCTCTGGAGTGTCGAGATGACGTTGCGGTCGTTTTGCAGCAGATAGCGCACGTCCGACAAGTCAACCGCCCCGTCGCCGTTGAGGTCGCTGACCTCGGTTATCTCGACCTTGTAGGCTATCTTCTTGGGTTCATATTCCGGGAAGTCGAGCCGCACCATCAGCTCACCTCCCTGCACGGGCGAGCCGTTGTAGCTGGTGCATATCAGCCGCCGCAGCCCTAACTGGTTGAAGTTGAGGGCGAAGTATTTGAAGAAGTTGCTTTCATACGGGTCGTCGCAGTTGCACAACACCGTCCGTCCTCGGAAGTGCGGCCAGTAGTGGCTCAGCTCGCGCTCGATGTCAGCCATCTGGGTGTAAAACTCGTCTTTCTTAGCGAGCTTGGCAGCAGTGAGGTTTTTGTTTGCTATGGTGATTGATAGTTTTGGGAGCATCGACTATCAATCACCTGAGCGGATAACAGAAGCGTGGGCTTCTTATCCGTTCGGCAGGTGTCTCGCATAACCTCCACAAGCACGATAAGTAGCCCACGCCATTCCAGCGTGAGCATTAACCCTTATCGGTGCTTGTGGTGATGGATACACCACTTGCTTAGCTTTATTCCTGTGGTCCTTTTTTAGTTTGCGAGACTTTGCCGAACGCGAAATAATAGCTAATGCTTCGTTGTTGTTAATATGTCAGTTGTCTGTCTAAGTCATATATTATAATGGTATAGTTCCACCCCTTCCGTCAGGGGTGTCGGCAAATGTAGTAAAAACCTTAGCCATCCATGCCGCTGATGTTAAAAAATGCCCATGGCAAACTGCAATTTGTAAGGAATTGCAGTATCACACACTCACCGCCACCCCTCCCGGCGGCACGCCGAACTGCCGCTTGAAGGCGGTTCACCTGATGGTCGCGTTTGAGGAACACATAGTCGCCTGCACAGACGGTCAGCGTCCGCCCCTCGTCCTCCACCACCATCTTGCCCGAATAGACGTAGATGAGCGCGTGTATCGGCAGGCGGTGTTCCGACAGCATCTCGTCGGGGACGAAACAACTGTACACGATGTCCCAATGATTATAGACTTGCGATTGTTTCAACATGACGGTTCTGTGTTTTATTGTTCTATGGTGCGAAGATAAAGCGGTAACAACTGTTGCCGGTCGGCTCAAAAATGTGTTGGTGTGGAGTCAATGTTGCATTTTATCGTAATCCTGTTGGTTTTGTCCAGAAAATGCCGCCGACAGCCCCAATTCTTGCTTTCAGATTCCGAATGCTGGGTCATATTCCACTTTGCCTTGCACACCTTTCAGTCCATCAGGCAGTAGTTCGATAGCCATACAGCAATCGGCAGAAGCATCAAAGGGGAAGCGGATACCGAAACGGTGGGCAGGCAAGTAACCGAAACGCGGGTAATATCCCGGATGCCCTAATAACACTGCCGAGCCGTAGCCCAACGCCGCAGCACGCAGGTGGGCTTCACGGATTAGCACGCTTCCGATACCTTGTCGCTGCCACGATGGCTGCACGCTGAGGGGTGCTACGGCCAGCGATGGAAAAGTCTGTGCATCGTTGATGATGCGTATACGGGTCAGCAAGACATGGCCGACAAGTTCGCCTTGACCGGTTTCCGCCACCAATGAAAGCTCAGGGATGAAGGACGATGAATGCCGCAAACGTTCCACTAAGTCCTGTTCGCTATGGTCGCTCTCCTCTACGGATGCAAATGCCGCCCGTATCAATTTGTAAACATTGGTATGGTCTTGTGGCAATTCCTGCCGGATGGTTATAGGGGTTTTCATTGTATGCTCTTTTTGAAGGCGAATATAGGGAAAATCGGGGCAAGCAATAAACAAGAAAAGCATCCCTGAGACGTCCTTTCGAGGATGCTTATCCGCTTCCGTTACCTGTCCACATTATCCGGCACTGTCCCCAGCTTTGCGATGTCCTTGCCGTCGCGGTCGCCGTGTATCTCCATCTTGTTCAGGGCGGCAGTGAGGGCGGTGTATTCCTCATCCGTCAGGCAGATGTCCGCCGCGTCGAGGTTTTCCGCGATGCGACTCTCACTGCGCATTCCGGGGATTGGCACGATGAAGTCGCCGCCTTTCAATACCCACGCGAGGCTGATTTGCGCTGCCGTGCATCCTTTCCGATCAGCATAGTCGTGTACCAAATCGAGCAGCGGCTGGTTCGCCTTCATATTCTCCGGTGAGAAACGGGTGATGACCCGGCGCACGTCATCGCCTTTGAATTGGTCGGTAGGACGGTATTTCCCGCTCAGGAAACCGTTGCCCATCGGCGAGAACGCCACGAAGCCGATGCCGAGTTCGCGGCAGAGCGGCAGCACGTCCTTTTCCCATTTGCGTTCCATCATCGAGTACTCGCTCTGGATGGCGGTAATGGGCGTGACGGCATTCGCCTTGAGTATCTGTGCGGCAGAGGGCGAGGACTGTCCCCAGCCGCGGATCTTGCCTTCCTTGATGAGCAGCCCCATTACGTAGGCTACCTGTTCCTCGCTCCCGTCTTCCATCTGATGCTCGGTGTAGATGTCTATGTAATCCGTCTGGAGACGCTTCAACGAACCTTCGATGGATTGGCGGATGCCTGCCTCGCTCAGTTTCCCTTCGAGCATTGCCTGTCCGGGCAGGGGCTGAGGCCAGAACTTGTCGGATATGACCATCCGTTCGCGCGGCAGTTCTTTTAGAGCCCTGCCTACAAACTCCTCGTTCTTGAAGTAGGAATACATTTCCGCCGTGTCGAAGAACGTGCAGCCCAACTCGAATGCACGATGCACCAGCCGAATGGCTTCCTTTTCCTCGGGTGCTTTGCCATAGGCGTGGGTGAAACCCATGCAGCCCATGCCGATGGAGGAGACTTCGATGTCTCTTAGTTTTCTTGTTTTCATCGTCTTATTACCTTTTTAATTATGATTATTATTTAAAATTGTCAGACTGGCAACTCAAACCATTGTTTTCTTATAATCTGATCATTGCCACTCCGACTATCATCAGCGCAATGCCGATAAATTGAACCGGAGTAATCTTTCTTTTCATCGCCCCCATCCAGCCACGACCTTCCATCATGAGGCTGAGCGTCATCTGTCCGAGCAGCAGTGCCATAAAGAATGCTCCGGCTCCAATCTGCGGTATCAGCCAAGCGTTGCCGAATACCGAGATGGCTCCGCACACTCCGCCCAGCCACATCCACCACGGATTGCCTTTGCCGAAAGCCCCATGCACACGGCGTGTCTTCCCATTCCCGATACAGACAATCGCAATGACGGCAGTGGCTATCAGAAATGACACGGTGGATGCCTGCACCGCTGAGTCGAGGCATACGCCCAATTTGCCGTAAATTGCCCCGATGGATGCCATCAGGCAACCGGCCACTATGCCAGTGATTTGCCAAAGCAGGATGTGTCCGCCTGTGGTCGGTTGCACGACTTTGCTCTTATCGAGATTCGGTATGACAACAATCAGTATAACTCCGCTTATCAACAAACACATGGCGGCGATCCTTGGTGTGGAAAGCGGGATGTGTGCCGAGCCGAACAACCCGAAATGGTCTATCACAAGGCTGAACAGCAGTTGTCCCAGAAGTGGGAGAATGATGGTCTGCAACTGTCCGAGTGCCTTAAACAGGTAGATGGCTACGGTTATCGTGAACAGGGCGATGATGCCACCGGTCCAACCCCACCATGGCACAGCAGTGATTTGCGCCGTTGTCGGCACTATCGGTATTCGGCATACGAGCGACACTCCGCACAGCAGCACAGTTGACACTGAAAACGAGATGAGGGTCACGACTAATGCAGGACCGACGCTTGCCCTCATCCGTGCATTTGCCGCTGTCTGTACAGGGAACAGCATCCCCATCAGCATGGCTATGATTACAAGCATCCATATAAATGCATCTCATTTAATGCTCTTGCCTAATTCGTATGCCTGCTTGCCAAAGTCCGTGTCGCGTATGTCCTCCGGATTCCAAAGGCGCGTGGCCAGTATATGACCCATGTCTTGCCAATGCAGGAAGTTGGCGATGGACTGATAGACGGCAACAGCAAGGTATGCTACCCGTTTCGACGGATTGGCCATAGATGCCAGCAGGACACTTTTTTTGTTCAGCAGCTTACCGTTGATGGCATAGAAGCGGTCTGTCACCTTTTTAAGTTGCGAAGTGAAAGAGAAGTAATAGATAGGTGTCGCCAGCACTATCACATCGGCTTCCAACAGATGCGGGCGAACGATGTCGAAATCATCTTTCTGTACGCATTCCCCGTTCATACCGCAATGGCCGCATCCCAAACAACCGTTGATGTTATGGGCGGCGCAGTCGAAGAAGAACGCTTCGTGTCCGGCTTCTTCCGCGCCTTTCATAAACTGCCGGGCGAGGTAAGCAGAATTGCCGTTCCTGCGTGGACTTCCTGATAGAATCGTTATCTTCATCTTGCCACGTCATTTATACTTCTCAGCCAATTCATAGACTTTCGCCCAGTAGCCCTGTGCGGAAAGGTCGCTTCCTTGCAGTTCGGGATATTCGTAACGCACTTCCCACGCGCAGCGTTCATTGTACATCCGCCAATAGGTTTCTGCCATCTGTGCCGGGGCGAAGTAGGTGTCGATGCCTATCGAGCCGCACACCGTCACCGTGCCGACATAGATGCCTTTCGGTTTCAGCTCGTCGTGCAACAGGCAAGCCAACGCACGGAGTGCCGCCTTGTCGATGGAAAGCGGTGTGAACGTTGCCAGCGGATGCGTTGCCAGTCCGCCGCCCGTGAAGAGGATAACGCCCTGCTTTTTGCCGAAATCTTCGTCAGCCACCAGATGTGCACAATGCCATGCGCTCGCCACATCTGTCTGATAATGGCGCATCAGTTCCGCACTCGTCATCTTGTCCGGTTCGTCCGCCGCCGTGATGCCTACATTATAGACAAGGACATCCGGCGTTCCGAACTGTTGCTTGACCCAAGCGAAAGCAGCGTCCAATGTTTCCGGTCGTTCCGCATCCGCTTCGTGTACAAAGGTCTCGATACCTTCATTGGCAAATTCCTGCTGATAGCGTTTCAACGACTCGCCGTTACGTGCCATCAGCACGATGCGGAAACCTTCCTTGCCAAATCTCTGTGCCACGTGGTTGCCCAGACCTTGTCCGGCTCCTACCACTACGATTGTCTTTTTGCGCATTGTCTAATGTTTATAATTACAGGCGCAAAGGTGGGGAGGATGCCGTTTATGGAAGTTGCCGTGAGGCTCAAAGATCAGTTGCTCTATGGCTCAATTAAAGGCACGTAAAAAGAGACAGATTAAAAGCTATTGCAATCTTTTGCAGAGTATGGATGGATTTATTCCACCAAGATTGCCGTTTTACTTTCAGTCATCTTGGATTTATCTGATTTCAGCAACACTTTAGTAACAAGATGATGGCTGCAATAACTATGATGTTGGTTGTGATGTTCGAGCACCCGCTGTTGACACCTTTTGTTTGTCCTTTCGCCTTTTGCCGGTTGCCGCCGAGTCCATCAGTCACGGTTCTCTGTCGTCGGCTTGCGGCTCTTGACCTTCCCGCAGCATAACCCATGATGGCAGCAATCATGGCTGACATCCAATGATTGCTGCCAAACAGTGAGTCACTGTGTCCATTGTCTTTGTGGTCATCTTTGGCGGTGTCAGGCTCTGCATATCCTATTTCATCAGCCACTTCATCAAGTCCCTCGGCACGGTATTCCTCGGGCTCGTAGTCATAGGCTTCACCGCTTTTATTGTAATCCTCATCATTTTGCCAGTCGTAACCATCATCTTGCTGGTCATACCCACCACCATCGTAGTCAGCGTGGTCATCCCGCCAGTCATCACTCTCATCGGAATATCCGGAGTAATTCATATTCCCAAAATTTGCCACTTGCCCCTTCCTTCATGTTGTTTTGCATCCCTCCCTTTGCGACGTGGCAATCATTTGAGCATGATGACTTTGGCAGTCGAGTTATCCATGCCGGGCATGGTCGCGCCTACTGGAGCGCCGATGTATGTCGGGTCGCACACTACATATTTCTCATCCCGCAACATGATGTGGTCGCCCGCCACGTCGTCGGTGAAGCGCACAGCGGTCGCGAGATGATTGGGGTAGTAGACCAGCACGACATCCAGCCCCACGAGGTCGCGGACGAGACGCGAGAAGAGGATGGAGCGATCCTCGCAGTCGCAGTACGGGTAGTAGAGTGTCTCCTCGGCAAAGAAAGCACGGTCGCCTCCCCAGACCTTGTCATCGTACTCATAGGTGAATGCCGTCTGCACGAAGTCAAGCAGCCGTCCCACCGCCTCACGTTGCGGCTTGCCGTCGATGGCGGCGCGCAGTGACGGGTAGAGCGTGCCGGCAGCCTCCTCGCTCATCGGAGTGTTGGCGTAGATTGCCCAGCGTGTCCCAAAGTCGTCGCCAATCATCGACGAGGGGTAGGTGTCAAAGAATGCTATGAGGTTCTCATTTGTCCTGACCGTGGCCTTGACATCGGCGAATTGTCTGGATTGCAACTGCCTTTGTCCTGATTGCCGCAGTGCGAGCAGCTGTTCGGTGGCAATTTGCAGGGACAAAGGCCTTTCCTTGGGATAGGCCGCTTGGCAGATGCGTATCTGCTGCGGGCATTCGCCCAAAGCGTAGAACTTCTCGCCGTCAACGTCCCAATAACCCGTGCCATAGATGGTGTGGCGGCTTGCATAGAGCATGAACAACCGGCCATCGCCGCTTGCCAGTCGCATCTGGTAGCCTGACTGGCAGTAGATGAATGCCGTGAGCATGGTCGCCTCGTCGCTCCACCCGCCGAGAAACTCGGTCGTCATGGCACGCAGCATCGACAGGTACGCCCAGTCGCACAGCTTGTACCGGGTGCGCAGGGCGAGACAATCGTTGACGGTATTCTCATATCCGGTCTCGGCCAGCCGGCTCCAAGTCTCGGCAACCGAACTCTCGTCGCATCCGTCCATTGCAAACCGCATCTCGTCGTCAATGCGCGCCCTCATCGCCGTGCCGTAGAATGTGAATTCAAATCGATCCTCGACCGGCGGCGCGGGCTTTTCCTCTATCGGCACGATGGGTTCGGGCTGTGGCTCGGGGACAGGCGGGGTGATGACCTCATCAATCGGCAGCGGATTGTCCTCGACTGCCTCTTCCTCGCCGTCCTGTGGGTAGGTGACGGGAGGCAGAGGGTTGTCGTCGGGGAGAGGGATGCCCCTCATCGCGTTGAATTCGCTCCACGCTTTTCTGACCATCGCGGCATATTCGTCATTGATGCGCTTCCTGAACGCTTCAAACTCGTTGTCACGGGCGGATTTGTAGGAATTGAATTCGCCGTCAATCCTCGACTTGAATTCCTCAAACGTCCCTTGGGCCGATGTGCTGCCGATGCCCAGAGCGATGACGGCCGATGCCAGCAATATCTTTCTTAACATTCTCTTCGTCTTGTTTTGAAATGATTATAGAGGGTCGAAGCCGAAGTTGTAGGCAACACTGAACGTGAATTTATTTTGCTTCGTCTTGAAGTCTCCATAGTCCTTGAACATTGCATGGTTGTTGAGACCTCTTGACACTTGCAATTCGATTTGCACAGGCCACAGCCTCAATCCGAAACCGAATTCGGCGGAGAGGTTGAACTTCTTTGACGAGAGCATCGTGTCGTAGGAGTTGCCGCTATCGCCAAAACCGTAGTTCTCGTTGTAGCCGGAAAAGCCGGAAAAGTTTGACCCGAGCTTGAAGTCGAAACCGAACCCAAGGTGGACGGACAGTCCAACTTCTTCAGCAAACGGGATGCGGTAGCACGCGTGTGCTGGAACGTATAGGTCATGTTCCCTGTACGACCCGTGCACTGTGCTTGAGCTGTAATACAAGTAACCGTTATTTCCCGTGTGTATGTTGTAATAGTAGTCTACTTGCCCCCCTCTGAAATAGACTTCGTAGAACAGTCCAGTGTATATGCCAAGCCCCCATCTGAACGACGGTTGGGCGTGGAAGCCCAATTGTATGCCAGGCATGATGCCCTCTTCGCCGAAAATGTCATGCTTTAGCTTTTCGCCATTGCCCTTTGTTTGGAAACTCTTGGAAACATAGCCGAAAGAGAAACCATAGGGCTTGGCATCATAATCGTTCTGCCATTCCGTGTAACCAGTCGAACCGTATGGAATCCTGAATTCATATCTGCTCCTCATCCCCTCTGTGACCTTGATCTTGCGCGCTCTGCTCCTGCCGTTGTAGGACATTGTTACCTTGTAAGCCTTGCCTACACCTTTTGATATTTCGTAAGATGGCTCTCCAGAACCAATCCATTCGCCGTCGATGTAGAGGGCTGCGTTGACATTCTTTCCTCGCTGTGTGGCGTAGACCTCGAATGTTTTGTTGTTCACAAGGTCAAAGAACACCTCATCGTCAGAATTGGGCGATACGAGTATGGATTGAACGGCACTCTTACCTTGATTTTCGGCTCTTACGGCATAAGTCCCGTAAGGAAGTTCCGCGTAACATGGCGTGAGCCCGATAATCGAGTCCCTGCCGAGGACAATCATTGCTTCTGACGGCTCACTCCTAAATGAGATCTTTTTCTTTGGACGAAGGTCGTAATAAAACAAAGTCTTTGCTTCAGTCACTTCGATTGTCTCGTTGATGGTGTTGTCGCCTGATACGATTTTGATGCTGTGTTGCCCCAATGGCACTCCTGGGATGGTGGCGGGAGTTTGTTGTACGACACCCAAATCTTCGATGCGTACAGTTGCACCCCGAGGCAATGAGGCAATCCTGATGGTAACAGTGATGTCGTTTGTCAGCACTACATCATAGACGTGTTTCGGCTCAAGCCGGAACGATGGCAGGCGGTTGCTCGTGCCATACCGTCCGTGGCGTGCCTCCATGTAGGCGTTGCTGCTCGGGGTGACAAAGAGCCACACCTCGTTCTCCTCCTCTTTCAGCCTGTTGACCGTCTTGACAAGCGGCGCGCTGTTGCCGAAATCGAAACTGACACTCTCGGCATCGGCCATCGGCATGTTTTCAAACTTGACGCGGATCCAGGCGCAAGGCTCCTCGCCGTTGGCATCCATCGGCCAACCATCCTCCATGAACAGCGCGCCGAGGTTGGGCAATCCCTGCTTGGATGTTACTTCCTTGAACGAATGCAGTTCCAATTGCGTCTTTCTCGCCTCTTGCCCAAAGAGTACAGCGGACAAGAAAAATGTGGTGATGAGTAAAAGAATCTTTTTCATGTTAATTGTCTGTTTTTAGAATTCAAAGTTGCTCATGAATTCATCCAGCGTCATCAGGTCTGCTTTCTCTGGTTGCCACAGACGGACGTGGATGATGGGCAGTTCCCTCGACGCGTCAAGCACCAATGTCAGGTAGCCTTGGTCGGAGTAGACTGGTGAATTGTATATCTGGTTTATCTGTATCGCGAATGCAGTCCCCTTGGGCAGCCTCGGGGCATTGATCACTTTGGTCTCGTTGTCCTCAAATGTGAGGTGTGTGTACTCCCTGCTGTCAAATTGCCGTTGCAACCTGTCGATGAATTGCTGCTTTGACAACCTCGTGTAGCTCACTTGGTCATCGTCAAAGTAGATGGGCATCCCCTCGACTTGTGCCTTTGTCGCCGTCTTGAGCATCGTGCCTGTGATGATGATGGCGTTGTCCGAGAAGATTTGTTTCAGGTAGTCCAGCCTCTTCAGCGCGTAGGCCGTCTGGTAGTCCTCCATGAATTGCAGGATGGTGAACCGCGAGACTTCGGTCCATTGTGACGCTGCATTGAAGATATCGTCCTCGGCCTTGCGTGTCAGGGCGAATGCTATCGACTCGATCCGTTTGTCCGTCGCGTTGAAACGGAACACCAAGTCCTCTGTGAACGAGCGGCCGTCGCTGAACTTTATCTTGATCTTGCAGAAACGTGCAAGCACTTGGTTGGCGTTGCGGACGAACTCATAGTGCTGCTCCTTGCCGATGAGCGACACTTTCCCTGTCTCTTCCATCAACGTGGCAAAGAGCTTGTAGCCGTCCGGGGTGAAACTTCCGTAGGCATCCTCCGCCTTGCCGCGCCTGATGGCATCCTCCACTTTGTGCAAGATTGCCACGAGGCTGTCGTCATCGACTGTCTCAAGGACCAGGCGTTTGCGGTGGGTGATGGGTTCGGTTGCAATCTCCTCTATCTCATCTGTCATGGCAGCTGACACTCCGTCGCGGTATTTCTTCTTCGCCTCCATGGTGTTTTTCTTGGCATCTATGTTTACCGGGACTTCGACAAGCGAATTTTCTATCAACGGGGCTTTGATGTTTGCGAATGCGGCTTCGAGTTCCTTGTCGAGATGGCCGGCCTCCTCGCTGAAACGGTACTCATAATTCAATTGCAACTTCCCGTCCGCCGGCAGCGACACGAGGTCGAGTTCGCCGATGCCGTCCTTGACAGCCAGCGGGCCGATGAATGACTGCCCGTCAAAGAAGTGTAGTTGCAGGCTTGCCACATCATTCCCGCAGTAGGTGAAACGCATCCTGGCGTAGTAGCGGTTGGCCTCGTAGGTGCAATCCTCCAACTTGGCTTTGATGTTGGCGATTACCGATTTGATTTTCAGCGGGAGGAATGTCTGGCAATTGTTCTTCTCGCCGTTGATTTCTATGTACACTGGATCAGTCGTCATTGAGAGCATCAATGCCCAGTAGTAGTTGCGCAACGCGTCGTCAATCTGCAATCTCTGTTCGGCCTTCCTGCCAGTCTCAACGTAGTCTTTGACTTTTTGCATACGCTGTTCATACATCTTCTTGACTTCATCCTTGGCCACCCACATGAACACCTTGGCCTTTGGCTCAGGGCTAAGCACACGTTTTTCCACATTTTGCAAGGTGTTGAACGCATTCACATTGGTACTCGTCGATTGGGCGTAACTTGAGTATTCCGTGCCGTCAGTGTTTTGCCCGCTGCTGTCACTCATTGACGTGTTGGATGAGACGACGACTTGTATTTGTCTGATTATTTGTCCCAGAGCATCCTGCTCGGCCTCCTCGATAGTAACGCCTTGTCCCTCGGCACTCCAGTAGGCCGGGTCGGACTTCACGGCATCGATGTCTGTCTGGGCGTGTGTCATGCACGCCCAGAAGCAGACTGTCAATGCCAGAAACAGTTTGATGTGTTTCATCGCTTGCGCTTATTTCTGGCTTCTCCTGCTGAGTTCCTCGTTTATCTTCTCCTGGAACTTCTGGAATTGGTATTCCATCTTGATCCTTTCATCGTCGGGAACGAGTTGTTCAACCTCCTTTGTTATCTTTTCTGCCATTTGTGTCGGCGAACCTTGATATTCGATGCAGACGAAGACATGGTACTGGCGGTTAGGTTGAACATATTGGTTTGTCTTTATCACTACGGCATTTTCCACGACCTCTTCTGCTATTTGCAAGGTTGTCTCGTTGCCTTTGTAGCCTTCGTCAGTAACAGAGTTTCCCTCTTCCGTAGTCCCGGCGTATTTTCCCCAATACAAGCCTGATTCCTCGGTGGCAGTGGTTATGTAGGAACTGACGGCACGCGCAAGAGCAGCCCTTGCTTGACCTTCGGCGTACGCTTTGGCTGCGGAAAATTTGGATGCTGTCCCTTCGCCATACGCCCTTGTCGCCGGGCTTTCCTCTGCCAGGAGTTGACAATCATTCAACTCGATTTCAGTGCCCCACGCCGAGGATGCCGCACCTCTTGTCGAACCTCCAGATGTGGTCGCATTTTTTGACCCGCCGCACGCGCTGAGGATGCAGGTTGCGGCAACACAGATTGCTAAAACTTTGAATTGTTTCATGACTTTTGATTTTAAAAGGTGAATAAAAAAGTTTGGAGTGTTATGCCCTTGACCGCCGCCATGAGGGCGGCAGTCCTGGTCTTGCGGTCTTGTCTGGCGGGTCTGCCAGCCGCGAGTGTGCGGCCGACGGCCACCGGGCGTACGATGGTGTGTCCATTGCATCGGTCAAAGCCTCTGCCCAGTACCCGGGTGGCAGGATGTGTCTTCTCTTGAATGTTTGCGCAACGACATAAAAAAGCGTGGGTACTGCCTTGTCACTCGTCCCACGCATAGAGGCTCTAGCATTGCCCATTGTAGTTGAACGAGCAACGTTAGACCCCACGCCGATATGACATCAGCCAACCATTCCGCATCCATTGTCAGTAATTTGCCAATTGGACGCACTTCAGGCTGTCAACAATCATACCCGTGGCACCTACCGTTGCCTTGTCCATGACTACAATTTGGTAATTTGCTAGATTCCTATGCGTCAAGAACAGGGCGTCAAGTAAACGCCTTTCAAATTATGTCGTGCTCCGTTTCCCCCCCCCATCCGCCTGTGGCAGGCTGCGGCGTGGTCGATGGAGCGTCGATGCCTTGCTGCCCGTATGGTCCGGGACTTATGCCCGATGACCCACCATGCGGCATGGCATCGGCGGCAAATGTAGCAAGTAAATTTTAATTTGCAACAAAAGATGCTAACTAAGATTAAATCCGGCGCACGTCTGGACGAAAACTGTGGATGGCTGCGCGAAAAGTTTGTTTTTAGCCTTAAAACATATATTTGCAAACTAAGTTTATGTAAACTTAACCTGAAAACATATAGATTTAGGTTGGAGACAGACTTTTCATCCCATGCTGGTGGTTTGGGCCTGACTGCCGTGCGATGTCCTATATATAATAAGAGGTGTGGCATTGCCCATGCCTGTGTCTTGTCGCCGCCTGCCTGTGCCTGGTCTCATCCACGGGTGGCGTGGCGTGCGTTGCTCGATGTTACAGCATTGTTGCCACATTGAATGCATTTCGTAACAACCTTGCATTATCCTTGAAAGGTGGCCAGGATACTTTTGCGCCGAAATCAGAAAAGAAGAAATGAAGATGCTAAAGTTGTTGTTTCTCCTCCTTTTTGCCGCCACTGCAAGCGTCGCCAGCGCATTGGACATCAAGGGCAAGGTCAGGGACGCCAAGACGGGTGAGGAGATCATCGGTGCCTCGATCACCGTAAAGGAGGAGCCCGAGCATGGGACGATGACGGGTCTGGACGGCAGTTTCCAGTTGTCGGTCAGCCGCCCGAAGTACACATTGGTCTGCTCGTACCTCGGCTACAAGGACTATGAGATCGAGGTTGACGACGCGCATGACGAGATTGAGATACACCTCAGCACCAATGAGGTGCTGCTTGACGGCGTGACTGTCACCGCCTCAAACCCCGGAAGGACTGAGGCCGGGGCACGAGGCATTGAACGCAATGCGATGAACGTGGTCAATGTCATGAGCGCAAAAGCCATGGAGTTGTCGCCTGACATTACCGTGGCCAATGTCATCCAGCGCATGAGCGGCGTGACGGTCGAGCGCAACGCCAGCGGAGAGGGGCAATATGCCATCCTGCGAGGCATGGACAAACGCTACAACTACACCCTCGTCAACGGGATAAAAATCCCCAGCCCGGACAACAAGAACCGCTTTGTGCCGCTTGACATATTCCCAAGCGAGATGCTCGACCGCCTCGAAGTGACCAAGTCGCTCACAGCCGACATGGAGGGCGACGGCATCGGCGGTGCCGTCAACTTGGTGATGAAGGATGCACCGTTGGAAAGACAACTGACGTTCAACGTCTCGACGGGTTACAACGCGATGTACTTCGGACGGGACTTCCAGTCATTTCAGAAGGGAGAGATAATGGAGCAATCCCCCTACGAGGCCATGCCCGAACCCAAGGTCAACAGGGTGACGATGGACGACTTCACCAACGGACACATGAGGATGCGCTGGGCAAAACCGATGCCTGACATCATCGCCGGGGCGTCCTACGGCGACCGTTTCTTCGGTGGAAAGTTGGGCGTGATGCTGGCCGGCAGCTTCCTGAACACCTACCGTGGCAAGGAGAGCGACTTGTCTTACCAGCCAGGCAGCTCACATCACGGCATCGACCATCGCGACTATTCGTCACAACAGACGCGCATCGGGGCTCATGCCAAGTTTGACTACAACATCAACGCGCGCCACAAACTGACGTGGTACAACGGCTACATGGACATGAGGGAGGCGGAAGTCCGCGACGGCGCAGACGAGCAGGAAGGCAGTGTCCGCATGAAGTGGAACAGGCAATACATCGTCAACACCACGCTCAAGGGGGAACACGCATTCCTTGACCAAGGGCAGTTGAGACTGAGTTGGTCGGCAGCGTTGTCAAAGGCTTACAGCGAGACCCCGGACAACACCGAGATATACATCCTCGGCAACCATGTCGCATCAACCGACGCGGCGAGGAGGCGGTGGGAGCATAATTCCGACCGTGACAAGGCTGGCTATGTCGATCTGGACTACAAACTGACATTGGCTGACAAGACCTTTTTCGACTTCTCGGTGGGTGGTATGTTCCGTGACAAAAAGAGGGACAGCTTCTACAACGAGTATTGGTTCAACTCGGCGACAGGCACTGCCGACCCGCAGATTTACGGGGAAGATTGGACAAACTATGACCAAATCAGATTTGACACCAAGCGTCCCACAGGCAACATTGGAGACCCGTTGAACTATGATGCTACAGAACAAATCGGTGCGGCTTACGGCATGGTCAAGTATTCCACCCCGCGCTGGGAACTGATCGCCGGGGTGCGTGTCGAGCATACCAACCAAGGCTACAAACTCAAGTACGTCGTCGGAGATGCCAAGCCCGAGGGCAGGCAGAAGTACACCGACGTGCTGCCGAGCTTCCATGCCAAGCTGAACGTGCATGAAAACGCCAATCTGCGCCTGTCCTACGGGCGTTCCATCAACCGCCCCAGCTTCTTTGAGATAGTGCCTTACAGCATCCTCAACGAGGACTACCCGGAAATGGGAAACCCTGATCTGAAGCACACGGTAGCGGACAACGTTGACTTGCGATATGAGTATTTCCCCTCGTCGTCCGAACAGTTCATGGTAGGCCTGTTCTACAAGAAGTTGGAGAACCCGATAGAGTATTCGCTCGTCCAGGTCGGGCAGGCCGTATGCTTCCAGCCCGCCAATCTCGGGACGGCACGCAACATGGGAGTCGAGGTTGATGTGATGAAGTATTTCAATTGGTTTGGAGTTAAGGCCAACTACACCTATACACATTCCAAGATAACAGCCGACAAACGGATAATGGACGGCTCCGAGGTCCGTCCCGTCAAGCAGTCTCGCCCGCTCTACGGTCAGGCCGCCCATGTGGTCAATCTCACTCTTTTGTTCAAAAGCGTCAAGCACGGACTTGAGGCGCAAATATCCGGGAGCTACACTGGCAAGCGTCTGAGCGAGATTTCGCACTGGCTCGACAACGACATCTGGGAGGATGGCTATGCGCAACTCGATGCGTCGATAGAGAAATCATTCAAGAAAGGCGTGAGCATCTTCGCCAAAGCCTCCAACCTGCTTGATATGCCGTTGCTGCGCTATGTGCACAAAAGCTCGTTCACCGACGATGTTCCATACGAGAGGGTAAAGGGCAACGTCATCGAGCGTAAGGAGTGGCACGGACAATCGTTCATGGTGGGGTTCAGGTACAAACTCGCTTCACGTAAATGACATTACAGCATTGAATAAGACAATACAAACAATCATTTTTGCATTATGAGAACAAAACATTTCCTTTTTGCTACTGCCGCAATGCTTTCTATGGGCTTCTTGGCGGCTTGTGACGACGAAGAGACTACTACTCCCGTTGAAAATCCAGACCAGCAACCTACCGAAGGCGTGGTAGTGTGGCCGGCCGACACCGTTGTCAATCTGACCAACCACTACACAGTCCCCGAGGGAACGACGCTTGTGATTGAAGAGGGCGTGCAAATCATCGCAAGCACCGACGGCGTAGGCGCAAACGCCGTCCCGGTGGAGTTCACCGTCAACGGCAATCTCATCTGCCAAGGCACGGAGGAGAAGCCCGTACTCTTCTCAATCGACCCGTCCATGAGGACCGAAGAAAACCAACTCAAGGGGATGTGGGGCGGCATCGTCGCAACCGAGACTTGTGAAGAAATGCTCATCGACCACACCATAATAGAATATACCGGCGGAGGAGTGACCATCGGTTCACCGGCTGCCACGGCAGGCATCTATACGGCGGACGATGATGCATATCCCCAAATCACCACTTACAACAAGGATGGACGCTATGTCATCACTAATTCCGTCTTGCGTTACGGTTGGTCTGACGGCATATATATGATGGGCGGCAACGGCATCATCGCCAACAACACATTCTACGCCAACGGCTTTGATGGTGCAGAGGCGGTCAATGTCAAGGCTGGATGCAAGGTCGATGTGGCACAAAACGTCATGTTCAGCCCCAACACCAACGGTTTGAAGCTCTCAAGCTCCGGCCAAAGCGAGGTCAGGGGGCAAGCCCTTGTCCAGGCCTACAACAACACCATAATCAATGCCGGATGGCGTCGCGATGGCGAGAAGGGCGGTTGCATCTATGTTGAGAAGAATGTGCTGGCCAATGTGTTCAACAACCTCATCGTCAACTGCAAATTCCGCGCTATGACACCGAGCTACACGATCCCTAACAACCCCGAGGAGGGATATGACAGCAACTCGGTCATCGATTACAACTACTACGCGTCGGGAAGCCAGCGCAGTGACATCGTTTTCGAGGACGAATCTGGCGTTGCCTTTGCATGGGAGGGCTACAACTACCAGCACGAGGACTACAATCAAGGTGTGGTGGATGCCCACAGTGTCATCGCCACGGACACGGATTCCAAAGACCCGTTGTTTGTCAACTTTGACATCGACGCAGTGCCCCTGACAAGCTATGCGTTTGATGAGGCTTGGGACTTCCACGTGCAGAGTGGTTCGCCCGTGCTGAGCGGGGCTTACAGCGGCAGCGACGCAGCCATGATGCCTTACTTCCAGAGCAGTGGGCTCGTGATCAACGGCCAGACATACAAGTCTCCCGCCGTCGAGGCACGCTACGGCGCGTTTGGCGAATGACATGACAGCCCTCGGCAACACAAACACAAATGCAAATGCCAGGAGGCGTGCCTTGCCCGTCGCCTGGCATGATGCTGAATGAAACAAGACAATAACAACACTAAAAACCGAAATCAAATGTTGAAAATCAGAAATCTGCTCGTCATCATCGCCACGTTGTTTGCCGCCTCGGCGGTCAATGCCCAGAACGCAGAGGCATGGCGCAAGTTGGAGAAACCATTGAACTTCTATCTCGCCAACGACCTCGGGCGCAACGGCTACTATGACCAGAAGCCGATAGCCGAACTCATGGGGCGCATGGCCGAGGCGATAGACATCGAGTTTGTCGTGGCCGCCGGCGACGTGCACCACTTCGAGGGAGTCCGCAGCGTGGATGATCCGTTGTGGATGACCAATTACGAACTCATATACAGCCACCCCGACCTCATGCTGCCTTGGTATCCAGTGCTCGGCAACCATGAGTACCGTGGCAACACGCAGGCGGTCATCGATTACAGCAACGTCAGCGCAAGGTGGCAGATGCCCGCCCGCTACTACACCAAAGTGATGGAGGAAGACGGGGCTACCGTCCGCCTTGTCATGGTGGACACCGCGCCGCTGCTGGACAAGTACCGCAAGGACACGGAGAAATATCCAGATGCTGCCGCACAAGACATGGAGGCACAGTTGGCATGGGTCGACTCGGTGCTGACCGTGGCAAAGGAGGACTGGGTGCTCGTCGTGGGGCATCATCCCATCTATGCTTACACCGACAAGAGCGAGTCAGAGCGCACCGACCTGCAAAAGAGGCTTGACACCATCCTCCGCAAGCACGGCAATGTCGATTTCTACCTCTGCGGCCACATCCACAACTTCCAGCACATCCGCAAGGAGGGTTCGGACATCGACTATGTTGTCAACACCTCCGGCTCGCTGTCACGCGATGTCGAGCCGACGGACGGCACAGTCTTTTGCAGCAGCGCGACGGGATTTTCGCTCATCACCGTTGACAAGCACGAGATTGACCTCTACATGATGGACAAGGACGGCAATGTCCTCCACACCATCAAGAGGACGAAGTGACAGTTGCGTACTTGAATATGGCACAGGCATTCCACCGTGGGATGCCTGTGTTGCTTCATGCCTGTGCCGTGCAGGCGGCCTTGGCGGCCTGACCGTGCATCGTGAACTTGCAGCGGGGGTAATTGCCGCACTCGATGAACGTGCCGTAGCGTCCGTGCCGTCGCACCCTTTTCGCATCAAGGCCTGGCCTAAACTTGCAAAGGGTCTGGCCAAAAGTTCCTTTCCCCCCGTACATAAAGTATATTCAGAAGTTTTGTTTATATATTCAAAACTTCTGTTTATATAAACAAAAGTTATGTTTATATATTCAAAAGTTTTGTTTTTACTTTATGTCAGACATTATTGAAGTTTATGTCAGACCCTCCGCAACTTTGTGTCTGACCCTGTCGAAGTTTATGCCTGGCCTCGTCATGTTTCCCACCTGTTGCAATCCATGGAAATCCGCACACTGGTTGTAGAGACGCGGCGTGCCACGTCTCTACCCACCCCCGGCATCAGCCGCCATCGCGCCGGGTCATGCTGGGGACGGGCTGATGCGAAAGCGGCAGGCAGTGGGGGTGTCGTCCCTCGCACTGCCTGCCGCCGTCTCTTGTCCGCCCGTGGGGGTGGGGGTCATTGGTAGAGGAAGCGTTTGATGCTCTTCTTCGGGGTCTTTTCAAACTCCTCGTTGTAGATTTTGACCGACGCCACCTGCGAGTAGGCGGGGAGCAGCGCGTTGAGCTGCACGCGGTTTTGCTCCATCAGTGCGGGGATCTGGCTGTCGGGCACGCCGTCCTTGAAGGCTTGGTCAAAGTCCGGGTAGATGAGGGCGACGAGCTTGTCGTCCTTTTGCACGATGATCGACTCGGTGACGTAGGGGAGGTTGTTGAGCTTGTCCTCGATTTCCTCGGGGTAGATGTTTTGTCCCGACGGGCCGAGCAGCATGTTCTTGCTGCGCCCTTTGATGAAGACGTTGCCCTCGCCGTCCATCACGCCCAGGTCGCCCGTGTGCAGCCATCCGTCGGGGTCGATGGCCTGGCGGGTGGCCTCCTCGTTCTTGTAGTAGCCGAGCATGACGTTCATGCCACGGCAGACGATTTCGCCGACGGTGTGCTGCGGGTCGGGGGAGTCGATGCGCACCTCCATGCGCGGTGCCGCCTTGCCGCACGAGCCTTGGGCGAAGCGTGTCCAGTCCTCGTAGGTTATTATCGGCGCGCACTCCGTCATCCCGTAGCCGACGGTGTAGGGGAAGTGGATGCTGTGCAGGAATGCCTCGACCTCCTGGTTGAACGCCGCGCCGCCGATGATGACTTCCTTGAAGTTGCCGCCCAGGGCGTCGATGACTTGCTGGCGGACGGTGGCTTTGATCTTGTCGTTGATCAGGGGCAGCTTCATCAGGAACTTCATCGTCGTGGTCTGGAGGCGTGGCATGACGCTCTTTTTGATGATCTTCTCGATGATGAGAGGCACGGCGATGATGATGCGCGGCTTGACCTCGTTGAACGCTTGGAAGATGATTTTCGGGCTTGGCACGCGGGTGAGGTAATAGATGTGGCAGCCGCAGCAAAACTCGTAGATGAACTCAAATGCCATGCCGTACATGTGAGCCATCGGCAACATCGACACGATCTTGTCACCCGGTTCCAAGGACAACACCTCGTAGGCGAAGCGGGTGTTGGACCACAAGGCGCGATAGGGAACCATCACGCCCTTGGAGTAGCTTGTCGTGCCCGATGTGTAGTTGATCATCGCCAGTTCCTCGGGGCTGTCCTCGTGGTAGCTGATCATCTCGCGGCGGAATTGGCGGGGATAGCGGCGGCCGAACATTTCATTGAGGTGTTCGCGGGCATAGGTGAGACGCTCTGAGCGTGAGACGAGCAGGCTGTAATCGTTGATGAGGATGATGCCTTCGAGGTTTGGCATCTCGGCCTCGTTGAGGTTTTCCCACACCATGTCGCCGACAAACAGCAGCTTGGCATCCGAGTGGTTGACGATGTTGTGCACGTTGTCGGCCTTGAATTCGTGCAGTATGGGCACCGCCACCGCCCCGTAGGTCAGCACGGCCAGGAACGCCACGCCCCAATGCGCGCTGTTGCGGCCGCAGAGGGCGATCTTGTCGCCTTTGGCAACGCCGCTGGCCTCAAACATGATGTGTAGCTTCTCGATCTTGCGTGCCACGTCGTTGTATTGCAGTGTCGCCCCTTTGTAGTCGGTCAACGCGTCCAGTTCCCAGTGCTGCTGGATGCTGTCGTATATGAATCTGTTGAAACTCGTGTCCATGTCTTATGGTTTTTTGCACAAAAGTAAGTCAAAGTGTGCAATGGACAAAATGTTGGCGCGCCCGGCATTGCCGGACGCGCCAATGGTGGGTCGCACTGCCCGCGCCGGCAGTCTGCGGCGCGGGCAGTGCTGTGGTCATGACTGGGTCATCTGACGACGAACTTGCGTGTCACGATGCCCGAGGCTGTCTCTATCCTTGCCGCATAGACCCCTGCGGCGAGCGATGAGACATCGAGGCTGTGGACTGTGCCTGTAGCCGTTGTCGAGCTGACGATGACACCCGACATGGCGTGGATGCCGATGTGCTCAAGTGCAGCGCCGTTGCTCGTCACGGTCAGCGTGCCGCCGTCGACGGACAGGCGGATGCCTCCGTCGCCGTTGTCATCGCTTGTCTCGTCGATGCCCGAGAGCGAACTGTCGATGATGGCGCGCAGTACAGCTGTGCCTAAGCCCGTGGATGCCTGGTCATAGGCCACCCAGCCAAGGCCGGCCTCCTCGGACACGGCGAACAAACGTCCTGGAGACATGCGGTCGACAGCCAGGCCGTAGCCCTCGTAGCCCACACCGAGCATGTAGTCGCCCGGCTCGAGCCGCTGCGCCTTGTCGAATGTGTAGGACGTGACGGACGTGCCGTACTCCTTCTCGGCGGATGACATGAATAGCACATCGCCGACAGGCATCAACCCCGGCTCGATGGGAGTGGCTGCCGGGTCGTAGTCGAACAGGTACATATCGAATGTCTTGGCTTCGGTCTCGCCCCAGCCGAGGCGGAGGCCCTTGAGCCACGTCGCCTTGTTGATGTGCACCGGCATCCCGACGACGATGTAGCCCGATTGCAGCCCTATGGCACTGTTGGTGTAGGAGGCTATGTCGTCATCGGACACGCTGTCGTAGGCGAGGATGTCGTCGGTCACTTGCATGGTCACGGTCATCGACGCGGTGTTGTCGCTCTGGTTGCCGTCCTCATGGCCGTCGATGGCGGCGGTGGCCTCTATCCGCATCCTGCCAGATGTCAGCGCGCCCTCTGCCACCGGCACGCTGACGGTGGTCGATTGCGCCCCCTTAAGACCGGAGAAAGTGGCAGTGCCGGCAGTCTTGCCGTCAATGTCCAGTGTGACTGTGCCTGATGCTGTCTCGCTGCCCCTGTTTGTCACTGTCACATCGATGGTCATGCCTCCCATCTGGTCTTGTGGCAGCATGGTCGGCAGTCCTGATGACAGCTCGATGGCCACGTCGTGGTCGGCAGCCTTGCTGATGCTTATCTTCGCGATGCTGAATGTGCCGACAGGGTCTGTCTGGCGGAATGCCACGGAATAAACGCCGTCGGCATCGACGCTGAAGCTGACGCTGCGGTCGACGAAGCGGTCGTTGGTGTACTCGTCAGCGGATGCGTAGATGACCTCCCAGCCTTGTGGGTCAGTGCCGTCGAGCCCGCATAGGATGTCATAACGGTCGTAGGTCTGTGTGAAGAAGTTCTGCCCGGCCATGTAGTTGAACTCGACGGTGTAGGTCGCCCCCGCCTCAAGGTTCACGCCGCGCGAGATGAGCGGTGTAGTGCCCGTGCAGGCGTAAGCATAGTTCCAGTTGTCATAGACCCATGACCCGTCGCTGGTCCACCATCCGCGCTGCTCCTCGTCGTCAAAGGATGCCACGAGCGGCACGTCCGCTGGAGTGAAGTGCGTGACGGTGGCCTCGGCAGCGTTGTTGGCGGTAATGACTTCCTCGTTTTGTCCGTTGTCGGGCACTATGTCGGATGCTGTGACAGTGACTTCGTAGGTGTCCTCGGCCGAGAAGTCGGCTTTTGCCTCAAACTTGACAGTGACGGTCTCGCCCACGCCTATCCCAGTTTCAAAAGTCTCTGTCGCCAGGGTTTCGCCATTGATTTCACACGTCAGGGTGAACGCTTGTATGCCGGCCGTACCATTGTTGGTCATGGTCGCGCTTATGGCCTCGCTGTTGCCCAGCGAGCAGCTCGACATTGGCAGGGTCACTTTGTCCATGGCCAGGTCGGGCGTGCCTTGGTAGTTGCCCTGGTCTATTGTGACCTCGTTGAGCAACACCCCGGCCTGGTCAGCGTCGGAGTAGCCGTGGAATGCGAAGTAATAGTTGCCGTCCGCCGGCACCGTGAAGCTGACAGGTGTGGTGTAGCCCTCGTTGGTCGCAGTGAATCCCTCGAATCGCCGCAACTCGGTCATCTCGTTGACATCGGGTGTCGTGCCCCACAACACTGACATCTTCTCGGTGTAGCCCTCGGCCATGCCGTTGTAGACGACGACCATGTAGGCATCGCCTGCCGTGAGGGCTATCGGGCTGCGCATGACGATGTAGTCGTCGCTCGGCATCAGGTTGTTGTAGTAGAGTATGGCAAAGCCTATGCCCTCGCCGAAGTTTGTTATCTCCCACGTCAGTCCGTCGCGGTTGGCATCGATCATGTCCCACTCGTCGGTGTCGTCTTCGTCCTCGAATGTGCAGTTGTACGGCGGCAGCATCGCCCTGGTGTGCGTCACTTCCACTGTCATGGCGTTGTTGAGCGTCATGGCATCGTCGGCTGCATCGGCCGAAGCCTTGATGGTGTACTTGCCAGCCGCCGACAGGTCAGCCTTGGTGTCAAATGTGTAATTCATCGAACTGCCAGCCGGGATGGCCGTCTTGACTGTCTCGCGGACTGTCGCGCCTCCGTTGATGGCGTAGCTGGCCTCAAACTGTGCCACGTCCGACTTGCCAACATTGGTGACTGTGATGGTCACGTCCTCGTCCGCACCGAGGTCAAGCCCGTTGACGGGTGACTTGATTGCTGACACGGCGAGGTCGGACGGCGTGTCGCAGGTCACGGAGCAGTTGTCGCTCTGCAATTCCATGGTCATGGTGAAGACGTATTCATACCCGGCGACAAACTTAACGTCATCACCCTCTGACATCCCACCAGGTATGTAAATTTCGCCCGTGGTGGGTGCGGGGTTGAAGAGCAGGAAATCGTATTCGCCCTCTGGTACATCCACCGACTCGCTTTCGCCTGCGGTCAGGAAGTTTTCCAACACATCGGCATCGGCCGGGAGCTTGTAGTCGGCCTCGTCGTATATCTGGTTGATGTGCCCGCTCTCAGTCAGGAAATAGAGGATGCAGTCGGGGTCGAGCAGTAGCTGGTATCCCGAGCCGTCACCCCAGTCATTCTTGACATTCAAGGTGATGCGTGCCATGTCGCTGTCGATGCGCCTGACTTTGGCCAGCCTGAGCTCACCTTGCTCCAGTGGCACTGCGACGGGATGCCCTTGTCTGTCGCGCAATAGGTGTTTCCCGGCCACTGTCGCCCATCTTTCTTTGGCGTGGGGCTTGCTTTGCTCGAGTTGTCGCGCACTTTCGAGCTTGTCCTCGACAGAGTTGATTCTGGCCTGTGTGGTCAACGTTTGCCCTCCATGCTGCGTGGCTGGCGATTGGGCATAGCTCGCAACGCACAGGACACTGCTTAATAAACCAAGTAGTAGATGCTTCTTCATGCGTTCCTTATTTTATTTAATTAAAATGAATGGTTGCCTCTGGTTGGCGGCGGTGTTGTCACCATACGAGTCTGGTGTCATGTCGCGGATGCTGTCATAGCTTTGCGGCTGGGCCGTCATCGTGTCTCTCCTTGGGCAAGTTAAACCAAAATAAACATTCTGCAAGGAATATTCAATAAATAATCGCTATTTTATGCATTATTTATGCAAACGCGGTGCGGATAATGGAAATGCCTGTCTCCAGAGTGGCTTGCATGGATAGCAAATCATGCTTGCAGAAAAGCTTGTCTTTTCCCCTTTTTCTTTTCGTATGTGCTGAATAAAAGGTAAATTTGAGGCACAGAAAATTTACCTATTTGTTAATCAATCTGAGACATGAAAAGACTCATAGAGTGTGTCCCCAACTTCAGTGAGGGGCGCGACATGGCAGTGATAGAACAAATCACTGCTGAAATCAAAGCCGTCAGCGGCGTGTCCCTGCTAAATGTGGATCCCGGCTATGCCACCAACCGCACCGTGGTCACGTTCATAGGCGAACCCGAAGACGTGTGCGAAGCCGCTTTCAGGGCGATAAGCAAAGCCAAGGAATTGATAGATATGCGCCACCACCATGGGGCGCATCCGCGTATCGGCGCCACCGATGTCTGCCCCCTTGTGCCGGTGAGCGGCATCACCATGGAGGAGACGGTGGATTATGCGCGCGGCTTGGCAAAGAGGGTGGGCGAGCAACTAGCCATCCCCGTCTATTGTTATGAGGCGGCTGCGTTCACTCCGTCCCGCAAGAACCTCGCCGTCGTCAGGGCAGGAGAGTACGAGGGCTTGGCCAAGAAGCTGGAATGCCCCGAGACGCGCCCGGACTTCGGGCCGTCAGACTTCAACGACGACACGGCCAGGAGCGGCGCGACGATCATCGGCGCGCGCGACTTCCTGCTCGCCGTCAATTTCAATCTCAACACGACCTCGACGCGCCGTGCCAACGCCATCGCATTTGATGTCCGCGAGCGTGGCCGCGTCAAGAGGGAAGGCAACCCCATCACAGGCAAAAAGGTGCTCGATGCCGAGGGCAATGAAGTCTACATCCCCGGCACTCTGAAAGGCACGAAGGCGATAGGCTGGTACATAAAGGAATATGGCATAGCCCAAGTGTCAATGAACATCACGGACATCAATGCCACCCCGTTGCACGTGGCATTTGAGGAAGTCTGCGCAAAGGCCGCAGCCCGTGGCGTCAGGGTGACAGGCACTGAGATCGTGGGTCTCGTGCCAAAGCGCGTGTTGATGGACGCGGGCAGGTATTTCCTCAGGAAACAACGCCGCTCGGACGGCATTGCCGAGAGCGAAGTGATGAAGATAGCGGTCAAGTCGCTCGGTCTGGACGACCTCGCGCCGTTCAATCCCGACGAGAAGGTGATAGAATCCCTCATCGCCGACAAGCATCCGCGCTTGGTTGACATGACCTGCGAGGCGTTTGCCGAGGAGACCGCCAGCGAATCTCCTGCTCCGGGCGGCGGCTCGGTGGCAGCCTACATGGGCGCGTTGGGAAGTGCGCTCGGCACGATGGTGGCCAACCTGTCGGCGCATAAGCCCGGATGGGACGACCGTTGGGAGTTCTTCGCCGGATATGCGGAGAAAGGGCACGCCGTGATGGATGAACTCGTCGCTCTGGTCGATGAGGACACCGAGGCGTTCAATGCCATCATGGAGGTGTTTGCAATGCCTAAGTCCACGCCAGAGGAGAAAGCCGCGCGTTCAGCCGCCCTGCAAAAAGCCACGCTTAACGCGGCGGAGATCCCATTGCGGACGATGCGCTGCGCCTACAAGGCATTCGAGGTACTCGATGCGATGGCCGAGCATGGCAATCCCAACTCGATCTCGGATGTCGGCGTAGGTGTCCTGGCAGTGCGTGCTGCGATGATGGGCGCGATGCTCAATGTCAAGATCAATTCGGCTGGGCTCAAAGACCGCGAGGCCGCCGACAGGCTTGTCTCCGAGGCTGAACAGTTGGCAAGCAAGGCCAATGTCTCCGAGGCTGTGCTGCTCGAAAAAGTGGAAAAGATAATAGCAGGAAACAAATAGAATGACCATGAAAGACAATTTGACTGATTTTCAACGCGAGATACTTGCCGGGATTCCCGATGAGTTGCCAACCCCCAAGCCCTACGACACGACTATCAACCATGCGCCTAAACGCAAGGACATCCTCACTCCGTCAGAGAAAAAACTGGCCCTGAGGAATGCGTTGCGCTACTTCCATCCCAAGCACCATCCTGTCTTGATAAAGGAATTCCTGGATGAGTTGAACACCTACGGGAGAATATATATGTATAGGTTTCGTCCCGATTACGAAATCTTTGCCCGCCCCATCGATGCCTATCCCCACAAATCCCGCAAGGCTGCGGCGATAATGATGATGATCAGCAACAATCTCGACAAGGCTGTCGCGCAACACCCCCATGAGCTGATCACCTACGGGGGCAATGGTGCTGTGTTCCAGAACTGGGCCCAGTACCGTTTGACCATGCAGCTTTTGGCGACGATGACCGATGAACAGACGCTCGTCATGTATTCTGGTCATCCGCTGGGGCTGTTCCCGTCGCATCAGCGTGCGCCACGGGTGGTGGTGACAAACGGCATGGTCATCCCAAACTATTCAAAACCCGATGACTGGGAACGCTTCAATGCCCTCGGGGTGTCGCAATATGGGCAGATGACGGCAGGATCCTATATGTACATAGGCCCTCAGGGAATAGTCCACGGGACGACCATAACTGTCCTCAACGCCGCACGCAAGATTGACAAGCAAGGCGGTCATGGGACGGCAAAGGGGAAACTGTTTGTCTCTTCCGGCCTTGGCGGGATGTCAGGTGCCCAACCTAAGGCGGCGGTTATTGCCGGTGTCGTCGGTGTCGTGGCAGAGATCAATCCCAAGGCGGTGCAGACACGCTATTCCCAAGGTTGGGTGGACGAGGTCTATGAGTCGCTTGATGAACTCATCCCGAGGATACGCAAAGCCGTGGACGGCAAGGAGGTGGTCTCGCTTGCATATCAAGGCAACGTCGTTGACCTCTGGGAAAGGCTCGTGGACGAGGGCATCAACGTGGATCTCGGGTCTGACCAGACATCGCTCCACAATCCATGGTCGGGCGGCTACTATCCTGTCGGCTACACATTTGAGGAGGCCAAACAGATGATGGCATCCGACCCAGCAAGGTTCAAGGAGGCGGTCGAGGCTTCGCTCCGCAGGCAGGTAGCGGCAATTAACAAGCTGGCTGCACGTGGAATGTACTTCTTTGACTATGGCAATGCCTTCCTGCTTGAGGCATCGAGGGCGGGGGCTGACGTGATGGGGGCTGATGGCTCTTTCCGTTACCCCTCGTACGTGCAGGACATAATGGGGCCGATGTTCTTCGATTACGGCTTTGGCCCGTTCCGCTGGGTTTGCACATCCTGCAATCCGGATGATTTGGCAGTCACGGACAGGTTGGCCGAAGAGGTGCTTACCGACATATCCAAGCACGCGACAGACGACATCAAGAGCCAATTGGCGGACAACATCCATTGGATTCACGAGGCAGGCCGCAATCATCTCGTCGTGGGTTCGCAGGCCCGCATCCTTTATGCCGATTGCGAGGGACGCACCAAGATAGCCCTTGCATTCAACAAAGCTATCCGCGATGGTCGGATTTCCGCGCCAGTGGTGCTTGGCCGTGACCACCATGATGTGTCGGGGACGGACTCACCGTACCGTGAAACGTCCAACATCTATGACGGCTCAAAGTTCACAGCCGATATGGCAGTGCAGAATGTGATAGGCGATTCGTTCCGTGGCGCAACGTGGGTCTCGCTCCACAACGGAGGAGGCTGCGGCTGGGGCGAGGTCATCAACGGCGGTTTCGGGATGGTCATCGACGGCAGCGAGCAGGCTGAGCAAAACATCCGTATGATGCTCAGCTGGGATGTGGACAATGGCATCGCCCGCCGCAGTTGGGCAAGGAACAAAGGAGCCGTTGACGCGATCAGGCGTGAGATGGACAAAACGCCCGATTTGAGGGTGACAATGCCCAATTTCGTCGATGATTCGCTGATTGATTCATTAGGATTGTAAAGACAATGGCATGACGGCCGCGAGGCTGTCATGCCTTTTTATTCAACAATTAAACATTACTACCATGGATAAACATTATATATCCGCCCAGCACATCACGGTTGAAGACCTGGCACGGATAGTCGAAAACGGGATGAAGATAGAACTCAGCGACGACGCGCGCCAACGGGTTTTGAGGTGCAGGTCGTTCCTGGATGACAAAATCGAGAGGACAAGCGAGCCGATTTATGGCATCACGACCGGTTTCGGTTCATTGTGCAGCGTGTCGATAGACAAGGATTCGTTGTCCACGCTGCAACGCAACCTGGTCATGTCGCATTCGTGCGGCATGGGTGATGAGGTGCCGGCCGAGATAGTCAAGTATATGTTGTTGCTCAAGGTGCAATCATTGTGCTATGGCTATTCTGGCGTGCAGTTGCAGACGGTGGAACGTCTTGTCGCAATGTTCAATGAGGACATCACGCCGATAGTGTACCAGCAAGGTTCGCTCGGCGCATCCGGTGATCTTGCGCCGTTGGCAAATATGTGCCTCCCCCTGCTTGGCCTGGGAGAAGTGCGCATGAACGGCGAAAGGATGTCTGGCGAAGAGCTCAACAAGCGGATGGGATGGCAGCCGATAACTCTGGCCTCCAAGGAGGGATTGGCGCTCCTGAACGGCACACAGTTCATGTCTGCCTACTCGGTGTGGAGCTTGGTGCGGGCCAAAAGGTTGTCCGTCTGGGCTGACGTGATTGCGACGATGAGCCTGGAGGCATACGACGGGTTGATAAGTCCGTTTTATGCTTCCGCCCACATCATGCGTCCCCACAAGGGGCAAGTTGAGACGGCGCGGCGCGTTTATTCGCTTCTCGAAGGTTCTGAGATGATAACCCGCCACAAGGAACACGTGCAGGACCCGTATTCTTTCCGTTGTGTCCCTCAAGTCCATGGCGCGGCCAAGGATGCTATCGGCTATGTGGAAAGTGTCGTAACTACCGAAGTCAACAGTGCCACCGACAACCCGATTGTCGTGCCGGATGAGGACATGGTCATCTCAGCGGGCAACTTCCATGGCGAACCCCTTGCACTTGCCAATGACTTCCTTGCCATCTCGCTTTCGGAATTGGCAAGCATTTCAGGGCAAAGGACTTATCAGTTAATATCCGGAAAACGCGGGTTGCCGGCGTTTTTGGTTGCCAAACCAGGCTTGAACAGTGGATTTATGATTCCCCAATATGCTGTGGCATCGGTCGTGAGCCAGAACAAACAACTCGCCACCCCGGCATCTGTCGACTCGATAGAGTCATCGCTCGGGCAGGAAGATCACGTCAGCATGGGCGCTAACGCCGCCACCAAGTGTGCACGGGTCGTTGACAATGTTTATCGAGTGCTTGGTGTGGAACTCATGAACGCCGCACAGGCATTGGAGTTCCGCCGCCCGTTGAGGAGTTCGGCAAAGATTGAAAAGCTCTTTGACGATTACCGCGAGCACGTCGCATTCGTTGATATCGATCGCGTGATGTACACCGACATGGCCAAGTCTGAGCGGTTCTTGAGGGAGAATGATGCAACCAAATACCTTTGAGCAATGCTTGACGTATATGTAAACATAAAGTCTCTCATGGGGGTGCATTCCACCCCCGTGACTGTTCTCAAGGGCAAGGCTATGGACTCAATCGACACGGTGGACGATGCCTATCTGATTGTCAGGGACGGGCGTGTGGCCGAGTTTGGTCCGATGCGGGACTTCAAGGCCCGTTACGCAAATGGCTGCGGCGCGGATGCCAGATGCCATGACCTCTCGGGCTGCTATGTCATTCCCGCGTTTGTCGATGCCCACACGCACATAGTCTATTCCGGAAGCCGCGAGCAGGAGTATGAGGACAAGATCCGCGGATTGTCTTACGCCGAGATAGCGAAACGGGGAGGCGGAATCCTCAACACTGCCGCACACCTGCACTCGACATCCGAGGACGAATTGTTTGACCAATCCATGCGCCGCCTTGAGCAGTGCATCTCTTTTGGCACGGCGGCGATAGAGATAAAGAGCGGATATGGCCTATCCACGGAGGATGAATTGAAGATGCTCCGCGTCATCCGCCGCATGAAAGAATGCTCGCCGATAACCATCAAGAGCAACTTCCTTGCCGCGCACGCCTTTCCCAAGGCCTACCGCGATGACCATGACGGCTATGTGGATCTCATAGTGAATGAGATGATTCCCCGCGTAGCGGACGAGGACTTGGCAGATTTCATCGATGTGTTCTGTGACGAAGGCTTCTTTACGGTCAGCCAAACCGCGTGCATCCTCGAAGCTGGACTTAAGTATGGCCTGAAGCCGAAGATCCATGCCAACGAACTCGCCGTCAGCGGCGGGGTGCAGGTCGGGGTCGAGCATGGGGCGTTGTCGGTCGATCATCTTGAGCGTATAGGCGATGACGAGATAGCTTGCCTGCGCGACAGCAGCACGATGGCGACGGCATTGCCCGGTGCTTCGTTTTTCCTCGGGATGCCCTACGCCCCTTTACGGCGCATGATTGACGAGGGACTTGCGGTGGCGCTTGCCTCTGATTGCAACCCCGGCTCGTCGCCGTCGGCGAGCATGAAGTTTGTGCTCTCGTTGGCATCCATCAAGATGAGGCTTACCCCCGTCGAGGCACTCAATGCCGTCACTGTCAACGCCGCTTGCGCCATGGATTTGGCGGGTGAATACGGACGGATAGTCAAGGGCGGAAAAGCCAATTTCATCGTCACCAAGCCAATGCCATCGTTCTCCTATTTCTCCTATGCTTATACCGAGGACTTGACAAGGCAGGTGGTCGTCAACAAATAGGGCAGGTCTCCATTGCCTGCCATCAAGGGCTGCGACTGCAAATAGGCAGGTTGCAGCCCTTACTATTTGATGCCTAATGATTACTTTTGCGGCAGTTTTGCACAGGAGACCGGGTATTCATATATGATAGAAAAGACAATCATCCTTGAAGATGTCGATCCCGTCGTGTTTTACGGGGCTAACAATTCCAATTTGCAAATCCTCAAAGCCCTTTACCCCAAGCTGAGAATGATTGCGAGAGGCAATGTGATCAAGGTCTTGGGCGATGAAGACGACATCAGTGGAGCGGAGGAAAACATAATGGCATTGCAACGCCATTGCGCCACCTACAACCAGTTGCTCGAGGAGGACGTGCTCAACATCGTCAACGGTTCAAATCCCTACGTCCACAATCCAGACTCCAAGGCGATAGTCTACAGCATCACAGGCAAACCAATCACCCCCCGCAGCAAAAATCAGGAAGCCCTCGTCGAGCAGTTTGATGCCAACGACATGGTGTTTGCCGTCGGCCCGGCAGGGTCAGGCAAGACCTACTTGTCCATAGCTCTTGCCGTACGTGCGCTCAAGAACAAGGAGGTGAAGAAAATCATCCTCAGCCGCCCGGCAGTCGAGGCTGGCGAAAAACTGGGCTTTCTCCCCGGCGACATGAAAGAGAAAATCGACCCCTACCTCCAACCCCTCTACGACGCACTCCAAGACATGATCCCGGCAGCCAAGTTGAAAGAGTACATGGACTACAATGTCATCCAGATAGCTCCCCTCGCTTTCATGCGGGGACGCACCCTCAACGACGCTATCATCATACTCGACGAGGCGCAAAACACCACCGCCGAGCAAATCAAGATGTTCATGACACGCATGGGGATGAATGCCAAGATGATCATCACAGGAGACCTCACGCAGATAGACCTCCCCGTGGTGCGCAAATCGGGGCTTGTCCAAGCCCTCCGCATATTGCGCGGGGTCAAGGGCATCGGTTTCATCGAGCTGGGGAAAAAGGACATCGTGCGCCACAAGCTCGTGCAACGCATCGTCGAGGCATACGACCGCGCCGACCACGAGGCGGCCAAAGCGCGTGAAGAAGAAAACCAATCAATTAAAGCATAAAGAGATGAACGAAGCATTAGTAATGACCGACTACAGTTTCCCGGGACAAAAGAGCGTCTACCACGGGAAAGTCCGCGACGTGTACAACATCAATGACGACATATTGGTGATGGTCGCAACCGACAGGATTTCAGCTTTTGACGTGGTGCTTCCCAAAGGCATACCGTTCAAGGGGCAAGTCCTCAACCAGATTGCCGCCAAGTTCCTCGACGCCACCGCCGACATCGTGCCCAATTGGAAGTTGGCGACGCCAGACCCCATGGTGACGGTCGGATTGAAGTGCGAGGGATTCCGCGTCGAGATGATTATCCGTGGCTATCTCACAGGCAGTGCCTGGCGCGAATACAAGGCCGGGGCACGTTCACTCTGCGGGGTGCAGCTGCCGGAAGGCATGAGGGAGAACCAACGTTTTGACACCCCCATCATCACCCCCACCACCAAAGCCGAGGCAGGGCATGACGAAAACATATCCAAGGAGGAAATCATCGCCCAAGGTCTCATGTCACGCGAGGATTACGAGCAGGTCGAGGCTTACACCCGCGCCCTCTTCCAGCGCGGCAGCGAGATAGCGGCATCCAAGGGTCTCATCCTCGTTGACACCAAGTACGAGTTCGGCAAACGCGACGGCAAGATATATCTGATCGACGAGATACACACCCCCGACTCGTCCCGCTACTTCTATGCCGACGGGTTCGAGGAACGTTTCGAGAAAGGCGAACCGCAACGCCAGCTCTCCAAGGAGTTTGTCCGCCAATGGCTCATCGACCACGACTTCATGGGCAAACCAGGCCAGACAGTGCCGGAGATGACGGACGAATATGTCGAGAGCGTCTCGGCCCGCTACATCGAACTCTACGAACACATCGTCGGCGAGCGGTTTGTCAAAGAGACCGGTGTCAAGCCCGGGTGGCGCATAGGCCGCAACGTCGAGGCATGGCTCAAGTCGAGATGAGCACATATATATAATGGTATAAGTGTCGGGGAGGTTGCTGCGGCAATCCTCCCCGCACTTTTTTCATCCTGGCTACGTGGTTGCGAGGCAATGCCTTTTATCAATCTTGCAGTTACATCGGGGTGGCGAATGTCGTACTTTTGCGCCGTCAAAACAGGGATAAGATGAAATCAAACGCATTCAAGGGACATATCTCAATGTTTTCTGCCAACGCCATGTGGGGACTGATGTCGCCGGTGGCCAAGTCTGTCTTCCTCGGTGGGGTAGTGGGACCGCTCGTGATGACCAACCTGCGCGTCGCGGGGGCGATGCTGTTGTTCTGGCTGGCCTCGGCTTTCGCCAAACGCGAAGCAGTCACGCCCCGTGACCATCTCAAGTTGTTTGCCGCCTCGTTGCTTGCCATAGTCTTCAACCAAGGATGCTTCATCTTCGGGGTCAGCCTCTCCTCGCCGGTCGATGCGTCGATCATCACGACCAGTATGCCGCTCGTGGCGATGTTGCTCGCCGCCGTCTACCTTGGCGAGCCGATCACCGGGCGCAAGGTCATGGGCATAGCAGCCGGTGCGACCGGTGCTTTGATGTTGATAATGGGCGGTTCGTCAGCCGCTGCCGCATCCGCCCCGGGCGGGGCGGCGCGCATCTGGGGCGACCTGCTTGTGCTGCTTGCCCAATGCAGCTATGCCACTTACATAGTGCTGTTCAAGAACTTCGTGGCACGCTATTCGTCGGTCACGATCATGAAGTGGATGTTCACCTACTCTTTCATCTGCCTCGTCCCATTCTCCTACACGACGCTTGCCACGACCGACTGGACGGCATTGGACTGGCAAGCCGTCGCGTCGATGGCTTTTGTCGTTGTCTGCGGCACGTTCCTCTGCTACGTCCTTGTCGTCGTGGGGCAGAAGGCGTTGCGCCCCACCGTCGCCGGGATGTACAACTACATCCAGCCCATCGTCGCCGCCGTCGTCGCGGTCTGCTGGGGCATGGACACGTTCAATTGGGTGAAAGTCCTGTCGGTCATCCTCATCTTCACAGGCGTGTGGCTCGTCACATCCAGCAAGTCCAAGGCGCAGATGCAGGGGGAATAAGGCACGGCTGCCGGTTGACTGTCGTGCGTCTGTCGCCTATGCAAGAGTGATTAGGCGGGCGATCAATCGCGTCCCTGATGCTATATGCGTTCATTCAAAGGAGTGGGATAGGGGGCGCAGGTGATAAAGTCAGGCCTGGGTTCCTCTGTCTCGGTGCTTAAACTCCGGTTTGTCGGCGCATAAAGTTCATCATGTCCTGACATAAAGTATATTCAGAAGTTTTGTTTGTATATTCAAAACTTCTGTTTATATAAACAAAAGTTCTGTTTATACATTCAAAAGTTTTGTTTTTACTTTATGCGCCGGGCAATGTGGGTTTGTGCCAGGTGTGGCTGAAGTTTATGTCAGGCCTCATTGGCTTTGTGCCCGGTTCCCGTGCCGCATGCCCCGCTCCCGGCAAGCGTGATGCCAGGCGGGGCGGGGTGTGATGTTTAGTGTTAAAAAAGCAGATATTTGTCCGGCGCGGCATAACATACTGTGGGGAAATTCGTTATATTTGTGCGGTTCATGAAAAACAAGGCGGCCACGGGCCTGTTCCCCGCCCCGCCAACCACCACGCTGGCGCGGGCCGCCGGCGGCACACAAGGACAAACGACTCAAACAACGATAAGGCTTCCGCCACCGCGAGCGGCGCGGCGGACGCGGCAAGAAAGGAGACAAATGCTTTTAAACGGACTAAGGACTCTCGCCATCGCACTCGCGGCGGCCGTGGCAACGCAGGCGGCTGCGCAGGACAAGTTGGCAAACCAGGCACCAATCGACAAGACCCTCAAGAACATAGAGGCTCTGAAGCTCCAGGCCAACATCGCCTCGGAGGAGCTGGAGTACCCCGCCATCGACATCTACGGGTCTTGGAACACCAAGGACACTTACAGCTACCCGGACATGACCGTCCCCGAGAGCTATGACATAGACCTCACGGGCTTTTGTATGCCTACCGACAGCCGCCGCATAACGTCCAATTTCGGCTACCGTTGGGGACGCGCGCACAAGGGGCTGGACGTCAAGGTCTACATCGGCGACACCATCCGCGCGGCATTCGACGGCAAGGTGCGCATCGTCAAGTACGAGGCGCGGGGATACGGCAAGTACATCCTCATCCGCCACCCCAACGGGCTTGAGACTGTCTATGGCCACCTGTCAAAACAACTGGTGAAACCTGATCAGATCGTGCGTGCCGGCGAGCCTATCGGCCTGGGCGGCAACACGGGACGTTCGACGGGCTCGCACCTGCACTTTGAGACGCGGTTTTGCGGGATAGCCATAAATCCCAAATTCATGTTTGATTTCGAGCGGCAGGACATAGTGTGCGACACCTACCATTTCAAAAAGAGCAAGTCGGCATCCTCAGCGTCGGGCGGGACCGTCTACCAACGCGTCCGCAAGGGTGATTCGCTCTCACGCATAGCCGCGAGGACCGGCATCACGGTGGACAAACTTTGCCGCCTCAACGGCATAACCCGCAAGACAATCCTCCGTCCGGGACAGGTGCTGCGCTGCTCGTGACGGGCGGCCGGGCTGCACGACGGACGGGTGACAAGCAACGGAATGCGCCACGACACGTGGCGCATTTTTTAATACATATTGATGCCGATTTATTAACTTTGCATCACAAAACAACAAACAAGGGACGATGAGCGAGACTGAAAAGCAATTCCGCGAAGTGACGGCAGAGTGCAGGGCCATGTTTGAGAAGAAGCTGAACGATTATGGCGCAGCCTGGCGGCTGATGCGTCCCGAGTCGCTGACAGATCAAATCTACATAAAGGCCAACCGCGCACGCAATCTGCAGCTCACGGGCGAGGCTCGTGTGGACGAGGATGCCAAGTCGTGCTTTGAGGGCATTGTCAACTATGGTCTGATTGCGCTCGTCCAGCTTGAGGCGGGCTATACGGACGCTGTTGACATGAGTGCCGGCGAGGCTCTCGCCGCTTACGACAGGCATCTCGACGAGACTTTGCGGCTGATGCTTGCCAAGAACCACGATTACGGTGAGGCGTGGCGGCGCATGAGGGTGTCCAGTTACACCGATCTCATCCTGATGAAAATCAACCGCACCAAGCAGATCGAGGACCACGGCGGCAAGACTGAGGTCTCCGAAGGGGTGGCGGCGAACTATATGGACATGATAAATTACTCGGTCTTCGCCCTTATCAAACTGAAGGATGGTGAGCAATAAGGCCAAGGATAGGATAGGATGCGTGATTGTCAATGCCTGCCGCTTGTTGCTGGCGTTGACATTCGTGTTTTCTGGCTTCGTCAAGGCTGTTGACCCGGAGGGCTCTTCCATCAAGATAACAGATTATCTCGCGGCATTCGGCATGGCTGACGTGCTTCCCGACTTTGCCGTGACGATAGTGGCGGTCGCCCTGTCGGCTGTGGAGTTCCTCATCGGGGTGAACATCCTGTTTGCCATCCGGCGGCGTGTGACGACGGCGGTGGCATTCCTGTTCATGCTGGTGATGACACCGCTCACACTTTATCTGGCAATAGAGAATCCTGTCCCGGACTGCGGATGTTTCGGCGATGCTCTCGTGCTGACCAATTGGCAGACATTTGGCAAAAACGTGGTGTTGCTCATCGCCTCCATCATCGTGATGAGCCGTCCCAAACTGATGTTCAGGGTGATGACGTGGCGGGTGCAGTGGATTGTGATCACGTTTTCCGCAGTTTTCATTGTCTCCATATCGATTTACTGCTTGAACAACCTGCCTATCTTGGATTTCCGTCCTTACAAGGTGGGGACAAGCATTCCCGAGGCGATGGCCTATCCTGATGGCGCGGAGTTGCCAGAGTATGAAACGACCTTCATCCTCGAAAAGGACGGTCAACGCCGTGAGTTCTCAATCGAGGACTATCCCGACTCGACGTGGCAGTTCGTTGACTCGCGGACGGTGATGACAAAAGAGGGATATGTGCCGCCTATTGCTGATTTCTCGATAAGCGACTACAAGACCGGCGAGGACTTGACCGACGCGATTTTGTCTGACAGCAATTACACGTTCCTGCTCATCATCCCTGACATACGGAAGGCTGACGACACCAACATCGACCGCATCAACGACATCTACGACTACTGCAAGGACAACGGTTACGGTTTCTATTGCCTGACGGCATCTGATGAGGAGATGGTGGCCTACTGGCGTGACTATCTCGGGGCTGATTACCGTTTCTGCTTCACCGACGAGACAACGCTAAAGACTATGATACGTTCCAACCCGGGGCTGATGCTCATCAAGGGCGGGGTCATATATGCCAAATGGCACCACAAACAGTTGCCTACGGAGTACGACTTGACCAGTCCCGACCTGTCCAGCCTTCCAGTCGGGCAGATGCAAGGGCGTGACGAGGGCATGGTGATTGTCTATGTGCTGCTCCTCTATGTGCTGCCCCTTGCGCTGATCATCGGCATCGAGACCATCTGGCTCCGTGCCAAGGACGTGAGACGGCAGGAACTGGGATGAACGTGAAAGGGAAGTAAATAACTGGTATTAATCAACTTAAAGTTAAAAAGACATGAGAAAGAACATTGTTGCAGGAAACTGGAAAATGAACAAGACTTTGCAAGAAGGCATCGCCCTCGCAAAGGAGTTGAACGAAGTGTTGGCCAACGAGAAGCCCAATTGCGACGTTGTCATCTGCACGCCGTTCATCCATCTTGCCTCGGTCACTCCGCTTGTTGACCCCGCCAAGATAGGTGTGGGAGCAGAAAACTGCGCAGACAAGGAGTCCGGCGCGTTCACAGGTGAGGTGTCTGCCGCCATGGTAGCCTCGACCGGAGCAAAATATGTCATACTCGGCCACTCAGAGCGCAGGGCCTACTACCACGAGACGATAGAGACTTTGGCCGTAAAGGTCAGGCTCGCCCTCGACAACGGCCTCACCCCGATCTTCTGCGTCGGCGAAGTGTTGGAGGACAGGGAAGCAGGCAAGCAAAACGAGGTAGTGCATGAGCAACTCGCTGGTTCGCTCTTCGACCTCACGGCAGAGGACTTCTCAAAGATCGTCATCGCTTACGAGCCTGTCTGGGCCATAGGCACTGGCAAGACAGCCACCGCAGCACAGGCGCAAGAGATGCACGCTTTCATCCGCAGGGCAATAGCTGACAAGTACGGCAAGGAAGTGGCAGACAACACCTCAATCCTCTATGGCGGCAGCTGCAAGGCATCCAACGCAAAGGAACTCTTTGCCAACCCCGACGTTGACGGCGGGCTCATCGGCGGAGCATCGTTGAAGGCCGCGGACTTCAAGGGCATCATCGACGCATTCAACTGATCATCAACCACGAGCCACGGCGCGAAGTCGCATCCGCGCCGTGGCTTTTTCAATTACACACCAATGAGAACTGCCCTCATCATCCTATCTGCACTCCTCGCCTCGACGGCCTCGGCGCAGGACATACTGGACGAACTCGCCAAGGACACCCCGGGCCAAGGCACGGTGCACATAACCCAGAGCGCGGACGTCGCCGCCCTCGTCGGCCGCAAGACCGCCACCACATCGCGTGACGGCAAGACCATCGAGACGGCAGGCTACCGCATACAGCTCTACGCAGGCAACAACTCGCGCCAAGCCAAGGACGAGGCCTACCGCGTGGCCGGCATTGCCAAGCGCGACTTCCCCGACATGGAGGTCTACACAGTGTTCCAATCGCCAAGATGGTTGTGCCGCGTGGGCGATTTCAGGACTATCGAGGAGGCGGACGCTGTGATGAGGCAACTGCAAGCGACCGGTGATTTTGACAACATCACCATCATCAGGTCAAAAATCGTCATAAAAATAGAGGAGTAAACACCAATGCAAGAGACAGACAGACGCGATGGCGGCGAGGGGACGATTGACGGATTGATGAGCCACTACCGCGCCATCCTTGCCCTGCTCGGCGAGAATCCCGGGCGCGAAGGCTTGCTCAAGACCCCCGAGAGGGTGGCAAAAGCCATGATGTTCCTGACCAAAGGCTACAGGACCGACCCCAAGGAGATCCTCCGCTCGGCCATGTTCAAGGAAGACTACAACCAGATGGTCATTGTCAAGGACATTGACTTCTTCTCAATGTGCGAGCACCACATGCTGCCATTCTACGGCAAAGCGCACGTCGCCTACATCCCCAACGGCCACATCACAGGCTTGAGCAAGATAGCCCGCGTCGTCGAGGTCTATGCCCGCCGCCTCCAGGTGCAGGAGAGGCTGACACTGCAAATCAAGCAATGCATCCAGGAGACGCTCAACCCCCTCGGGGTCATGGTCGTCATCGAGGCCCGCCACATGTGTATGCAGATGCGCGGCGTGGAGCAGCAAAACTCCATCACCACCACGTCCGACTTCACCGGAGCGTTCAACCAGGCCAAGACGCGCGAGGAGTTCATGAACCTGATAAAGAGGTCGTGACCCGTCACGTCGGCAAGCGAAGCCGCCAAGCATGGATGAGATGCTTGGCGGCTTTTGTTTTGTGCAGCCGCCCCCTATCCTTTCACATAAGCCAGGAATGCAGCTGACATGGCGAGACGCGCACCGGGTGTCTCCACCACCATCCTGCTGCTTCCTGCCAAACAGGGCAAGGGGGAGAAATCAACAGCAACAGGCATAAACTCCTGCCACGTCAGGCACAAACTTACATTGCCCGGCGCATAAATTATAAACAAAACTTTTGAATGTATAAACAGAACTTTTGTTTATATAAACAGAAGTTTTGAATATATAAACAAAACTTCTGAATATACTTTATGTCAGGACATGATGAACTTTATGTCCGACCCTTTTGGACTTTATGCCTTACCCCATCGGCTTTGCGTCCGACCTTGTTGGCTCCACCTCCTCGTTTGATGGACGGCGCGGCGGGGGCTTTTCGCAGGTGTTCGCGGGGCAGGAGGATCTGGTGCCTGCCCTGCCGCTCATTCCCTAAAGGGGAAGCGCTCCCGACCGTGCCGGCAGCCGCTTGCCGCGTCTCGTGTCGCGGGGATGGGGGCGGGACCATATCTGAAAAAACTCCCTGCCGTCGCGTCGTGGCGGGGCAGGGAGTGTGCTGATGTGTGAGGTGGCGCGGGCGCGTCAGGTGAATATGCGCACCACGTCGTTGCAGTTGGCGAAGACGAGCAAGGCGAGCAGCAGCACCATGCCGACGATTTGCGCGCGCTCAAGGAAGCGGTCGCTGGGGCGGCGACGGGTGATTATCTCGTAGAGGAGGAACAACACGTGCCCGCCGTCGAGTGCCGGGATGGGGAGGATGTTCATCACGGCGAGGATGACCGAGAGGAACGCCGTCATCTCCCAGAACCGTTGCCAGTCCCATTGCTGGGGGAAGATGTTGGCTATCGTCCCGAAGCCGCCGAGGCTCTTGGCCCCTTGCTCGGTGAACACATATTTCATGTCGCTGACATAGCTCTTGAGCGTCTTGACACCGTAGGCCACACCGGCGGGGATGGAGCCGGGCAACGAATATTGCCTGATTTCCTTGTGCGTGAACCGCTCGCCGTCCTTGAACAGCGCGTTCATCTTGCCTTTGTCGTTGAGGGCCACAGTCGCGGTGAGTGCTTGCCCGTTGCGGACGTATGCGACGGTGATGGTGTCGGCGTGCGTCCCCTCATTGGTCAGTCCGCCGATGACGGCGAACAGGTCGCTGAGCGAAGCTGTCGCCTGCCTGTTGATGGCGGTGATGGTGTCGCCCTTGGCGAGGCCGGCATCAGCAGCCCCGCCTGCCAGCACGCTGTCGATGACGGCGGGATAGCGGTAGGAGGCGAAGTAGACGGAGTCCATGATCATCGTCTGCCCTGTTTCTTCCGAGATGTGCACGTAGGCTTCGTGCCCGTCACGCTCGACCTTGACGACGCGGGCATTGGCGATGGTGCGCAGGAGGTCGGTGTTGAGGTACAATCCCCCACGGCGCGGCGTGTAGAGCATCCGTTGCTCGTCGGTGATGGGGCGGCCGTCGGCTTCGAGGAGTATGTCCCCGTTCTCAAATCCCGTCGCAAGCGCCGTCGGGCTGTAATCGAAGCCCAGGTCGGGGGCGTTGCTGGCAAGGCGCGTCTCGCCCCATTGGAACAGTATCATCGAGTAGATGGCGATGGCGGCAAGGAAGTTGAACAGCACGCCGCCGACCATTATCAGCAGTCGTTGCCACGCCGGTTTGGTGCGGAACTCCCAGGGTTTTGGCGGCTGGGCCATCTGCTCGCGGTCGAGGGATTCGTCGATCATGCCGGCTATCTTGACATATCCGCCCAGCGGCAACCAGCCGAGGCAGTACTGTGTCTGCCCTTCGCGTGGTTTCCTCGGGAACTTTAGCAGCGTTACCCACGGGTCAAAGAACAGGCAGAACTTTTCCACCCGCACCTTGAACAGCTTGGCGAGGATGAAGTGCCCGAACTCGTGGATGACGATGAGCAGGGACAGCGACATTATGAGTTGCAGTGTCTTGATGAGGATTGATTCCATGTTGGTTTAGCGTATTAGTTCTTGTGTCATTATTCTTGTCATGCGGTCGGTCTCCATGTAGTCTTCGAGCGTCGGGCTTGCGATGTGCCTGGTCTTTGCCAGCACCTCCTCAAGCAGGTCGCTCATTGCCATGAACCCTATGCGGTCATGCAGGAAGGCGTGGACTGCTACCTCGTTGGCGGCATTGAGCGCGCAGGGGATGTTGCCACCGCGTCTCATCGCCTCGTAGGCCAGGCCGAGGTTGCGGAACTTGTCAGTGTCGGGACGTTCAAAGGTGAGTGTGCCGTGCCGTGTGAAGTCGAGACGCTCGCAGTCTGTAGGGATGCGGTCGGGGTAGGAGAGGGCGTACTGGATGGGAATCCTCATGTCGGGCATCCCGAGTTGCGCCTTTACAGCCCCGTCGGCGAATTGTACCATCGAGTGCACCAGTGATTGCGGATGCACCACTACTTCTATGTCCTCGACGGGCACGCCAAAGAGCCATTTGGCTTCGATGACTTCAAATCCCTTGTTCATCATCGTCGCCGAGTCTATGGTTATCTTCGCTCCCATGCTCCAGACCGGATGGCGCAGGGCGTCGTCCTTGGTGACGCGGGCAAGCTGCTCTGCCGGCGTTAGGCGGAACGGGCCGCCCGATGCAGTGAGGATGATTTTCTCGACCTCGTTGCCCACCTCGCCCGAGAGGCATTGGAAGATGGCCGAGTGCTCGGAGTCCACGGGGATTATCGCCGCGTTGTGCATGGCTACAAGGCGGTTGACGAGCTCTCCCGCTACGACCAGCGACTCTTTGTTTGCGAGGGCGACGACCTTGCCTGCCTTGATGGCGTTGATGGTGGGCGTCAGTCCGGCAAATCCCACTATGGCGTTGAGCACGATGTCTACCGGCTTGGCGGCGGCACATTGGTTGATCGCGTCGCTGCCGGCGTAGACTTTGACTGGTTTGTCGGCGAGCGCGTCCTTGAGGGCGGCATAGTGCGCCTCGTTGGCTATGACGACGGCATCGGGGGCGAACTGCCGTGCCTGCCGCACCAACTCTTGCCAGTTGTCGTTGGCGGTGAGCAGTTGCACTTCGTATTCGTCGTTGTGCTTTGACACAACGTCGAGTGCTTGCTTGCCGATGCTGCCTGTCGAGCCTAATATCGCAAGTTGTTTCATGTCAGAATGCTATGTATTTGTTTGGGTCAAGGGGCTTGCCGTTGTGCCACACTTCGAGATGGAGGTTTACACCTGCCTTGTCGCGTGTGACGGCCAGTGCTTCGCCAGACTTGACGCTTTGTCCTGTGGTCTTGAGCAGGATGTCGCAGCCAGAGTAGATGGATGTGAGGTTGTTGGAGTGCTGCATCACTGCTGTGTAGCCTTGCCCTGCGGTGTAGGTGGTCAGGACTACCGTGCCGTCGAGCAGTGCGCAAATGTTCAGAGATGCCTCGGTCGCGATGTCTATGCCGTTGTTGCCTTTGGCCGGGTCGAATGGCGTCGCCGTCACGCCCGCTACTGGTCGCGAGAATGCCAGTCCGTTGAGCCTCGACTGTGAAATCATTGAGCTGGTGAGGTTGTACTTCTCGTTTTCCTCGTAGGCTCGCCTGAAGTCCAGTTCCCTTTGTGTCGGACCTGACAAGGTGTCTTTGACGCTGGTGGCCACGGTGGTCATGGCGGAATCGGTGTCGGTTGCCGTTTCGCCGCCGAGTATCTTTTTCAGGTTGTCGATGTATGCCGCCTGCTTTGCCAGTTCGTCAGCGATGGAGTCGGCGTAGACTTTGTTGGTGACAATCTGCGAGCGGACTTCGCTGTTCACATATCCTGGCAGGTAGTTCCTGAGGGGAGTGAATACTATTATTATGGAAGCGAGCAGGAAGATCAGCAGTGCAGAGAACAGTATCAGGGAAAAACCGTTGAGTTTTGAGATGCTCAGCCTTGCCACTTCCTCCAGTGTGTTGGAATTGACGATGAGCACCTTGTACTTGAACTTGATTTTCTTCCAGAATGTATTGTTGTTTCCTTTCTGCATTGCCGTTGCCGTTTCCGTTCAGTCGGTTTCCGTCACCGCTTTGTCAAGGTCTATCATTCCGTCTGGCAGGTCAAATGTGATGACACGTCCGCCGTCATCGATGTCTTTGATGAGGTCGTCGTGCAGTGGGATTATGACCTCGCCGCCATTGTCGTCTTCCCCCAGGAGCAGGATGTTCTCGGTCTGTGCGTCTATGCCCGTGACTGTGCCGATGTGGCCGAGCTTGGCGTCGCGGATTTCATAGCCGGTCAATGCTTCTTCAGGCTCCGGCTCGTCCTCTTCCTCCCGGGCAAATGACTTGTCGCACCAGACCTCCATGCCTTGCAACCGCTTGGCGTCGTCGATGCAGTCCACCCCTTCGAATTTTACAATCGCCACTGCCGCAGACTTGAAGCGGTATCCGTCGATGTGGAACGGGACATGGATGCCGTCAATCTTGATGAAAAGGAATTCGCATCCCTCCTGGTCGAAGGCATCGTCGGTGAAGACGAATGCCACCTCGCCGTCCACCCCGTGCGGCTTGCCGAGTTTTCCTATGTTTGTCAGGTCTTCTTCGTTGATCATGCCGTTTGTCAGATGCGTGTGATCCTTGCCCCGATGCCGTTGAGGCGTTGCTCGATGTTCTGGTATCCCCTGTCGATTTGCTCGATGTTGTGTATCCTGCTCGTGCCGTCTGCGCTCATTGCCGCGATGAGCAGTGCTATGCCCGCCCTGATGTCGGGTGATGTCATGTTGCCTCCCATGAGTTGCATCCTGTGGTTGTGTCCTATGACGACGGCACGGTGCGGGTCGCACAGGATGATTTGTGCTCCCATGTCTATCAACTTGTCTACGAAGAACAGGCGGCTCTCAAACATCTTCTGGTGTATGAGGACACTGCCGTTTGCCTGCGTTGCCACGACAAGCATGACGCTGAGCAGGTCGGGGGTAAGTCCAGGCCAGGGCGCATCGGCTATGGTCATTATCGAGCCGTCGATGAATGATTCGATCTGGTAGTTGTGTTGCTCCGGCACCACGATGTCATCATTGTTTTGCTCAAGTCTGATGCCGAGGCGGCGGAAGCTCTGGGGGATTATCCCGAGGTTCTCATACGACACGTTTTTGATTGTGATTTCGCTCGCCGTCATTGCGGCCATCCCGATGAAGCTCCCCACCTCGATCATGTCGGGCAGGATGGTGTGTGTCGTGCCTTTGAGCGTCTTTACGCCTTCAATGGTCAAAAGGTTGGAGGCAATGCCCGAAATCTTCGCTCCCATGCCGTTGAGCATCCGGCAGAGTTGCTGGATGTAGGGCTC